>JALOUA010000142.1 GCA_025457625.1 Akkermansiaceae bacterium
TCGTTGAGCTGGCGGAGGATGTCGGAGGCGTTTTCGAGCTGGTGGCGTTCTTCCTCCAGTGCGGCGATTTCGCTGGCGACGCTTGACCAGTCGATCTCGCGGAAGTCGCGGTACTCTTCGAGTTTCGAAAGCAGGTTCACGCGTTCGCGCAGGGCACGGCGCTCGGCATCGGCCTTGGCGAGGCGCGAGGCGACGGCAGATCCTTGGGATTCGATCCGGGATTTCTCGCGTTCGAGGGTCGCGATCTTCGCCTCGTTGCTCCAACCGAGGATGAAGCGCGAGCGATCGTCGATACGATGCCGGTCGTCTTTTTCATGGCGTTCGCCGGGCATTTTCATCTGCCCGGCGAGGGTGATGGCGCGGGACTCGCGGCGGAATTGCTCGGAGGTCGCGCAGCAGGCGACATCGAAGCGATGCGCGAGCTCGCGTTCCATCCAGTCGTAGAACGGCGAGTCCGGGCGGATCTGGAGTTTGCGGACGATGGAGTCCGGGTGAAGGTCTGGCGTTTCGTTAGAAACGCGACTGCGGATGCGGAAATAGACAAGCCGTCCGCGGAGGTGGGTGCGGTCCACCCACTCGACGACTTGAGGGTAGTGGCTGTCCGGCACGAGGAGAGAGAGTCCGAAATTGTGGAGCAGGCGCTCGGCGGCACCTTCCCAGGCCGATTCTTCGGGGCGGACTTGCAGGAGTTCGCCGGCAAAAGGCATATCTTCCGGCGTAAGTCCGATTGCCTGGCAAAGCGCTTCGCGGATGGCGATCTGTTGGGACGGGATGTTGCTGCGGCGGGCTTTCAGACTTTCGATTTCGGCGGAAACGGTGGTGAGTTCCTCCTGCAAGTCGCGCATGGCGACTTTGTCTTCGGTGATGCGGTTTTCCAGGTCGGCCTCGTCAGTTTCGCCTTTGCCTTTGAGCACGGCGATGCGGTCGTGCTGGGCGTTGAAGGCTGCGGCATCATGTGCAGTGGGTTCGTCGAGCTTGGAGACAAGATCGGCGTAGAAATCGAATTTCTTTTTCCGTCGGTCGCGTTCGCCCGAAAGCTCGCCGATGCGGGATGTTAGAGTGGCGATTCGGTCGCCGCCGTTCTCGGCGATCTGGCGGTTGAGGTCTGCCTCGTCGCGGCGTAAGGCGGCGAGGGTTTCCGCGATGCCCTGAATGCGGGACATCTGGCGTTCATGCTCGGACTCAAGGGTGACAGCACGTTTATCTAACAAATCAAGCTTGAGCGTGGCGAAGTGGGCTTCGAGAAATTCCCGGGCGGCGCGCAAATCCTCGACTTCGGCGCGCAGTTCCTCGTGCCTGTCACAATCGATGACGATGGGTTCCAACAAAGCGACCTGGCGTTTGGCGCGGATGACGGCGGCGTGAGCGCGGTCGAGGTCGTCGAAGTGGGCGATGAGTGCGGTGATGCGCGATTCGACATCGAAGGGTTCGAGCATGTGGCCGCGGACGAAATCGGTGAGATTTCCCACGGATTTCATCGAAACCGTCTGGTGGAAGAGGTCGAGCGCCTGCTCGGTCTCAATGCCGAAGCGGCGGCGGAACCACGAGCTGTATTCGGGAAAGGTATCGAAGGTCTGGGCGTCGTTTTGGCGGAGCCTGCGGCGGAGTTTGGTGATATCCGCATCGAAGTCGGAGAAATCGGCGGTGATCGAGAGCGACTTCTCCGCGCCGACGTAGAAGCGCGCGGGCTGGCCGGCGGGGTCTTTCATCCAGAGCACGCAGGCGAGGGTGATGGTCTGGTCATAGCCGCCGTTGTGGAATACGGCGAGGATGACGGAGAACGCGTTGGCATCGCGCAGGCCGACCGGTTTGGCGGCACCGACGCCGCTTTCCGAGCGTTCCGTGCGGTGGTAGCCGAGCACGTAGGAGCGCAGGCTGCGTTCCTTGTATTCCGCTCCGGCGGCCTTGTTGTAGGCGATGCGGTTGGCGGGAACGAGCAGGGTGGTGATCGCATCGACGAGGGTGGATTTTCCCGAACCGATATCTCCTGTTAGGAGGCAGTTGCGACCAGCGGGATGAAGGCTCCAAACACGTTTGTCAAAGGTGCCCCAGTTATACACTTCGAGCCGTTGCAGACGGAAGCCGGTCAGGGCATCGTCGGCGGCAAATTCGAGCATCGGCGGATCGGGATCAGTCATCGGAGTTTTCCTCACCGGGGTTTTCGAGGTGGCGGCGGTAGGCGTCGAGCCGGGCATCGAAATCCGCAAGCCATTGGGCATCGACAAAGGCCTTGAGGATGCGGCGAACTTCATAGTTGCCGGTTTGGGATGTGGAGGACGAAGTCTTGAGTTTGCGGATGAATCCGAGTTCGGCGATTTTGTTGAGGTGGGTTTCGATCTGGTCGGTCAGTCGCGCCTCGTTGCTGTTCGCAGGCAGGAAAACCCGGATCATTTCGACGATTTCATCGCGGGAGAGAACAAGCCGGGCTTCACCACCGGAGGCGTCGAATTCCGCGAGTTTCTTGCGCAGCAGGGCGAGCAGCAGGCTGACGGGGAAAGACAACTGGCGGCGAGGGAACAAGCGCGGAGTGGCGGCAGGCTTTCCGGGTTCGCTCTCATCAGTCTCCCGGGAGCGCAGAAAAGCATATCCTTCCGCCTCATCGAGCACGAGTTCGAGATCCAGCACGCGGACGTAGTCCCGCACCTTGGCATCGAGGGCGACGAGACGACCCCAGAGAGGCGGATCGTTTTCCTGATAGATGACACCCTTGAGCAGCGGAATGACCACGGCGGAGAGCGTGGGTTCTTGCGGCGATTCGGGGGCAGGTTCGGGAGCGTTCATCGGACGAAGATCACACGCGGCAGTCGGGCGGATTTTTGAATGGGCGAGCCGTCTTCCGTCATGCCGGACCATTCCAGCACATCCTCGGCGGATTCGTCCACCGTGATGGTGAATGAGGCATGGGCAATTTCGAGATAGGCGATGATTTCCGCGAGGCCATGCTCGGGCGGGCGGGATTGGACGAGTTGGCGGAGCGTAACCTGGCTGGCATCCCTGAGGCTGTGGCGGATGTGGGAGGCCAGCGCCGCTTTGTCCACCAAGCGCACGGCGAACAGGGCGGAGGCATCGATTTCCTCACCGGATGCGGTGAGGATGGCGGAGGCCAGCGAGGGCTTGAAGGGAGGCGAATACAGCGGGCGCTCGAAGGGCAGCGCGATGGTGGCGGAAGTCTCGCGCATTTCCATGAACGCGGGTGCGGGCGGCGGCGATTCGCGCACGGACAGGGATTTCGCCTCGATGCCGCGCAGCAGGTCCATGATGCGGCGGTTTTCCAGCCACGCCTGATCGTCGAGGAAACGGCGGAGTTGTTTTGATAGATCGGCGACGGTGCGCTGGGTGTGATCGCCGGCCTGCAGCCAATCGTAGTGCACCCGCCGCAACCGCGGGTCTGGCTCGGTGGAGGCGACGGCGGGGTGTTCGAGGATGGTATCGAGCAAATGGGTGAGTTCCTGCTGGCGGCTGTCGGACATCAGGAAATCCCAGAACGCGCGGAAACTGCGGCCCTGGTCGGAATCGTCGATGGCATCCTTGCGGCCCATGATTTCATCCAGCAGCGCGGCCTTGCCGCCTTCCCAAAGGGCGATGCGCTCGCGCACCGAGCGGTCTAACAACCGAAAATTCTGCTCCACTTCGCGGAAATCGGAAAGCAGGTCGCGGGCGATGTGGGTGAACTGCTGAAAACGGTCGCGGATGGCCGTGTCATCGAGCACGGCCACGTTGCCGGCCAGGGTGCGGGCGATTTCCGCATCGATCTCGTCGCGGCGTTTCTGCAACTCGGCCACGCGGGCTTCGGGATCCGATTGGGAACCGGTGGCCATCTGGCGCAGCAGGTCGAACAACAGCAGCAACCGCGACTCGGTGCCGACGAAGCTCCGCGCCTCCAGCTCACCCAGCCATGCGATGACACGTTCGACGGCGGGCACCAGATCATAACTCGGCTCATCGGTGCCGCGCGGATAGAACTTCCGCAACCATCCCTTCGCGGGCGATGACCAGTCGGATAGATAGTCGCGGGCGGATCTGGGAAACGAGTCGTTGCCCAAACGCTCGCGAAGGACGAATAGATCATCCTCAAGCGCCTCGGCGAGGTCGGCCTCCGCCATCAAGCGGACGTTGGGTTGGATGAAAACACGGCTAAGAAAGGAAACGACCAGCGGCGCATGATCCGAGCGCAACAAGCGCCAGGACGGATGCTCTTTTTGCAGGACGTGAAGCGTGTCGTAGTCGAGGGAGGCCATGCAACGGGGAAAAATTCTTACATCATTACCCACGATTTCACCGCGGATAGAAGAACTTGAAGTGCCGGGGGAGGGGAAGCCGGGCGCCATCGCGGACGGATTCCTCGTGGCGTGTGAACGGGGCGCGTTTTCCAACCTCCTCGGGAACGGAATCAGGATCCTTGCCCGTCATCGCGCAGATGATGCCGATGGAAAGCCGGCGGATTTCCGGCAGGTGAAGAAGGAGGCAGGTGCCGCCGCGAAAGACGAGGGGCGGCCCGGATTCCTGCAAGTGGTCGAGAAGCGTCGAGTCATGAACGCAGTGTTCCAGAATCTGCGCGGCGCGGCCGCACTTGGTCTTCGCCTGACGTTTGAGTCCGTCTTGTTCGAATGCATGCTTCGGGAACATGGGGGAGCTTGATCAAATAATGCCGGGCTTTGCGATTTTCCGGCGTTGTTTCATCGGGTTAAGCAGAGTCTGTCCCAGAAGTTGGAACCATCTCAAAAGCAGTCAACGCCCGAACCGTGATCACCTTCACCCACCAACCCGCCCTTCGTCCAGCACTTCCTTGCGTTCACGGCCCCGAGGATTACCGGCGGCAACGAGCCCTCTTCCAGCGCATCGGTTCCATTCTCTCCGCATCCGGCCTTCAGCAGGAGTTCATCGCGCTCACCCTTGCCGGGCGTCAAATCGACACCCTGGCCGCCACCGCCACAAGGCTGGAGCGCTTCGCGAAATGCAGCGTGCTCGCACTGCCATCCTCAAAACCCGGCGCGAGGAGACCGATCTATCAGAACCAGAGGCGCAACTCATCATCACCCGCGAGGGCGTCATTGTTGACTGCCAACTCTATCAGGACAACCCGAGCGACAGCGCCTTGGTCAAGCCCGCCATCGAGCGGCCCATCGATCAACAACAACACCCTGTCGCCAAAGTGTGGGGAGACCGGGGACTCGCCAGCAAACCCAACGCCACCCTGCTGGAAAACGCGGGAATCGGCAACGGCCTGTGTCCCCGCAATGTGATTGAACCCGCCGAAAAGTTAAACAACGAAGAAGGCTATAGGGAAGGGCTCAAACGCCGTGCCGCCACCGAAGGCCGCATCGGCATATGCAAAAACGTGTTTCGCGGACGCCCCTTGTTAGCCAAAGGCTTCGAGCACCGTGAACTGGCCGTCGGCCGGGCGGTTATCACACACAACCTGTGCGCAGTCGCGCGACTGGCCGAAGCGGAGAGAAAGCGCAAAGAGGATCAGGAACAAAAGACCGGCACGCCCCGGGAGGCGGCAGCCTGAATTCCCGGCACCCGCGGGAGCTCTCGGAGCGTCGAGGGATCGCAAATCAGACGAGCCGGGCCACCCGTGCCCGCGAAACCGCGTTTTGAGGTTTGCCAATCGCCGATTTGCGGTTTGCTTCGGCCGTGGATTCGATCACACAGGCAACGCTCGGAGCGGCGGTCGGGGAAATGATCCTGGGCAGGCGGCTGGGCAACCGCGCGCTGGCGTGGGGGGCCTTGTTCGGCACGCTGCCGGATCTGGACGTGATCATCGCGCCGTTTCTCGACAACGCGGCCAATCTATGGTGGCACCGCGGGCCCAGCCACTCGCTGCTGGTGATGGTGCTCGCGTCGTGGGGCCTCTCCTCGCCACTCGCGAAGCTCTGGAAACGCGACAAAATCACCCGCGCGCGCGCCGGTTGGTTTGTCTTCGCGGTTTGGAGCACGCATGTGCTCATCGATTGCTTCACCGTCTATGGCACCGCCGTCTTGTGGCCGTTTTCCGATCACCGGGTCGGCTTCAACCACCTTTTCATCATCGATTTTTTCTTCACCATGCCGATGCTCGTCGCACTCGTCTGGCTGGCCTTCCTGCGGACGAAGAAACAACTGCCCAAGCGGCGGCGGCTCAATGCATGGGGCCTGGGCCTCGCCTCGGCCTACGCGCTGCTGAGCGTCGGCATGAAACAAGTGGCATCGGCGGGATTCGATGCGGACTTGAAACGACGCGGCGTGGCCTACGAGCGCCGCATGGAGGCACCCACGCCGTTCAACATCATCCTGTGGCGCTCGGTGGTCGATCGCGGTGATGAGTTATGGGTGGGCTATCGCACGGTCTGGGAAAGCCGCGGGACGCCGGTGCGCTGGACGATCTACCCTCGCGGGGCGGAGGCCCTCGAGGGCATGCGGGACATGCGGGAAGTCAAAACCCTCGTCTGGTTTTCCGACGGCTGGTGGATCGCCCGCCGCCACGCCAAGGGCGTGTGGATCGGCGACCTGCGCTTCGGCGAGTCCCGCGCCTGGGGCGATAAAAAAGGCATGGTGGACAGCCGCCCGGCCTTTTCATGGAACGTGCTGAGGGAGGGTGATGGCGAACGGCTGCGCACCTACCGGCCGACGCGCGCCGACCCCGGAATCACGCTGCGGCGCATGGGCCATCGCATCGTCGGCAATCGCCATGAATGGGAAGCCATCCCGCGGCTCGCAGGCGTGAAGGGCAGCCTGCCCGAATTCCTCGGCGTCGTCGAGTGACCGAAATCCGCGCTTTTTTCGCCGCATAAATGGGTTATGAATTCCGCGATGAGAATGATCCGCACCCTTTGGCTGGCCACCCTGGCTTCCCTCTCGGGAGCCGCTGGCGAGCCCGGAGACGCGGCCATCCGTTTTCTGGAAAAAGTGCGCGACCACGAACTCAACCTCGAACCAGGCCGCGACACGGCGCTTGCCCCGCAAACCCGTGAGGCCAAACGCCGCGAAATCGCCCGCCGTCTCGAGCGCATGGCCCGCGAGCTGGATGACAGCCCGCTCGAGGCCGGCGAGACCCAACTCGATGGCGAACTGGCCGCCGTGCTGGTGCGCAAAAGTGGCGGAATGGACCCCAACCGCATGCGTGTTTTCCCCATCGCCCTGATCCGCTCCGCCGGCACTTGGAAACCCGCCCCGCTCCCCGCATCGTTTGAAAACACCGGCCTCGGCTACTCCCCGCCCCTCCGCAAACGCATCGAGGCCCTCCAGCAATGGATGCTGCGCGGCCAAGTCATCGAACTGGCCCGCCTGCGCGATCAATCCTCACAGAAAATCCGTGAAAAAATCGAGAAAAGCCTGCCGGTCGAGACTCTCCGCGGGCTCGGCTCGCAACAGGCCGCGGAGCGCTTCATCGCTGCCTGCGGCCGCCGCAACCTGCCGGAAATCCTGGGCCTGCTGGGCGGTCTTTCCACCACGCCACCCGACGACTGGGCACTCCGCCTGCGCGCCGCGGAATCCGCGCTTGCCGCCGCCGACACGCCGCGCCCGTGGCGCTTGCTCGTTTCCCATGACGTGCTGCGGGCCACCGTGCATCACGAGGAAGACGGCGGCACCGCGCTGGTTTCCCTCGCCTGCCTCGATCCGGCCGGCAACCCCGCGCGCACCTCTCTTCCGAAAATCGAACTCGTGCACCTCGAACTCGCCAAATCCAGCGACGGATTCTGGCGGATCGATCTGCCCGGCGACTTCCTGCAGACACCCACGGAGCCGGATCCCTTCGCCGAGGACGGCCCGGATCAGGAACTGGCCGATGCCTTCGCGCTCAAGATCGCCGAGGCCCACCCGCCCTCGCCCAGGCCCGACGCGCGGCAGGTCGCCCAGGACCTGGCGCACTGCCTGCAAAACAGCGAACTCCAGAACCTCGTCCCGCTCATCGCCCCCTCAACCGAGCCGGAAAAAGCCCGCGAATCGCTCCTCCGCGCCGCTCAAATCTGGTGGACGCTGCGCGATCCCGCCACCTCGCACCGTCTGGTCGGACTGGCCACCCGCGAAGACGGCGGCCATGCCGTCGCGCTCGGCCAGTTTTTCTCCAACCGCAATCCCGACCGCTTCGACCTCCGCACCTTCCACTTCGTCAAATCCTCCGAGGGCTGGCTCTGGACCCCGCTTCCCGCCACCGGCGCCGCCGCCAGCCTCGACGAGTGGACACGCGGGGAAACCAAACGCCGCCAGCTCTCGTGGCAGGACGACCTGCTGGCCGAATGCATCGAAATCGCCGTGCTGCCCGAGTCCGGCGCGCCCCCCGAGGCCGAGGCCCGCGCGCTCGTCGAGTCATGGCTCAAGGCGGCCCGCCAAGGTGATGTCGAAGCCGCCCTGCGCCACTGCGCCCGCCTCAACAAACCCGACTCCAAAACCGCCGTCCTGCGCAACCTCGGCTACGAAATCACCGGGCTCCAGCGCGCCGCCCAGCCCGTCCTTCGCGCTCTATCCGGTCCTCCAGACGCCGGCAGGCCCCCGCATTCTCATCGAAGTCGATCTCATCGCCTCCGCCAGCCGCAGCCGCGATTTTCTCAACCGCGCCGCGCTCGACCGCTTGCAAGACCTCGCTCCCGCCGCCGCCACCGGTCTCAAACAACTTTTCTCAATCCACAAGACCGCCCAACCCAAAACCGGCGCACGCTGAAGCGACAAACCCGCGCATCGCCGCATTCAGGCGTAATCCTCGTGCCGCGTGCTCAGGCCGCGCAGGAGCCAGACCGCGGTGCCCGCCAAAACCAGCACCAGCGCCGCCAGAATCGCGAATCCCGTGCGGTAGTCCACCGTATCGAAAAGCCATCCGGCCAACAACGGCCCGGCGGAATTGGTCGCGATCATGCAAAACCCGAGCAGCGTGAAATGTCCGGCACGGTTTTCCGGACTTGGAATCCCGCAGGTGAGCGCGTTCATGGCTCCGGAAAACCCGCTGCCCGCCACTGCCGCGATGCCGGCTGCGGCAAACACGCTGGCGGTGCCCGGGAAACACGCCAGCAGCAGAAATCCCAGTCCCGCAAAACCGGCCCAGAACGTCAGCGCACGCCTCGCACCCCACGCATCCGTGAACCATCCCGCCGCCGGACTCAGCGCGAGGCGCGCGCCGGATGCCGTCATGCCGAGCCAGGCCGCCATCTGCGCCTTGAAGCCGAGATCACGGAAAGCGAACACGCTGGAAAAAACCGCCAACTGCCCCAACAGCGGCGAGAGCAGGCAGACCGCCAGCGCCACCCGCAGGAAATTCCGGTCTTGGAGAAACGCGCGCCACATGTCCCGCCCCCATGGCCGCGGCGAGCGCTCGACCGGTGTGGCTGGCTCCCGGGCCATCAGGACCGAAGCGTTCGCCACTTGGCACAGAAACCACGCCAGCACGAGCAAGGCGCCGAAGGCCTGCGGTTTCGGCATCACGTCCAGAACCCACGCCGCAATGCCGGCCGCGCCCAATCCCAGCACGCCGCCAAGTCCCGCGGAAACCCCGGCCAGGCGGCCGCGCAGGCGCATCGGGATGCACGCGGTGAAAAACTCCTGGTTCGGCAGTCCGCCGAAACCCGCGGCGATCTGCCCTAACAGCATCATCAGCACGATGAACCCCACCATCGTCCCGCCGTCGCCCGCGCCGCCGGCCCACACCACCGCGCCGACGATGCCCACCGGCAGCAGATAGAGCGAATCCGTGACAAACAGATAGATCTTCTTGTGGCGGAAGCGCCGCGTGATCCACGGCGAGAGGAACATGCCCGGCAGCGTGGCGATGAGCACGCCCTGCACGATGCCGATCTGCGTGTTGCTGGCCCCGTAGTGGACGAGCAGCGGCTGCAAGACCACCATCACCTCGGCCCAGCCCATCGCGAAAACCGAGCCCATCCACACCAGGCAGGCGAAATTGCGCCGCACGTCGCGCGGGCTCAATCCGGCGTCCGTCATGCCGGCCCGTCCCCGAGCGGGAGTCCCTGTTTCCGGAGAATTTCCAGCGCGGCCTCCACGGCGGATTCGATGTCGAGGTCCGAGGTGTCGAGGACCGCCGCGCCATCGGCCACCATCAGCGGGGCGGTTTTGCGTTTGCTGTCGGCGGCGTCGCGTTTGGCGATCGAGTCCACCTCGCCATCGCCACCGCGGCGGGCGGCGCGGACGTGTTCGGCGGCGTCGATGTAAAGTTTGTAAGGCGTGTCGGGAAACACCACCGAGCCGATGTCGCGGCCCTCCATCACCACGCTGCCGGTTTCCAGATAGGCGCGCTGCATCCGGATGAGATGGCGGCGTACTTCCGGAATGGCGGAAACGGACGAGACATTCGCATTCACCGCCTCGCTGCGCAGTTCCGCTTCGGGGTTGATGCCGTCGATGGTGATGGTGGATGTCATGCCATTTCTGCCGCAGCGGATCTCGATGCGTTCCAGCAGACGGATCACCGAGACGCTGTCGCGCGGGTCGATGCCCGCCCTGAGCACGCGCCAGGTGACGGCGCGGTACATGGCACCGGAGTTGACCATCGTCAGGCCGAGCCGTTGTGCGATCCGGCGGGCCAGCGTGCTTTTGCCGGAGGCGGCGGGACCATCGATGGCGATGGCAAGATGGCTGCCGGCCGGAATGTCGGCCTGGGTTGCAAGCGTCGGCAGTTCGAAGTCCCCGGGCTCCGAGGCCTCGCGCAGGATGCCGGCAAGGTGGTGTGCGAAGCCGGGGTAGGAGGTGTTCACGCAATCGGTGTTGCGGATCACCGTCACTCCCTTGGCGAAGAGGCCGGCGATGGCGAAGGCCATGGCGATGCGGTGATCGCCGAAGCTGTCGATTTCCGCGCCATGCAAGGGGTGGCCGCCCTCGATTTCCATGCCGTCTCCGAATTCCTCAACCACCACTCCCATCGCGCGGAGGTTGTTGACCACCGTGGCGATGCGGTCGGTTTCCTTGACGCGCAGCTCCCTGGCGTTGCGGATCACGGTGCGGCCTTGGGCAAGCGCCGCGGCCACGGCGATGACCGGGATTTCATCGATGAGATTGGGCACCTCGCTCGGGAAAATGGTCGTGCCCTTGAGCGGCGCGCCGTGGACCTCGATGTTGCCGATGGGCTCGCCATTGGTTTCGCGGACGATGTCGATCATGTGCGCGCCCATCCGGGTGAGCACCTTGAGGATGGCGGTGCGGGTGGGGTTGAGGCCGACGTCCTTGATGAGCAGGCGCGAGCCGGGCAGCGCGGCCGCCGCCACCAGCCAGAAGGCGGCGCTGGAGATATCGCCCGGCACGGTGAAGTCGCAGGCTTGCGGCACCTGGCCGCCCCGAATGGTGATGGCATGGCCCTCGCAGCCCAGGCCGACACCGAAGGATTCCATCATGCGCTCCGTGTGATCGCGGGTTTCGGCGGGCTGGATCACCGTGGTTTCACCCTCCGCGAACAAGCCGGCGAGGAGCACGGCGCTCTTCACCTGCGCGCTGGCGACCGGCATCAGATAGGTGATGGGCGCGAGCTTCGCGGGCTGGATGTGCAGCGGCGCGCAGCCGGGCTTTTCACCGAGGCATTCGATCTTCGCGCCCATTTCGCCCAGCGGCCGGGTGATGCGGTCCATCGGCCGCGAGGATAGCGAGGCGTCGCCGAAGAGTTCGCTGGTAAAAGGCTGGCCGGCGAGCAGACCGGCAAGCAGCCGCATGCCGGTGCCCGAATTGCCACAGTCGATCGGCGCGGCGGGCGCGCCGGGTTTCAGCCAGCGGCCGTGGATGCGCAGGTGGATCGGTCCGTAGCCCGCGAGTTCGTCCAATACTTCGACTTCCGCACCGAGGGACCGCATGGCGTGCAGCGTGTTGAGACAATCCTCGCTGGGCAGGAAATTGCGGATCGTGCAGACGCCGTTGGCAAGCCCGCCGAGGATGGCGGCGCGGTGGGACATGCTTTTGTCTCCCGGAACGCGGAACTCCGCGTGGAGCTTTGAAATGGCGGTGACTCGGAATTCCGACATGAAACAGGGATGTTCTAACAGTTTGCGCGCAGCGGGTCGCGGCGTTGTTTGGCTTCCAACAGCCAACCGCACACCGCCTGCAGGTCGTGGTTTTCCAGATGATGGAGCAAGCCGTCCAGATCGGCGATGGTCTGCCGCAGGGGTTCCAACAGGGCCTCGCGGTTTTCGGTGAGGATTTCCGCCCACATTCCGGCATCGCCCGAGGCCACACGCGTGGTGTCGCGCAGTCCGCCGCCGCCGTAGCGGCCTTCATCCGGATTCGCGAGGCAGACGCGCGCGGCAGCGGCTGCGATGATGTGCGGCAGATGACTGATGCGGGCGACCAGTTGGTCGTGATCCGCCGCGCCCATCCATGCGGTGCGGCAGCCGACACCCTGCCAGAAACGTTCCAACGCCCCGGCGCGATCGCGGGCAACCCGCTCATCGTTGGTGAGCAGGCAGGCGGCATTGCGGAACAAGCCGGCGGATGCCGCGCCGATCCCGGTTTGTTCCGAGCCGGCCATCGGGTGGCTGCCGATGAAATCCATGCCCCGTCCGTCCAGCAGCGGTGGAATCGTCTGGTGGGGGGCGAGCTTCACACTGCCGACATCCGTGACCAGGCAACCTGCCGGCAGGCCCGCCTCAATCGCCTGGCCGACCAGCGCGGCCATCGATCCCACCGGCACGGCGAGAACCAGCAGGTCGGCATTGGCCACGGCGGTGGCAAGATCGCCGGTCGCGGCGGGAATCCCGGCTTCCATTGCGGCGCACACCGTTTCCGGCCGGCGGGCCCACAGGCGGACGCCCGGGTGACGCGGCATCAGCGCCATGGCGAGCGACCCGCCCAGCAAGCCGCCGCCGAGGATGGCAATGTTGGTGAAATCCGCGCTCATTCGTAAAAAAAGACCGGGTCCAGATGGCCGGACCCGGTCGCTTGCCCGGTAT
>JALOUA010000143.1 GCA_025457625.1 Akkermansiaceae bacterium
CGCCGGTGCCTACGACGGCACGGTGGGCGTGCTCGGCGGGCTGGAGGTGCTGCGCGCCATCCAACGATCGGGGCTGCGCCCGAGGCGCTCGGTGGAGTTGATCGCATTCACCGCCGAGGAGCCGACGCGGTTCGGCATCGGCTGCCTCGGATCGCGCCTGCTTTGCGGTTCGCTCAGTCCGGATCAGGCGCGTGCCTTGGTGGATGAGGATGGTCGCACCCTGGAATCACTGCGTCCCGCCGAGTATGAGGGTGATCTCGAAAAGGTAAGGCTCGCGGAGGGCTGTTACGATGCGTTTGTGGAACTCCATATCGAGCAGGGGCCGATCCTCGAGCGCGAGGGTGATGACATCGGTTTGGTCGGGAAAATCGCCGGCCCGTCGGCATTCCGATTGAGGTTCGGCGGGGTGGGCGGCCATGCGGGCGCGGTGCTGATGCGGGATCGCCAGGATGCGTTCCTCGCGGCTGCGGAAACGGCATTGCTGGTGGAAAAGGCGGCGCTTGAATCCGGTTCGCCGGACACGGTCGGCACGACGGGCGTGGTGCGCGTCCATCCCGGCGCGATCAACTCGATCCCTTGCGATGTGATGATGGAAATCGATTTCCGCGACACCGATCCTGCGGCGCGCGGCGCGGCGCTGGAACGCCTCCGCACTGAGGCGGAGGCCGCCTGCGCGAAACGGGGCGTGACGCTCGATTGGACGGAGATCCATGCCGACGAACCGGCGGCATGCTCAGAGCGTTTGCTGGAAATCGCCGGGCGGCACGCCAGCGCGCTGGGTTTCCGGCAGCGCCGGATGGTCAGCCGCGCGTATCACGATTCGCTGTTCATGGCGCGTCTCTGTCCCACGATGATGATTTTCATTCCCTGCCGCAACGGCTGGTCGCACCGGCCCGATGAGTATGCCTCGCCCGAAGCGATCCGCCGGGGTGTGTCGCTGCTCGCCCAAACCCTGATCGAACTGGCCCTGTGAGTGCGCCTCCCACCCTCATCGTGAATGGCAGGGAGTTGGATGTTTCCGACTCGCCTCCGCATGAAAGCGTGCTCGACCTGCTGCGCCGCCACGGCTTGACGGGGACGAAGTGCGGCTGCAACGAAGGGGATTGCGGCGCCTGCACCGTGCTGCTGCATCGGGCAGATGGGGCGCCGCGCGCGATCAACTCCTGCCTCGCCTTCGTCCATTCCCTTTCCGGCTGCGGGATCGTCACGGCGGAGGGTTTGGGCGGAGAACATCCGGCGCAGCGCTCGATGATCGCCGGCTGCGGATCGCAATGCGGCTATTGCACGCCGGGCTTCATCTGCTCTCTTGCGGAAGCCTCGGCACGCGGCGTGACCGCCGACGCCGACGCCGTGGCCGACCAACTCTGCGGCAACCTCTGCCGCTGCACCGGCTATCGCCCGATCCGTGAAGCCGCTGCGAAAACGGACACCGCGCCGACACCCTTTGAGGGCATCGAAGGCACCCGCGCCGCCACGCCGCATTTCCATCACCCGGATTCGGTTGCCGCCGCGCTGGATTTGAAGAGCCGCCATCCCTCGGCTTTGTTTGTCGCAGGAGCCACGGAAATCGCCGTGCTGGTCAACAAGCGGCATCTGCGTCCGGAGCAGATGATTTCCCTCGAACAGGTCGCGGAACTCCGGCGCATCGATTGCGACGAATCGCACTGGTCGATCGGTGCGGCGGTTCCCCTGACCGATCTCGCCGAAGCCCTGGACGGCGAGTACCCGGCCATCGACCGGATGCTGAGATGGTTCGCCTCCCGCCAGATCCGCCACCGTGCGACTCTTGGCGGGAATCTCGTCACCGCATCGCCCATCGGGGACTCCGCTCCCGTGCTGCTCGCGCTCGACGCCTCGCTGGTGATCGCCTCAAGGGAGGGTCGCCGGACGGTGCCGCTCGCGGAGTTTTTCACGGGATACCGGAAAACATCGCTCGCCCCGGATGAGTTGTTAGAGACGGTGCTTCTGCCTCGCGGGCTGCAGGGGCGCACCGCGTTTTTCAAGGTCTCCAAGCGCCGGGAAATGGATATCTCGGCCGTTTCCGCCGCGTTCAGGATCGCCACGGGAGAGAATGGGCGCATCACGGAGGCGCGTCTCGCCTATGGCGGTGTTTCGGCGTTTCCCCAGAGGGCGGCGGAGGTTGAGTCTTCGCTCATCGGACTGACCCTCGCGGAGGCGGCGGGCGGGAGCGTGTTGGAAAAACTGGGCGGCGCGTTTTCCCCGATCAGCGACCTGCGCGGATCCGCCGGATACCGCCGCGAGTTGGTGCGAGGCCTGTTTTTGAAATTTTTGTTAGATACCGAGTCGGATGCGATTTCCGATCCGGTGCTGCGCGATCCGGAGGAGCACTCGCCCGTTTCGCTCGTCCATGAATCCGCGCGCGGCCATGTGACGGGCACGGCGGGATACACGGGCGATCTCGCGATCCGCCGCGGGGCGCTGCAGGTGTGGCTCGTCCGCTCGAAGGTGGCGCACGCGCGGATTCTGGAAATCGATGTGCAGGCCGCGCTTGCGATGCCCGGGGTTCGTGCGGTGCTCACCGCAAAGGACATCCCCGGCTCCAACAACACCGGGCCGTCGCGCCATGATGAACCGTTGTTTGCGGAATCCCGCATCGAGTTCCACGGCCAGGTGCTCGCCGCCGTGGTGGCGGAAACGCTGGAGCAGGCGCGGCTCGCGGCGGAGCGGGTCACCATCTGTTGCGAGGAGCTGCCTCCGCTGTTAGGGATCGAGGCCGCGATTGCCGCCGGCTCCTTCCACACCGAGCCGCGCTATCTCACCAGAGGGGATGTTTCGAAGTCCGGAGCGGGACACAAAATCGAAGGCAAATTATCCATCGGCGGACAGGAGCAGTTCTATCTGGAAACCCAGGCCGCGCTCGCCGAGCCGGATGGCGAGGGAGGTGTCCACGTTCATTCCTCCACCCAGCATCCGAGCGAGACCCAGACGATTGTCGCCGAGGTGCTCGGCTGGCCGAAGCACCGGGTGGTGGTGGAATGCCCGCGCATGGGCGGCGGGTTCGGCGGCAAGGAAACCCAGGCCAACCCGTGGGCGGCGATCTGCGCGCTTGCGGCGATGGCGACGGGTCGCCCTGTCGCGATGCAACTCGACCGCGACCATGACATCGAATCCACGGGCAAGCGCCATCCGTTCCTCGCCCGCTACGCGGTCGGCTTCGATTCCGAAGGCATCTTGCAGGCAGCAGACATCGAGTTGTATTCCGATGGCGGCTGGTCGCTCGATCTTTCCCAACCGGTCAACGACCGTGCGCTGTTCCACTTGGACAACGCCTACTACATCCCTCACGTCCGGTTCCGGGGCCAGGTATGCCGCACGAACGTCACCTCCCACACCGCCTTCCGCGGGTTCGGCGGGCCGCAGGGGATGCTTGTCATCGAGGAGATCCTCGGGCGCGTGGCGGAAACCCTCGGCCTTCCTCCCGAAGAAGTGCGCCGCAGGAATTTCTATCATGGCGAGGGTGAAACCAACACCACCCACTACGGCCAGCCCATCGAGGACAACCGCCTCGCACGCATCTGGGACGGGCTTCTAACGAATTCCTCGTTCGCAGCGCGGCGCACGGAGATCGACAAATGGAATTCCGGGCATCCTTTCCGCAAACGCGGACTTGCGATCACTCCGGTGAAGTTCGGGATCAGCTTCACGCTCAAGCACTACAACCAGGCGGGCGCGCTGGTGCTCGTCTATCAGGATGGATCGGTTCAGGTGAACCACGGCGGCACCGAGATGGGCCAGGGGCTGCACACGAAAATCCTCGCGGTGACGATGCGCGGCCTCGGCCTGCCTGCGGATGCCATCCGGATGATGCATACCCGCACCGACAAGGTGCCTAACACATCGGCCACCGCCGCGAGCTCCGGATCGGATCTCAACGGCATGGCCGTCGAGGACGCGTGCTCGCAAATCCGCGCGCGCCTCGCGCCGCTGGCGGCGGAGCGGCTCGGCTGCGCGCCGGAAGAAATCGCATTCCGCGGCGGCTCGCTGCACGCGCCCGACGGGTCGTCCGTTCCCTTCCATGAGGTCACCCTGACGGCTTATCTGCGCCGCATCCCGCTCTCGGCCACCGGATTCCATGCCACGCCGGGGCTGGATTGGGACTGGTCGGTGGGGAAAGGGAAACCGTTCCACTATCACGCCTTCGGGGCGGCGGTCACGGAGGTGGAGGTCGATGGTTTCACCGGCATGCATCACATCCGCCGCGCGGACATCCTGCACGATGTGGGCGATTCGCTCAATCCGGCCATCGACCGCGGCCAGATCGAGGGCGGCTATGTGCAGGGCGCCGGCTGGCTGACTTGCGAGGATCTGCGCTGGGATGAAAACGGGCGGCTGCTGACCCACAGCGCGAGCACCTATGCGATCCCGGCCTTCAGCGATGCTCCGCCGGATTTCCGCACCCATCTTCTGGAAAACGCCACGCACCCCCGCACCATCCACGGCTCCAAAGCCGTCGGGGAACCGCCCTTGATGCTGGCGATTTCCGTGCGCGAGGCTTTGCGCGATGCGATCCATGCCTTTGGCAAAAGACATACCGATCTGCCCTCGCCGCTCACCGCGGAGGTGCTCAAACAGGCGATCGGCCCGTTGCCTCGCTGATCAGGACGTCCCTCCTCTGAAGCAACTGCGCGGCGATGCTCACCGCGATTTCGGCGGGATCGTTGCCACCCACCGCGAGGCCGAGCGGGCAGATGATTTTATCTAACAAGTCTTCCCGAATCGCATCCTCCGCCAGCTCGCGGCGCAGCACCGCACGTTTCGCGGCGCTGCCGATGACGCCGAGATACGGAATTTCCGGATGCCTTCTGAGGACATCCCGCAGCACCGGCCGATCCGTGGCGTGGCCCTTGGAGATGGTCAGGACAAAGCTCCCTCCGCCGACCAGCGACACGCCATCCTCAAAAGCCGCGACGCGGTGGCGGGCGATGTTTTCCGCCTCCGGCAGGCGGGCGAGCCATTCCGGGCGCTCGTCCACCACATCGATGCGGCAGCGCAAGGTGGCAAGCAGGCGGACCAAGGCCTGCGAGACATGGCCTGCGCCGAAAATGACGATGTGCCATTCCTGTCCCGGGGAAATCCGCTCGAAAAGCAGCGTCATCTCGCCGCCGCAGGTCATGCCGATGTCGCGCTGAAGGTTCCACGTCCGCATCACGCAGGCTGGGCCGCCCGCGAGCACGGTGGCGGCCTCCGCCAGCGCCCTCGCCTCGATTTTCCCGCCGCCGAGGGTTCCGGCGATGAGCCCCGCGCCGGACACCACCGCCTTGGCACCCGTCTCGCCGGGCACGCTGCCGCGCCCGGCGGCCACGGTGGCCACCACGATGGGTTCGCCCTGCCGGCGTTGGCTTTCGATGACTTCCCAGATATCCATCCGGCGTCAGCTTCGGTGATCGCAGGCGGATGCTCAACCCCGCAGTTCGGAACCGCAAGGATTGCATCCGGCGCGGGTTCTGCCGATGGTCCTGGCGTCATGCATTTGGAAACCCTCAACCGGATCAGCGCGCAGGACTTCGTCCGCGAGCTTGGCGGGATTTACGAACACTCGCCGTGGGTCGCCGCCGAAGCCGCCGCGATGCGCCCTTTCGCACACATCAATGCGCTGGCCGACGCGATGCGCGGAATTGTCGATGCGGCTGATGACTCGCGGAAACTCGACCTGATCAAAGCCCACCCCGATCTCGGCGGGAAATTGGCGCGGGCGGGTTCCCTGACGCCCGAATCGTCCCGCGAACAGGCGGGTCTCGGGCTGGATCGACTCGATGACGCGGAGTTCGAACGATTTTCCGACCTGAACCGGCGCTACCGCGAGCGCTTCGGGTTTCCCTTCATCATCTGCGCCCGGCTCACCACCAGGGATGGCGTGCTGGCGGCATTTCAGGCGCGGCTTGGAAACGATCCATCGGGAGAAATGGCGGAAGCCCTGCGGCAGATCCACCTGATCGCCGGATTGCGGATCGGCGACAAATTCTCCGGCTGAGGCTGGATTTTCACTCCGCCTTGCGGTTTGCACGCGGACTGCTTTGATGCGTGGATGGAAACCGTATGGATTGAGTGGATCAATGTGCTGTTCCGCTTCGCACACGTGGTGGCGGGCATCATGTGGATCGGCAATTCGCTGCTCTTCACGTGGATGGAGTTGAATCTCACGAAGCCGGAAAAAGACCGTGATCCGGATCTTTTGGGCGAGTTGGACATGCTCCATGGCGGTGGTGTTTTCCATTTGGAAAAACGCATCCTGCACGGCAATGCGATCCCGGAGCGGCTGCACTGGTTCAAATGGCAGTCCTACACCACCTGGCTCACCGGATTCGTGCTGCTGGGCGCCTTGTTTCTGAGCAACGGCGCCACGCTTCTCGATGCGACGAAAACCCATCTCGAGCCACTTCAGGGCGCCGGCCTGAGTTTGCTGGGTATCTTCGGTGGCTGGCTGGTTTACGATTTGATCTGGCGTTCCCCGCTGGGGAAATCCCGCAGCGCGGGGTTGATCGTCAGCCTGCTTTTGCTGGCGGGCGCTTGTTTTGCCTACGGTTCCGTCTTCAACGGCCGGGCGCTTTTCCTGCAGATCGGCGCGATGATGGGCACCTGCATGTCCGCCAACGTGTTTTTCCACATCATCTCGAACCAGCACAAGTTCATGCGCTCGCTGCGGGCGGGGCAAGCCCACGACCTCAGCCTGGGCAAGCGCGCCAAGAGCCGCTCGCTGCACAACCACTACATGACCTTCCCCGTCGTGTTCCTGATGCTGAGCGCCCATTTTCCCGGACTGTACGCCGCGGATTGGAAGGTGCCGATCCTGCTGGTGGTCATCCTCGCGCTGATGGCGGTGAAGCACCTGATGAACATGCGCTACCACTTCAAGGGCTGGCTGGCATCCATTTTCGGAGTGCTCGCGCTGGCCGCCACGCTCATCGCCGTGTTTCTGAATCAAACCGCAGTGGCGGACACGACCGGGGATCCCGCCGTCGCCGCCGGGCAAAAGGTTTTCAACGCCATGGCCTGCGGTGCCTGCCATATGCAGGCCGCCGGCCAGATCGCCCCGGCGCTCGATGGCGTGTATGGGTCGATGCAGGTTCTGGCCGATGGCAGCACGGTGCTGGCAGACGATGATTATCTCCGGCGTTCGATCCTCGAGCCGCAAGCCCAGGTGGTGAAGGGATACGCGCCTTCCATGCCCTCGTTCGCGGGGCGGCTCGGCGAGCGGGAAATGGATGACCTGCTTGCCTATCTGCGGTCGTTGCGCGGCGCTCCCGGCGGAAAGTAAGCCGCGTGATTATCCGATTGTCCCGGCCGGGTTTTTGCTTAGCCTCGAAACATGTCGATCAATCCACCCGAACGAATCCTCCTCGGCCCCGGCCCCAGCGCCGTCCCCGCCCGTGTCCTGCGCGCGCTCGGTGCGCCGACCATCGGCCACCTCGACCCCGCCTACATCGAGATCATGGACTCGACCTGTGCCATGCTGCGCGAGGTTTACCGCACGGAAAACGCCCTGACCTTCCCGGTCTCCGCCACAGGAATGGCGGGGATGGAGGCGGTGGTCACCAACCTCATCGAACCCGGCGACGAGGTGATCCTGTGCATCAACGGCGTTTTCGGCCAGCGCATGAGGGATGTGATGGGGCGCGCCGGAGCCACCGTGCACGCGCTCGAGGTGCCCTGGGGCGAAATTTTCCCGGAGAGCATGATCGCGGCGGCGGTTGATGAATTTCCCAAGTCCAAGGCCGTGGCCATCGTCCATGCCGAGACCTCGACGGGCGCCCTCCAGCCGCTGCAGGAGATCTCCAAAATCGCGCATGCGGCAGGGATGCTTTTCATCGTGGATGCGGTCACCTCGCTCGGCGGCCATCCGCTGGAAGTCGATGCCTGGGGGATCGATGCGATTTACTCCGGCACCCAGAAATGCCTGTCCTGCCCGCCGGGGCTCTCGCCGGTTTCCTTTTCCCCGGCGGCGCTGGAAACGATGGAGCGCCGCAAGACCAAGGTGCAGAGCTGGTATTTCGATGTCTCGATGCTCAAGGACTACTACAAAGGCAGTGGCAAGCGCGCCTATCACCACACCGCTCCCGTCAACATGATCTATGCGCTGAACGAGGCGCTGGCAATCGTGCTGGAAGAGGGGCTGGAACCGCGTTTCGAGCGCCACCGCCTCGCCCATCTGCGCCTGCGCGCCGGACTTGAGGCCCTCGGCATCGGATACATCCCCAAGCACTCTCTCCACACCCTCAATTGTGTTGGCATCCCCGAAGGCGTCGACGATGCCGCCATCCGCAACCGTCTGCTGGAGGAATACGGCATCGAAATCGGTGGCGGACTCGGCCCCTTCGCCGGCAAAGCCTGGCGCATCGGCCTGATGGGGCACTCCGCCACCACCGCGAATGTGGATCTCGTCCTCACCGCCCTCCG
>JALOUA010000144.1 GCA_025457625.1 Akkermansiaceae bacterium
AACAGCGCGGCCGCCATGCAGATGAGTTGGATGACCCCGAAGGCCACCAGCGGAATCTGCCACGGCATCACGAACGGAGGCTGTTCGTTCTGGATGGCCACATAGGCGAAGGCCGAAGTGGCCAGCAACCCGATGCCGAAGCCGATCAGCCCGGCGGTGGCGGACTGGATGACAAGCATCAGGCTGAGGCGGAGGTTGCTCATGCCCATGGCCTTGAGCGCGCCCAGGTGCTTGAGGTTGTCCAACACGAAGGCATAGAACGTCTGGCAGGCGATGGCCATGCCGACGATGAAGCCGATGACCACGGTGGTGCCGAATGAAATCGGGATGCCGGTGTTCTTGACATACCACCAGACGGTGGAGGTGTTGAAGTCTTTCGGGTTGTCGCCGAAGCCCTCGTTCACGTAGGCGCGCAGGCCGGTGGCGCGGGTGATTTCCGCGGCCGCCTCGGCCGCGGTGAAGCCCTCGGCGGGCGCGGCGATCACCGCGGAGAGCATTTTGCGCGAAGCGGGAGTGTATTGCAGCGCCCGCTCATAGGTCGTCCAGATATAAGGTCCGCCGGTGAACGACCGCATCGCCTCGCAAACGCCCACCACGCGGGCCTCGATGTCGTTGATCTCGAAACGATCGCCGATGCCGAGGGGATGCTGCTTGTCTTCTGAAAAGCGGCTGACGGCGAGCTCGTCGATCACCACGGTGTTGGGCAGGCGGAGATCCTCGAGCTTGCCCTCCACCATGCGCACGGGACCGCCGGCCAGCGTGGCGGCGTCGATGCCGATCAATTGCACGGTTTTGAAACTGCCGCTGTTGAGGCGGATACGCTGGATGCCGGAGTAGAGCGGCATCGCCCAGCGCACGGCGGAAACCGAACGGACGCGCGAGACATCGGTATCGCGCAACGGGTTGATCTCGTTGATCTGCTCGACGCGTTCCTCCACCACGAAAATCGGCGCGCCGACGTTCTTGAGCGTGGAGGTCGTCCACATCATCAGCCCGCAGAAGACCGACGCCTGCTGGACGATCAGGAAAGTCGCGAAAAACAAGCCGGCCACCAGCATGAGGTATTTGGCGGTGTCTCCGAAGAGCATTTTGAGGGCGAGTCCGATCATGCGGTTGCGGGGCCAGCATAGGCACGAAGACTGGCGGCGCAAACAGCCGAATCGTCAGGCGTGTGAAAACGCCTCGTCGAACACGGTCTTGAGCGTGTCGGGCGATTCCAGCCCGCAGGACACGCGCAGCAGGTGTGCGGGCACGCCGCAGCCCTCGGCCCATTGGAGTTCGGAGTAGTGGGCCAGCATGACATAAGGGCAGACGAGCGTGAAGGGCGTGCCGAAACTCGGCCCCTTGCTCAGGCGCAGCGCGTCATAGACTTTGGGCGTTTTTTTCGGGGCCTTGAGAGTGAACGAGAGCAGGCCGCCGTAGCCGCCGCTGCTGCGGCGGACGGCATCGTAGTTTTCGCGGGTGGTCAGCGAGGGATGCCAGACCTTTTCCACGGCGGCATGGCCGGCCAGCCATTTCGCGAGTTCCAGGCCGGTGGCGTTCACGGTTTTCATCCGCTTGGCGTAACCCTTGAGATTGGACAACAACACCTCGGCATCGCCGATGTAGAGCGGCGCGCCCTCCCGCGAATCATGGTCGAGCGACTCGCGCATCGCCGCCGCGAACGGGGAATCCGCACGCAGGCTCGCCATGCCCGCCATCACGTCGCCCTCGCCGGAAATCCATTTGGTGAGGCTGCCCGTGACCACGTCGGCGAAGCGCAGGGCATCGACATTGAACGGCCCGGCCGCCGAGTCATCGACGATCAGGGGGGTGGAGCCGTCGGCACAAGCCTGCGCGACGCGCGCCAGATCGACGGTGCGCAGCAGCGGGTTGCTGGGAAGCTCGGTGAAGACCCCGGCGAACTCACCCTGGCGGATGCGTTGCAGCGCCTCGTCGAATGATTCGCCGGTGGCCTCGTTGAGATAGACCACACCATGACCGAAGTGTTCCTGCACCTTGAGACAATCGACGTAGGGAAACTCCAGTTGCAGCGTCCGCTTGCCCTGCGGCAGGCCGGGCAGGGCGCGCAACACGCTGGTGACGGCCGCCATGCCGCTGGCAAAGACAAAGCCGTTTTCCGGAGTGGCGCCGGTGAATTTCGACAAGGCCCGGGCGATGAGCCGGGACTTCGATCCCTCGCGCGGTTTGGCATCGAGGAAATCCTGCGCCTGCCTGCTGCTGACCACCTCGCCTGAATAACGCCAATAGGCATCCGCCTCCGCCTTCGCCTTGGACGGCACCACCAACGCCTGCAAACCATGATAACTCGTGATGCGCACCGCGGTTTCCGCGCGGCGCTCGACCCAGCGGTGCGCGCGTTGCACGGCGGCGCGCGTCGGCAGCACGATGACCTCCTCGCTTTCCCCTGCCACCTCGGCTTTGGCGTTGTCGAGCAATCGCTCGACGGTGGGATGTTTGAAAAACCGCGGATAACCGGCGCGCATGCGCTTGAGCACCTTGGCCCGGCCCTCTTCATAACCGATGACCGAGTTCCATGTCGGCAGGCAAACCGAGCACGCGTGGGCGGAATCCGGCAGCGGCAGCCCCAGATCCTTTTCCTGCCAGGCCGGGTCGGCTGATAGGTCACGCGTCACGCCCCCCTCCATGACGCGTCGGGCCGACTTCGGCAAGCCGCAAGCGTTGAATCCGGCGGGACAAGTTCCACGAATCTCGCGCAGTGAATGGGAATCGGGTTGATTGTGACGCAAACGGACCTCACAACACCGGTGTCCAAACCGCGTCAATCGTCATGGAAACCCTCAAATTCCTCCTGCAAAGCAAGAAAGCGGATGCCACCCTGGCCCAGGAAGTGGTCTCCGCATCCGTTTCGTGGATGCACCAGCAGTTCCGCAACGCCGGCATCCATTATCATTATTCGGATGGCGGCACCGGCTTCGGTGTTTACGGCTATTTCCAAATCAAGTCGCTGTTGCAGGGAACGGCGATCACCCTGCACCTCAAGATCGCGGAAATCAACGGCCACCCCTTCGCGGCGGCGGAAGTGCGGATTCGTGGCAAGCATGAGGCCATCCTGTTTCCCTATTTCGGGGAAATGAGCAGTGAGGAAGGCAGGCTCAACCTGTTGCATTTGATCGCGGATTTCGTGCTGAGCACCTCCCCGGACCTGATGGAGTTTTGAGCTGACCGCCGGGCGGCGCGGCGCGGCATTTCAGGATTCCAGTTTCTCGACACAAACCTCGTGGCGTCTGCCATCGATGGTGAGCACCATCTCCCTGCGGCTGGCAACCCGGGTGCCAGCCGGCGCGGCTGGAACCGGCGCGGAAGCGGCGGGTTTGGGCGCGGGTTTGGCCGCTTCGGCGGGCGGCACACCCTTGACGAGCGCCTCGACCTGTTGCGGAAACATGGCGTAAAGCACGGTGATTTCGTCATCGGTCGGCAGGCCCTTGTCGGCGCACTGTTTGCGATAGCCCTCGAGTCCCGGATCCAACAAATCCGCCGGCCGGCAGGTGATGGCTTTTTTGCCCGCCTGTTTTTCCACCAGGGCGAGGATCTCCGGGTTGATGGGGCCGGGGGCCTTGCCGTATTTGCCGAGGGCGATATCCTGCGCCGGCTGGCAGATGACTTTCCAGCGGCCGAACTTGATGTTCATCATCGCCTGCGTGCCCACGATCTGCGACGTGGGAGTGACCAGCGGAATCCAGCCGAGCGCCTCGCGCACCACCGGAATCTCGCGCACCACTTCGTCGAACTTGTCAGCCATGCCCTGCTCGGCGAGCTGGTTGCGGAAGTTGGAAAGCATGCCGCCGGGGACCTGGAAAACGAGGATGTCGGAATCCACGCGCTCGTTGGCCGGGCTGGTGAACTTCGAGAGCTGGCGATAGACCTCCTCGAAGTGCAGGCGCAGCTGCTGGAGCTTGCCGGGATCGTAATCGGGCTTGCGCGGGTGTCCGTCCAACAGGGCGAGCATGCGCAGGGTGTCCGGCTGCGAGGTGCCGTTGGCAAAGGGCACGATCGAGGTTTCCACGATGTCCACCCCGGCATCGATGGCGGCGAGATACGAGGAAGCGCCGAGCCCGGCCGTGTCGTGGGTGTGCAGCACGATCGGGATGCCGACCTTGCCCTTGAGCTCCTTGACGAGATCGTAGGCCACCTTGGGCGTGATGATGCCCGACATGTCCTTGATGCCGATGGAGTGGCAGCCCATTTTTTCGAATTCGACGCCCATGTGGACGAAGGCGTCGATGGTGTGGACCGGGCTGGTGGTGTAGCAGATTTCGCCGCGCGCGTGCTTGCCGCAGTCGATCACCGTCTTGATGGCGGTGGTCAGGTTGCGGATGTCGTTGAGCGCGTCGAACACCCGGAACACGTCCTGCCCCGCGGCGGCGTTGGCGCGCACGAAGGCCTCCACCACATCATCGGGAAAACTCGCGTATTGCACGATGTTCTGGCCGCGCAACAACATGATCTGCGGGGTTTTGGGCGCGGCTTTTTTCAGCGCGCGGAGGCGGTCGAAGGGGTTCTCGCCAAGATAGCGCAGGCAGGAATCGATGGTCGCACCGCCCCAGGTTTCCAGACCGCTGAAGCCCATGTCATCGAGGATCGGCGCGGCGGGCAGCATCTGCTCGGTCGTCATGCGGGTGGCGGCCAGCGATTGGTGACCATCGCGCAGGACGGTGTTGTTGAAGGTGACGGCTTTCATAAGAGTGATGGCAGCTTAGGAAGCGGCCGGCGGCTTGACCAATGGATTCATCGGCCGGATTAAGCGGAAATTGCCATTCTTTTCGCGTATCCCGCCCGGTCCGCGCGGAAACCTGTTACTGCTGGCGGATTTGGAGCTCGCGCTCGAGTTGGGCCGCCAGCTCGTCCCTGCCCGTGGCCCGCGCCAGATCCCGGCGCACGGCCATGACGTCGGCACGCTTGAGTTCCTCCTCCGCCATCGCCGCGAGACACTCGGCCGCCGTCTCGTGATCGCCAATCGCAAGCGCCCCCTCGGCCTGCACCACCAGCGGCGGCGTCTCGCCTGCCAGCGGATCGCGATACAGCGCCCAGCCCGCATGCTCCGGCAGCCCCGCGGCCTGATCCGCTTGCTCCAGAACCATCAACTCATCCCCCGCCCTCTTTTGACGCCAGTGGTTGATGACCAGCACAATGGTCAGGCCTATCACCGCAAAGGACGCCTCCATGAAAAACGGCGTGGTGATCACCCCAACCATGAAACCCATCCATTCGCCCCACAAGCCCGGCAGATGACGCCAGCCGATCAACAGCCCGCACACCACCGTGGTCAGCACCAGCAGGATGGCCGCACACACCATGATCGGCACGGATTGTTCGCTCGCAGGTTTTTTCATGCCCGGCGTCACGCTAGGCGGATTTCCAGACCTGCCCAACCTCGGAATCGGGAAAATTATTTCGTATTTCTTGATTATTTTAAAAAATTAAGCACCTTTTGCGCCGTTGAACGCATTTTTCAAAATGAAAACGCTGTGGCTGGCGGTGCTGTTGGCATCGCCACCGGCGGTGGTATGGGCGCTGCGCGGGAGCGCGCAGCCAGCCCTGCCGCCGGCGATGAGCGCCCCGCCGGTCGAGCGGATGGCGGTGGAGGTATTGGATGCCGGTGGCGGGAAGCAGTGGATGATGGTGGAGGTGGCACACGATGCGGTGCCCGAACCGTCGAGCGCGGTGTTGATGATGCTGTCCTGCCTGTTGTTGCTGCGCCGCCAGCGTGGCAAATAACGCCGGTGGCGGATTCGCTCTTGGCGGGATGACGCGCCACGCCTAAACACCGCGGCCATGCGGCTTTACGACACGCTGACCCGGACCGAACGCGAGCTGCGCCCGCTCGACGGCGCGACCTTTCGTTTCTATTGCTGCGGCCCCACCGTTTACGGACCGGCGCACATCGGCAACTTCCGCACCTTCGTGCTGCAGGACGTGCTGCGCCGCACGCTCGAAACCGGCGGCATGCGCACGCTCCACGTCCGCAACATCACCGACGTCGACGACAAGACGATCCGCGATTCGCAAAAAGCCGGCCGGACGCTCGCCGACTTCACCGCCGGCTGGACGGAGAAATTCCATCAGGACTGCGAAAAGCTCGGACTGCTGGAACCCCACATCGAACCCGGCGCGGTCGGTCACATTCCGCAGCAGATCGCGATGATCGGACAACTCGTCGCCAAGGGCCATGCCTACGCGTCCGATGACGGCTCGGTTTATTTCAAGATCTCGTCGTTTCCCGGCTACGGCAAACTCTCACACCTCGACGAACGCGAACTCGATCTCGGCAAAACCCGGAATGCCCGCGCCAATGCCGATGAATATGAAAAAGACAGCGTGTCCGACTTCGTCCTGTGGAAGGCACGCCGACCCGAGGACGGGGAAAACTTCTGGCCCTCGCCGTGGGGCGAAGGCCGGCCCGGCTGGCACCTCGAATGCTCGGCGATGATCCGCGAGTATCTGGGCGAGGATTTCGACCTCCACTCCGGCGGCGTCGATCTGGTGTTCCCGCACCATGAGAACGAAATCGCCCAGAGTGTCTGCTCCTGCGGCGGGCATTTCGCCGCGCACTGGTTCCACATCACCCATCTGCTGGTGGATGGCGGCAAGATGTCGAAGTCGCTGGGAAACCTCTACACTCTAACCGATCTCGAACAGCGCGGCTTCACGCCGATGGAGGTTCGCTACGTGCTGATCGGCGGACACTACCGCAAACAGCTCAATTTCACGCTCGATTCGCTCCACGCCGCCCGCGAGGCGCTCGCCAGACTCGCCAAGGGCGCGCGCAACCTTGCCGCGAAAACCGGCGGCGATGTCACACTTGACTCGGTCGGCTTCGGTCCGTTCCAAGCCGCTTGGGACAGCCTCAACGACGACCTCAACACGCCCGCCGCGCTCGGCGGGTTGTTCACCGGCCTGCGTGAAACCGCCAATCTAACAGGCAAGGAGGCCGCCGCCGCGCTCGCCGGTTTCAACCGCGTGCTG
This sequence comes from Akkermansiaceae bacterium, assembly GCA_025457625.1. Lineage (GTDB taxonomy): Bacteria > Verrucomicrobiota > Verrucomicrobiia > Verrucomicrobiales > Akkermansiaceae > Luteolibacter. Next base: position 6,988 of record JALOUA010000144.1, read on the forward strand.
CGCGCGCTCGGGCTCGCGCTGCCGGAGGGAAAAGACGAAGGCGCGGAAGTTCCCGAAACCGTCCGCAGCCTCGCCGAGACCCGCTGGCAGGCGCGCCTCGAAAAAAACTGGGCGGAGTCCGACCGCATGCGCGACGAACTCGCCGCCCAAGGCTGGCTGGTCAAGGACGGCAGGGACGGCTATCACTTGGCTAAATTGTAATGCCGCCGCCTCTGCGGATCCTCATCGGAGATGCGTGGCAGAGTGCTTGTCCGCTGGGGTGCCGGGCGTGTCCGTGCTTTCGCGTACGTCGTGCTGCGGCGATGTGACAATCCACATGCGGAGAATCCGCCAATTTACAAGCTCCGCGGATCTGCGATGCTCGGATCGTCCCGAGGGATCACGATGAGATCCCGCCGGACGTGAAACCGAAAACAAGCCCGCCATTCCATGCTGCCGGCGGCCGGAGTGAAGACGGGCGAAACCCCCGCCGGTTTGGAAAGGAACGATCATGAACATGCTCGCCAAATTCAATCCGTTCACCAGAACGGAACCGCTCGACCTTTTCCGGCCGAGCTTCCGCGCGGACACCTTCCGCGACATGGAGGACATTGTCCGCAACATGCAGCGCACACTCACCCCCTGGTCGGGCAAAACCGACGAGTCCATGACGCTGTCCGAGTGGACGCCCTCCGTTGATATCGGCGAAGACGAGAAGGAATACCTCGTCAAAGCCGAATTGCCCGAAGTGAAGAAGGAGGACATCAAGGTCAGTGTCGATGACGGCACGCTGTCCATCAGCGGCGAACGCAAGGTGGAGAAGGAAGAGAAGAACATGAAATTCCACCGTGTCGAAAGGGCCTATGGCCGCTTCGAACGTTCGTTCACGCTGCCGGATGAAACCGATTCCGAACACATCACTTCGGAATACAAGAACGGCATCCTCACCGTGCATCTGCCGAAGAATCCCGCGGCCAAGCCCCGGACGCACGCGATTCCGGTGAATTGACCGGTGATGAGGCCGGGCGCATGCGCCGGATCGCGAAATCCGGCCGCATGCGTCACTTGGCAGCGGCGATGACATGGTCCTTGGTCATGCCGAGTTCCTTCATTGCCGTGTTGCCGGGGGCGCTCATGCCGAAACGGTCGATGCCGAGCACTTTGCCGTGGGTGCCGACGTATTTCCACCAGAGACCGGAAACGCCGGCTTCGATGGCGATGCGTTTGGCACAGGAGGATGGCAGCACGCTTTCGCGGTAATCGGCGCTCTGGCGTTCGAAGAGTTCGAAGCAGGGCATGGAAACGACGCGCACTCCGTCGCCGAGTTCGGCGGCGGCGGCCATCGCGTGTTGCAGTTCGGAGCCGCAGGCCAGCAGGATGGTGGTGAGCGCGCCGGTTTCCTTTTTGGCGATATAGCCGCCCATGAGCGTGC
>JALOUA010000145.1 GCA_025457625.1 Akkermansiaceae bacterium
TCCGCTTGGACTGCCTGACCGGCTCATCGGCCTACAGCACGGAGGACTCGCTCTTCGCACAGCTCGGGAAACACGAACTCTTCACCCCCACCAAGACCTACCCGCCGATGACCGTGGGCGAACTGGCCGCCGGAGCGAAGGAGGTGGCTCCATGAATATCGCCGAGCTTTTCGCACTGGTGGACAGGCTGCGCAACGAGCCCCGTGAGATAGAGTGGCTCGAATTCAAAGCCAACCGATACGAACCGCAGGCCCTCGGAGAATACCTTTCCGCCCTCGCAAATGCGGCGGGACTTCAGGGAAAACCACGTGCCTATGACCTCAGCCAACCTCTTGATGCGACTCTCACACAAACTCGGAGTTATCAAAAATGTCGGAAGCCGTACGAAGCCTCAATGGGTGTTGGCCAAGGATCCCGGCCTCGGCGGAAAATAAAGCCGCCTCGTTATGTATCCCAGTGATTCCCGCAAACGGCTCAATTCCAATAACTTGTCCTTTATTTTTCTCGCTCGAACCATTTCCAAAAATAAAAGAAATCAAAAAAAGTAATAAAGAAAAACGGCAACCAAGATTCGCAACTCATTCACTTTCAAAATATTAAGCTTTACTAAAGGTCCGCCACTCAGAATCGATAAGCAAAAGAAACACCAGATGCCCACCCCGCTCCAGCACACCCAAGCATCCTTCACCCTGCGCGGGCGGAATCCGGACGTGCTCACCTGCATCGCCAACCTCTCCAACGACGAGGTCTTCACCCCGCCCGAGCTGGCCAACCGCATGCTCGACACATTGGCCGAGGCCTGGGCGAAGCATCACAAGGGCGCGAACCTCTGGGCGAATAAGTCCGTCACCTTCCTCGATCCCTGCACCAAGTCCGGCGTGTTCCTCCGCGAAATCACCCGCCGCCTCAACGAAGGTCTGCAAAAGGAAATCCCGAACCTGCAAAAGCGCGTCGATCACATCCTCACGAAGCAGGTCTTCGGCATCGGCATCACCCGCATCACCAGCCTGCTCGCCCGTCGCAGCGTCTATTGCTCGAAGCACGCCCAAGGCCCGCACTCCATCGCCACGAAATTCAAATCCGACGCCGGCAACATCTGGTTCGAGCGCATGGAACACACCTGGGCGGGCAACCGCTGCAAGTTCTGCGGTGCCGCCCAAGCCGTCTTCGACCGCGCCGAGGGACTCGAATCCCACGCCTACGCCTTCATCCACACCGACAACATCAAATCCCGCATCGCGGAACTCTTTGGAAAGACCATGCAATTCGACGTCATCATTGGAAACCCGCCGTATCAGCTCGCCGACGACGGATTCGGAACCAGCGCCGCGCCCATCTATCAGCTTTTTGTGGAGCAGGCGAAGAAACTGAGTCCGCGTTACCTTTCGATGGTCATTCCTTCGCGATGGTTCTCCGGTGGCAAGGGCCTCGATGAATTCCGCGAGTCCATGCTCAATGACAACCGGCTGCGCTCGATCGACGACTATCTCAGCGCGGCGGATGTCTTCCCCGGCGTGGGCCTCAAAGGCGGTGTTTGCTACTTTCTTTGGGAGCGGGAAAATCCCGGCCTGTGCCGCGTGAGCACGCATTTCAAGGACTGGCAGCCATCGCAGGCATCGCGCAAGCTGCTGGAAAATGGCGTGGATATCTTCATTCGCTTCAACGAGGGGCTTTCTATCCTGAAGAAGGTCGTTGCTGTTGAATCAACGCACACGAAATCCCTCGCACTGCCCGAAGAAAAGCGCTTCGACGCACTCGTCAGCTCCAGAAAACCCTTCGGCCTGGAAACCACCTTCAAGGGCAAGCCTGCCAAGCGCCCCGGCGACGTGATAATCTATCAGAATGGCGGCACGGGTTATGTCGCAAGAAACGCGATCCCAAGCGGCCAACATCTCATCGACAAGTGGAAGGTTTTCATGGGCTACGCCGCACCCGGCACCGGCAACAAGGACACCTATCCGCACCGCATCATCAGCACGCCGTTCCTCGGCGAGCCGGAGACGATTTCCTCGGAAACCTATCTCTGCATTGGCCCGCTGGAATCCAAAGCCGAAGCCGAGAGCGTGTTGTCCTATCTCTCCTGCCGCCTCACCCGCCTGCTGATTCTCCTGCACAAACCCTCGCAGCACGTTACCCGCAAGGTCTACACCTTTGTGCCGAAGCAGGATTGGTCGAGGAAATGGACGGACGAGGATCTTTACGCGAAATACGGCATCACCAAAAAGGAGATCGCCTTCATCGAGAAGGTCGTGCGCCCGCTTGATGTCACCGAAAGCTCAGACGACGATGAGTAAGAAGAAATCCCCCAACAGCCTGCGCCTGCGCAACAGCACGGCGGAGTTCCTGACCTTCGCCTACCAGACCGGTGGCGACGGGGTGGAGGTGCGTGTCCAGGAAGGCACAATCTGGTTGTCGCAAAAGGGGATGGCGCAGCTTTTCGAGACGACGCCGGAAAACGTTTTGATGCACCTGAAAAACATTTACGCGGCCTGCGAACTGGAGGAGGCGGCAACTGCTAAGGATTTCTTAGCAGTTCAAACGGAAGGGAAACGACAGGTGCAACGCCAGATCAAGCACTACAACTTGGATGCGATCATCGCTGTCGGATACCGGGTGAACTCCGGCCGTGCCACCGCCTTCCGCCAGTGGGCCACGGGCGTGCTGCGGGACTACACGCTGCGCGGCTACGTGATGGACCGTCAGCGCATGGAGAACGGCGCGTTTCTCGACGACGATTATTTCGAGCGGCTGCTGGAGGAAATTCGGGAGATCCGCCTCTCGGAGCGGCGCTTTTACCAGAAGATCACCGACATCTACGCCACGGCGATGGATTACGACAAGGACGCGCCGATCACGCAGGAGTTCTTCGCAAAAGTGCAGAACAAGATGCACTTCGCCGTGCATGGCCATACGGCGGCGGAGCTGATCGTGAAGCGGGCGGACCACACCAAAGAGCGCATGGGACTTACGACCTGGGCCAAGGCACCCGCCGGCAAGATCCTGAAAAGCGACGTGGTGGTGGCCAAGAACTACCTGACGGAGGCGGAGATGGAAGACCTGGGCCGCATCGTGAGCGCCTACCTCGACCTCGCCGAGGGCCGTGCGAAACGCCGGGTGCCGATGACCATGGAGGATTGGGCGAAGCGACTCGATATCTTCCTTGCGGCGGATGAGCGCGAAGTCCTGAAGGATGCCGGACGCATCAGCGCCGAAATCGCCAAAGAACACGCCGAGGGTGAATTCGAGAAATACCGTGTCATCCAGGACCGGCTTTTCCGCAGCGATTTCGATGCGTTTGTTGCCTTGGAAAATGAGAAGGAGGAGCGGAACGATGGCTAAACTCACCATCGACCAGATCCTCGCGCCGAAGCCGGAGCTGCGCCCGCGCATTTACGCCTATTCCATCGCGGACAAGGCGCACGAGGGATTGCTCAAGGTTGGTCAGACCAGTCGGGAAGTTAAGAAACGCGTGGCCGAACAACTCAATACGGCGCGCATCCGCAACTACACCATCGAACTGGACGAATCCGCCGCACGGGACGATGGCTCGATTTTCACCGACCACGAGGTGCGTGCGGCGCTGGTTCTCGCGGAGTTGCGGACGGGGCAGAAGTTCACCGGCACGCATCATGAAGATTTCCCGATGCGCGCCGAGCAGGCGGAAGCGGTCGATGCAACGTATCAGTATTTCCAATCCCGATGGAGGGAGAGCAAAAAAGCTGTTCCGCGATTCCTATGGAACGCGAAGATGCGATTCGGCAAGACCTTCACTACCTACCAACTCGCCAAGAAGCTCGGGGCGAAAAAAGTTTTGGTCGTCACGTTCAAGCCCGCCGTAGAGGATGCCTGGCAGACGGATTTGGAATCGCATGTCGATTTCGATGGCTGGCAATACCTGTCTCGGAGTTCCGGCGGTGATCCGACCACGGCCGACAAGCGCAAGCCGATCGTCTATTTCGGTTCCTTTCAGGATCTACTGGGGCGCGACGATGCGGGCAACATCAAGTCCCGCAACGAATGGCTGCACACGACAAACTGGGATCTGGTCGTCTTCGACGAATACCACTTCGGTGCGTGGCGCGAGACGGCCAAGGAATTGTTCGAGGGCGAGGATGAGGCGGTCGCCAAAAAGGAAACCAAGCTGGAATACGCCGCCGGGTTGGAAGATATGAACGAGGATCTAACCGTGCTTTCCGAAAGGGAAAGCGATTTCCTGCCGATCACCACCAAGGCCTATCTCTATCTCTCGGGTACTCCGTTCAAGGCGCTGGCAACCGGCGAGTTCATCGAGGAGCAGATTTTCAACTGGACCTACACCGACGAACAGCGTGCCAAGGAAGCCTTCGCGAAAAAATTTCCGAACAAGCGCAATCCCTACGGTGCATTGCCGCAGATGCGACTGCTCACCTACCGGATGCCGGACGAACTGCTGGCCATCGCCAGCGGCGGCGAGTTTGATGAGTTCGATCTCAACGCCTTCTTCGAGGCATCAGGCACGGGCAAGGTGGCGAAGTTCACCCACAAGCGCGATGTGCAGAAGTGGCTGGACATCATCCGTGGCTCCTATTCGCCGCGCGCGGTGGAAAGCCTCAAAACCGGTACTCACGCGCCGTTTCCTTACTCGAATGTGCAATTGCTTGGTTATCTCCAGCACTCGTTCTGGTTCCTGCCCAACGTCGCCGCATGCCATGCGATGGCGAACCTGCTGGCGGAGAAACACAATGTCTTCTGGCGCGATTACGACGTGATTGTTGCCGCCGGCACGACAGCGGGCATCGGCCTTGAAGCGTTGCCGCCCGTGCGCAAGGCAATCGGCAGCGGATTCGATACCAAGACCATCACCCTTTCCTGTGGCAAGCTCACCACCGGTGTCACCGTGCCGCAGTGGTCGTCGATTCTGATGCTGCGCAACCTGACCTCGCCGGAAACCTATTTCCAGGCGGCGTTCCGCGTGCAATCGCCGTGGTCGATCAAGAACCCGAACGGGGACAACCCGAACGAAGAGGAAATCCTGAAACCGGCCTGCCTGGTTTTCGACTTTGCGCCCACCCGTGCGCTCCGGCAGCTTTCCGAATATGGCATTGGTCTTTCTCCGAACGAGCCGAACCCGGAAAGCGCGGTGAAGGATCTCGTTTCGTTCCTCCCCGTGCTGGCCTACGACGGCGCGAACATGATGCAGATCGATGCGGGCGGCATCCTCGACATCGCCATGGCCGGCACCTCCGCCACGCTGCTCGCGCGCAAGTGGGAAAGTGCGCTGCTGGTGAACGTGGACAACGATACCCTGCGCCGTGTGATGGACAACCCCGAGGCCATGGCCGCCGTCGAGCGGATTGAGGATTGGCGCAAACTCGGCGACAACGTGCTGGAAACCATCATCAACAAGAGCGACCGGATCAAGGAGTTGAAGAAGAAGGCCAAGGACAAGGAACTGACCAAGAAGGAGAAAAAGGAACTTTCCGACGAGGAGAAGGAATTCAAATCCAAGCGCAAGCAGGTGCAGGAGAAGCTGATCAAATTCGCCACAAAAATCCCGGCCTTCATGTATCTCACCGACTTCCGGGAAAACACCTTACAGGACGTGATCACCAAAATTGAGAGCGGCTTGTTCGAAACCGTCACCGGCCTGACTGTCGCGGATTTCCACCTGCTGGTGCAGCTCAAGGTCTTCAATACCGAACAGATGAACCAGGCCGTCTTCGCTTTCCGCCGCTACGAGGATGCATCACTGCGCTACACCGGCATTGAGAGCCACAAGGGACTTTCGCACTACGGACTGTATGACACAGTGGTGGCGCGAGAATGATTGATGTGATCAACGGATTGCGGAACCAATCCATGATCAACTCCGTCATAGGATCACCAATTCGCTCTTCTCCTCGGTGGCCTCGTCCTCGACCATCAGTTTCTTGCCGGGCTTGATTCTGGCGTCGAGGGTTTGGAGTAGGCGGATCGCCAGTTTGATCACGCCGGTTTTGGTCAGTTCCTTTTTGGTCGCGAGTTCCTCCAGCACCGCCATCTCCTGGGGTGTGAGGTTCAGTGTCATGGTTTTTTTCGTGCTCACAGGGCTAAGATTCAATGGAAGCATTGGCTTGTAAAGCCATAATTTGGCTATTATTTGGCTAAAAAATATCAAGCCCGCGCCATCCTACAAATGATTCCTCGCGGAATGAAGCCCACGCTCCGCTCGACGAATCGTCACGGCTCCGCCAGGACGTCCCGGCACCATGCGAGCGCCATCAGGGCGTAGCCGGTGCCATACGGCTGGTGATAGCTGTAGAGCGGGTAGTCCCACCACGAGCCGTCTTTCTCCTGGCGTTCTAACAAAATTGCGGCGAGCCGCCTCGCATAGGGAGCCTGCTTTTCGCGCGGCAGCAGCGAGACGGCCTCGGTGAAATAATAGATGCCGTAGTAGTAGAAATAGCCGGAGATCTGGAAATGCGTTTCGTGCGGAACGGGCCGCTTGCGGCCGATGCTCAGCCAGCCCTCGCGGTCGAGGAAGCGCCGCGCCCAGGTGTCGATGACCTCATCGGTGACGGTCTCGTCGCCGAAGACCCGCAGCGCCGCGTTGCAAACCTGCGAGCGTGCGAGCGAGCCGGCCGGGCGGTTGATCGGGCTGCGCGGAACAAACCGGTGGGCGTGGGAATAAGTGTAGGCGAAATCCGGCGTGCGCTGGCGGCGGATCGAGTCCAGCGATGCGCGCACGATCTTCTCATCCAGCTCCAATCCCATCGCATCGCGGGCGGAGGCCATCGCAAGCAGCAGGGTGGCGGTGGTGAACGAGGTCGGCATGCCCGAGGGTTTTTGAGTGGCGAGCCCGTCGAAGAGATCGAGATATCCCCAGCCGCCGTCCAGTTCGTGATAACGGTTGGCAAGTGCGATCTGCTCCGCGGCGAGGCGCTTCCACTCGGCTTTTTTCACGGGATCGGTCTCGCGCGCATGGAGCCGCACCAGCGCGCGCAGGCCGTAGGCATGGCCCCAGACGTTGTAGGTCGTGGTGGTGTCCGCGCGGCGGAGTTTCGGCAGTTCGGCGGCGATCCATCCGGCGGCCTTGCCGATGGCGGCTTGCGCCTCCGGCCGCGGGTCGCGGGCATCGATGAGGCCGGAGAGGGCGAGTCCAGTGGAGCCGGCGCGGAACGCGTGATGCGCTCCCGGCAGCGGGGCGTAGATGTTGAGTCCCTTGGTGAGCGTGGGGCCGCCCCACGAGCCATTGGGGTTCTGCGAGGTTGTTAGAAAATCCACTCCGCGGGTGATGGCGGCCCGGATCGCCTCCGGGGTGGCGGCGGGCAGCGGAGTGCCGGGCAGTGGCGGGACAGCGGCAATTTTCGCGGCGGGTTCCTCCGCGTGGGACGTGATCGCCGCAAGGGCGAGTGCCGCAGTCAACGGCATGATTGCGCGGATGGACATGGATATGAATGATACCGGAAAAAATCCGAGGTTCGGCTGTTTGGCGTATTCGCGATTTGATTTAACCCTGTGATGATCCGTGTCCATCTGGCTGATGATTCAGATTGGATCACGGAACCACAACCACCTGCCCGGGCTCCAGGCCGGAGAGGATTTCGCATTCGTCGTTGAAAACACGGCCGCGTTTCACCGGACGGCGCTCGGTTTTGCCGTCGGCGAGTTTCAGCGCGACGGTCCAGCCGGAAGCGCCGAATTCAAGCGCTTTGGCGGGCAGCACGATCGCGGCGGGCGCTTCGTAGGCGATCAGGCTGATGTTGACGGAACTTGCCGGGGCGACTGCCGGTTTTTCCGGCCATTCGGCGCCGAAGATGGCGGTGAATTGCCCGTCCGGTCCCGGCGCGGGATTCAGTTCGATCAGCTTCACGGGAAACTCCGCATCCTCACGGCCCGCGATCCACGCGACCCCGGCGGCATCCTTGCCGAGCTGGTTCGCCATATCTCCTTTCACCGAGGCCACGGCTTTCATCTTGGCACTGGCCGGAATGAAGGTGGCGAACGGCCTGCGCGGCAAGGGTTTGCCGTGGGGAACCAGCGCCTTGATCGCCTCCCCGGTGACCCAGCGGTTGTTGTCGATGACGCCATGGTAAAACCAACCGTCGGACGCGGCGGTGAACTCGAATTGTTTGCGGTCGGCTTCGAGCTTGGCCAGCGATTCCCTGTCGCGCGCGGCGGCGGTTTCGAGCGCTTCGAGTTCGAGTTTCCTGCGGTGGATCGCGCGCGGCGCGTCTTCCTCGAATTTGGCGAGGGCGATGGCCGTGTCGCGCTCGGCATCGGCGAGTGTGACGGCTTCGCGCGGCAGCAGCACTTCGCGGGTGCGCTGGCGGGCGAGCTGCTGCATGCGCAGTTCGAAATCCGCCGCCATCACCTGGTCCTTCTGCCGCTTGAGGATGATCTCCTCGGTTTCCTCGGTGAGATCGTCGGCGGCATACATTTTCTCCAACTGCCGGAGTTCCTCGCGTTCGTTTTCGAGCGAGTTTTCGGCGCGTTTCAATTTCTGGTCCGCGGATTCCTCCGAGGCCTTGCGGCGTGTTTGTGTGAAATAGGCGTTCTCTTCCTTCGCCTCCGCCGCGGCGCGTTTCATGGCTTCCAGCCGGTGCGGCGTGTTCTGCTCCAAGTGCGCGAGGTCCTGGCGGGTCTGCGCGATCTCGATGGCGCGTGTTTCAAGCGATTTGCGGACGTCGTGGAGTTTTTGATCGATGTCTTCCGGATCGAACGCCACCAGCACATCGCCCTTGGCAACGCGGCTGCCATGCGGGGCGATGCGCGCGATTTCGAAATCCGCCCAGGCGGCGGCATCGACTCCCAACAAGGTGACCTCTTCCGGCATGACCGCGGCCGTGAAGTTGTGGCGGATCTCGAACGGGCGTTTTTCGATGGTGATCTCGGCGGCTTCCTCCGCATGCACGGTGGAGGTCAGCAGAATCGCGGCAAACAGGCAGGTGGGGAATCGACTCATGAACGTGGATGGGTGATCAAACGACGGCATCGCCATGCGCGGCCGAATGACAGCCACATTCCGCGGATTTGCAAGCCCGGGTAATGGTCGGTCCGTGTGTCCATGGATCAACCGCGCGCTATTCCCATCCCGGCAAAGCAAATGAATGGAAATCAACCCGTGCCGCATTATGTTTCCTGCGGCTGGGATTGACCCACAAGGACGGCGGATCATTCAAGCACTCAACCGGAACACACGCCCATGCAACCATTCGATCCCGAGCAGGCCATCACGGAAGCCAGGCGCGAATTCGGAGAACACGGCGGAGTGGTGCCATCCATCGAGCGGTCGTCCACCTTCACGGTGATGGAACCAGGCGAAATGCCGGAGATTTTCGCGGGCAAGAGAAGCCCGGACCGCGGCGGATCTTATCTCTACAGCCGTCATTTCAACCCCACCATCAACGTGCTCGACCGCTATCTGGCGGCGATGGAGGGGACGGAATTCGCCGTCAGCACGGCCAGCGGCATGTCGGCGATCGTCTGCGCGCTGCTGCAACTCTGCCCGCACGGCGGCCACATCGTTTCCAGCAACATGATCTACGGCGGCACCCATGCCCTGCTCAACGACATGCTGCCGGAAATGGGCATCCGGACGAGCTTCGCGCCCCCCGATGATCTGGCGGCCATTGAGCGGGCGATCCGCCCTGAAACGAAAGTGCTGTATGTCGAAACCCTCGGCAACCCGACCCTGGTCGTGGCTGATATCCCGGCGCTGGCCGCACTGGCCCATGAGCGCGGAATCAAGCTGGTGGTGGACAACACCTTCGCTCCGATGATTGTCCCGCCCGCCCGCCTTGGTGCCGATGTGGTGGTTTATTCCATGACCAAATACATCAACGGCGCGAGTGATCTCATCGCCGGCTGCATCTGCTGCACGCGGGAGTTCGGGCATTCCCTATATGATCTCCACACCGGCCGGGTAATGCTGTTAGGCCCCACCCTCGACCCGCGCGCGGCATTCGATGTCATGCAGCGTCTGCCGCACCTTGGCCTCCGGATGCGCGAGCACGGCCGCCGGGCGCTGGTGATCGCGCAGCGTTTGGAGCAAGAGGGCGTGGCGGTGATCTATCCCGGACTGGCCAGCCATCCGGGACATGAAAAATTCAAGGCGATCGCCAATCCGGTTTATGGTTTCGGCGGCATGATGACGGTGGACTGCGGCACGGCCGAACGGGCGAACGCCCTGCTGGCGGTGTTGCAGAACGAGGAACAGTTCGGGCTGATCGCGGTGTCTCTCGGTTATTACGACACACTGATGAGTTGTTCCGGTTCTTCGACCTCGTCCGAAATCCCGGCCCGGGAACAGCAGGCGATCGGCATCTCGCCGGGCCTGCTGCGCCTGTCCATCGGCTACACCGGTTCGCTGGAATCCCGGCTCGGGCAAATCGTCCGCGCCGTCGCCAAAGCAGGACTCACGCGTGCGAACGGGTGAGCGGAGATCTATTCATGGGAGAAGTTTCCCGAAAGAATGACAGCCCCGTTGTGATAGGAATCATGGCAGCATATCGGGTAACGCTCTTCTACGCCAACGGCGTTCCGTCCTCCAGCCCAGGGTTGCGCGGCACGCGCTACCCTGGGACACGCCCCAACCCAACGATCCAACCGCAACGCGGTTGCGCCCCGTGCGACGCCGCGCCCGCCAAACTGGACGGAACCGCTTCGCGGTTCGATATTCCAACCACCGATACCCAGGGTAAACCTCATTGCATTCGGCCAACTCTGGCCGGAAGTCAGAATCCTGTTGGGATTGTAGAATGGCAAAGGACTGCGATCTGCTTTTTGCCAGATCTCATGCGCGGCAGGATTGGTATTTCATGCCACGGCTTGCCGGGAAAAGTCCGCCAGCATTTCGGCAATGCGTTTTTCCGAAACCTTGCCAGCGCATGGCACATCGGGCGCAAACAGCGAGACGCGGTATTCCTCCAGCGCCCAGCCGCACGGCCACAACGCGGGATCATCAGGCGTTTCCGTCCACAGGCGGAACCACGGCAGCCACAAGCGGCGCAAGCGCTGCATCTTCTCCAGATCCTTGACGATCGGCAGCGAGGAAACCCGTCCGAGCCGCGAGCGGATCGCGCGCAGGCGGCGCGGGTAGTCGCACAATCCCGCATGTCCCGCATGCCATGCGAAGCGCGGGCGGAACAGCCACGCGAGTTGTTCGTCGATGTCTTCGGCAATCCCGCCGAGATTGCGGTCATTGCGGTGGCGCGCGAGCCATTCGCGGATGCCGGGGAGGATTCCCAACACCTCGTCAAGGCCCGCACCAACGGCCGCCGCCGCCTCGAACCAGCGTCCGCGCGCATTTTCCGTTAGAGTGCGGAAAGCATCGGGCGATTTCGGAAGGTTTCCGCCCGCGGCCCCTTCGGCAGCTAACAGAATCAAATCATCCAGCGACGTGCCGCCGGTGCCGAGGCGCGGAAGTTCGACCTTCGCCATCATTCCCATCGGATATTTCTTACGCAGGTGATCCACTTGTGCCGGATGCGTGAGGCATAACAGCCGCGCGCCGCCCGCGCGGTGCGATTCCGCCGCTTCGGCCGCGCTCGTGAAGGCGCGCACGCCGACGCTTTTCCCCTCGTCCACCAGCGCGGGATATGCCGGCCCGCCGGGTGTTTCGACGCGGTCGGGCAATGACTCGCCATCCCATGAACTGATGCCGCTGCGCTCGATGTCCGCATTGGCCGCCGCCTCGAAGCGGGCCCGCATGCGGTCGGCGAGCTGGAGTTTCAACACCGCGACATCCACGCCCATCGCGAGTTCGTTGCCGTCGTCATCGCAAACCCAGATCTTCGTGACCAGATGCGGCGGCAGCCTTGAGAT
>JALOUA010000146.1 GCA_025457625.1 Akkermansiaceae bacterium
GACGATTTCACCCGCGGGCTGCTCTGCAACCCGGAGCTGATTGCCATCAATCAGGATGTTCTGGGCCGCTGCGCCGCCCCCGTCCGCATGGATGACGAGGTCTGGATCCTGAAAAAAGAACTCGCCGACGGCAGCCTCGCCATCGGGTTGCTCGACATTGCCAACCAGGGCGATCGGGAAATCAGCGTCACCCTCGATGAACTCGGCATCGCTCAACCTTGCCGCATGCGCGATCTCTGGCGCCGGAAGGATGCCGGCACCTTCGCCGACAAGCTCACCGTCCGCGTCGGCTCCCGCGGTTGTGCTGTCCTCCGCCTCGTTGCTGCCAAGACCACAGAACATTGATGTAGTTTTAATACATGAAATCCATCATCAGACTTCTCACCGCCCTGCTGCTGCCGCTGGCAGGTTTGCAGGCCGCCAAGCCACTCAACATCCTGTTCTTCACCGCCGATGACATGAATTACGACTCCAGCGGCGTCTGCGGCGGGCCGATCAAGGACCTGACGCCGAATCTTGATCGGCTCGCGAGTGAAGGGCTCCGCTTCGAGTTCGCGTATTCCACGGTCGCCGTCTGCCAGCCCGTGCGGCAGACGATGCAGACGGGCCTTTACCCTCATCGCAGCGGCTCCATGGGTTTCTATCCCATCAAACCCGAGGTGCGCACCCTCAACCAGCAACTGCACGCCGCCGGCTACCTGATCTCGATGTTCGGCAAGAACAACCATCATCAGCCGGCGGAGAAGTTCTGCGCCGACGTGACGGAGGACAAGATCAGCCGCCACCCGACGAAGCTGGCGGAGGCCACCCGCAAGTTCCTCAAGATGGCCCGCGACCAAGGCCGCCCGTTCTTCCACAACGTCAACTGCTACGACCCGCATCGCCCGTTCATCGGCATCAACGGCCCCAATGACCTCGCCGGCGGTGAACCGCCCAGCCGTTGGATCAAGCCGGACGAAATCACCCAAGTGCCCGGCTTTCTCGAAAACCTGCCGGAAATCCGCCGGGAATTGGCCGGCTACTACACCAACGTCCGGCGCCTCGACGACGCCCTCGGGGCGGTGCTCAAGGTGCTCCAGGAAGAAGGCTTCGCCGAGAACACGCTCGTCATGCTCTACGCCGGCGACCACGGGATGTCGTTTCCCTTCGCGAAGTCGAACGACTACGAGAACAGCTCGCGCGGCGCGTTGATGATCCGCTGGCCCGGCGTGACCAAGCCCGGCGGCGTGGATACCCATCATCTCGTCTCGACACTCGATTTCGCGCCCACGCTGCTTGAGGCCGCCGGCCTGCCTCCGATCCCCGGCATTGACGGACGCTCGTTCCTGCCTGCGCTCAAGGGAGAGAAGATGCCCGGTTGGGACCGCGTCTTCACCTTCTACAACGCCGCCTTCGGCAACAACTGGCTGCCGATGCGTTGCCTCCGCACCAAGAACCATTCCTACATCTGGAACGCGTGGAGCGACGGCAAACGCCAATACCAAACGGAGAACATGGCCGGCCTAACCTGGAAAGCCATGCTCGCCGCCGCCGCGACCAACCCGGCACTCAAGGTCCGCACCGATTTCTATCTGCACCGCGTTCCCGAGGAGTTCTACGACCTGACCAACGACCACTGCGAGCGCACGAATCTCATCGGCGACCCGTCGCGGCAGGCCGAGATCGAGGCGATGCGCCGGGAACTCCTCGCCCTTATGCGCCGCACCGGGGATCCCTGCACCGAGGCCTTCGCCCACCGCGACAACAAGGATCTGATCCCAGAGGTCCTCAAGAAACTGAACGAGGAATACGGTCGGAAACCAACACCCCGAGGAAACACCACCGAGTGAGGCACCCGACACGAAATTGAACATCCCGATCCCGACGCCCCTATGAAATCCAAACCCGCCCCGTCTCTCCTTGCCGCCCTGCTGCTGGCATCGCTGGCCGCGCTGCACGGTGCGGAGACATCTGCGGCAGGGAATGGCAACGATGCCGAGCCCGTTGGGCTGGAAAATGGCTTTTACGCTCCGCCACCCCACGCCCGGCTGCACGCCTATTGGTGGTGGCTGAATGGAAACGTGACCCCGGAAGCGATCACGCGCGACCTGGAGGAGATGAAGGACAAGGGCTTCGGCGGCGCGCTCATCACCGACGCCGGTGGCGCCGACCAGGACGGCAACCGGCAGGTGCCGCACGGCCCGGATTTTGCCAGTCCGCAGTGGCGCGAACTCTACCGGCATGCGTTGCGCGAGGCGGCGCGGTTGAAAATCGAGTTGGCTCTGAACATCCAAAGCGGCTGGAATCTGGGCGGGCCGGGCGTCCTGCCCACGGATGCTGCGAAGATTTTGTGTTGGTCGGAGACGGTCCTGACCGGTCCGGGAACCGTGTCCGCCAACCTGCCGGCCCCACAGTCACGCCAAGGCTTGTTGACGGATGTCGCCGTCATCGCGGTGCCGGATCGCGTCGGTGAAACGGTCGCCCGCACGCTCACCGCTTCTTCGGCGCACAAAGACCATCCCGCCGGGCTCGCCGGGGACGGGCGCAAGGAGACGTTCTGGGTGTCCGACGGCACGGCGATGCCGGACGGAGCGATGGCGTGGATGCGCCTCGCATTTGACCGGGAGCGCGTGGTCAGCAAGCTCGCTTTCTCGGGCCGTCCGAAACACGGGCCGAAGACGTTTGAGATTGCGGCCATCGAACCGGATGGCGCGCGCCGAAAAGTTGCCGGTGCCCGCGCCGAATCGGATGGCGAATGGAGCATGAAATTGGAGCCACCCCAGAGTTTGCGTTGCCTGGAAATCCGCGTGACCGATGCTCACGATACCGCTCCCGTGGCGGGCAAACCGCGGAATGTTCAGATCGCGGAAATCGGCGTGGAAGGCCCCGGCTGGCGGTGGCCATCGCAACCCAGCGCGCCAATCTCGCGCTGGGAGGAAAAAGCCCTCCTCCATCCGGTCTCCGGCGCCAACTTCGACGTGTCGTTTCTGGTGCCCCAGCCAGCGACGAATGCCCCGGCGATTGATTCCGCAGCAGTGATGAACCTCTCGCAGTTCGTTGATGCCGGAGGTCGCCTGCACTGGAACGCGCCGGCGGGGACGTGGCGGGTTTTCCGTTTCTGTTACACGGTCGCACCTCGCGCGCACGTCTCGACATGCAGTCAGGGCTGGAACGGCTTGGCGCTCGACCCGATGGACGCCGCGGCTTTTCAACGATACTGGGACGCCGTGGTCGAACCGCTGCTGCAAGACGCGCATGAAACCGGCGGCAATGCGTTGCGGTATCTCCACACCGACAGTTGGGAGATCGAACCGTTCAACTGGACAGCCAAACTCCCGGAAGAATTCCAGCGGCGCTGCGGCTATGACATGACCCCGTGGTTCCCGGTGCTCGCCCGATGCGTGGTGAACGGCACCGAGGCCAGCGAGCGGTTTCTCCACGATTTCCGCAAGACCATCGCCGCGCTCATCGCGGAAAATCATTACGGGCCGTTCCTGCAAAACGCCCGCCGGCACGGTCTCCAGGTCCGCGCGGAGTCTGGTGGCCCGCACGGTGTCCCGATTGACGCCCAGCATTGCCTGGGAATCATTGATGTGCCCATGTCGGAGTTCTGGGCCAACTCCTGGCGGCACCGGGTGTCAGAAAACGCCCGCTTTTTCGTCAAACAACCAGCGTCCGCAGCGCACACTTACGGGAAAGAGATCGTCGCCGCCGAAGGGTTCACCACCATCGGCCCGCACTGGCAGGAAACGGTGTGGAACAACCTCAAGCCCAACCTCGACCGTGCGTTTTGCGAAGGACTCAATCAGGTCGTCTGGTGCCTGGTGACCTGTTCGCCGCCCGAGATGGGCCTGCCGGGACAGGAGATGTTTCCCGGGACGCACTTCAACCCGAACACCACCTGGTGGCGGCAGTCGGAAGGATTCCTCAATTACATCAATCGCTGCCAATGGATGCTGCGCCAGGGCCGGTTCGTGGCCGACGCGCTCTGCTACTACGGCGATCTCGCGCCCAACTTCGCCGGACTAAAAGCCTCAAACCCGGCGCAACTGCCGCCCGGCTACGATTACGATGTGGCCACGGAATACGTTCTTCTGAACCGAGTGTCCGTCAAGAAAGGACGGCTGGTCCTGCCCGACGGCATGAGCTATGCCGCCCTGGTGCTGCCGTCCCACCGCACGATCTCGCTGCCCGTCCTCCGCAAACTGGAAGAACTGGCGCGCGCCGGCGGTGTGATCATCGGCCAGCGCCCGGAGACCAGTTCAGGCCTGAAGGATTGGCAGACCGCCGGCGACCACGAAGCGCGGGAGTTGATCGCGCGGCTCTGGCCGCGAATGATTTCGCACACGACCGCTGCCGATTGGCTCAAACAGACCGGCCTGCCCGCCGATTTCTCTGTGCGTGACAACGTCAAACTCGACTACATCCACCGCCGCGCCGGCAAAACGGACATTTATTTCATCGCCAATCCCGAGCGCGAACCGATCCGCGCGACGGCCGCCTTTCGCGTGGCCGGCAAAGCGCCGGAATGTTGGGACGCGGTCACCGGCAAGATCCGCGCGCTTGCCGAATCGCGCACCACAGCCGACGGGTGCATCGAGGTGCCGCTGGCGTTGGAAGCGTTTGGCAGTGCGTTCATCGTGTTCCGCAACAGCACAGGACCGGGCCGATCGCCAAACGCCAAAGACTCTTCCGATGCGAAGCCAGTGCTCAACCTCACCGGCCCCTGGCAGGTCAGCTTTGATCCCGCGTGGTTCTATCCTGACAACGGCACGCGCGGGAACGTGGTCTTCGAGCAGTTGGTGGATTGGACGAAGCGCGCCGAGCCGGCCATCCGTCACTTCAGTGGAGCCGCGGTCTATCGGACGAAATTCGATCTCCCCGCCGCACTTGTCGCGCACAAATCGAGTCTGTCTGTCTCGCTCGGCGAGGTTCGGGAAATGGCCCGCGTGAACATCAACGGCCACGATCTGGGCATCGCCTGGTGTCCGCCGTGGACGGTGGACATTCCCCCGGAAACTCTAACTGGAAAAGGCAATCACTTGGAAATCGAAGTGGTCAATCTCTGGCCGAACCGCCTCATCGGCGATGCGCAATTGCCGCGCGACCAACGCCGCACCAGGACCAACATCACGAAATTCGACGACCCGAAAGGCGATCCGCACTACAGCACCTTGCGGCCCTCCGGCCTGTTGGGGCCGGTGACGATCAGTATGACGAAGGACTGACCATGAAGAAGACAATCATGCCCGCCCTCGCCAAACAGGCTCCCGGCTTTCCCGACGACGAGAGTTGGGTGGCAAAATGGGAAGGATCGAAGAAAGCACAATGACATGACCAGAACACACACCCTCACACTCCTCGCCGTCCTGCTGTTGGCGGCATGCTCCTCGCTTCCCGCCGCCGAGTTGCGCCCGCCCGCGCAACCAGTTGAATCCGCCATCAACGCCGCCGCTCCAGAAGCCCCGCTCTGTCTCTGGTATCGGCAGCCAGCCAAGCTGTGGGAGGAAGCGCTCCCGCTCGGCAACGGCCACATCGGCGCGATGGTTTACGGCGGCGTGCCGACGGAGCGCATTCAGTTCAATGAGCACACCATCTGGACCGGCCGGCCGCATTCCTACGCGAACGAAGGCGCGGTGAAGGCCCTGCCGGAGATGCGCCGGTTGTTACAGGAGATGCGGACGCTGGAGCGCGAGGCCTTTCAGCTCGATCCGAAAGGCGAATCCCAACCGGCCAGGGAGAAGCTCAAGGCGGCGCACGCCCGGCAGAAGGAAGCCGAGGACCTGGGGCTCAGAGAGTTCATGAGCGAGCCGATCCATCAGAAAAAGTACCAGCCGTGCGGCGATCTCTGGATTGCGTTTGACGGTCACCACAACGTGGCCAATTACCGCCGCTGGCTCGATCTCGACACCGCCCAGGCCGTGACCGAGTATCAGTCCGGCGACGTCACTTACCGGCGCGAGGAGCTGGCGTCGTTCCCCGACCGCGCCCTCTGTGTGCGCCTCACGGCGGATAAGCCCGGCAGGCTTGACTGTGTCGTGCGCCTGAGCAGCCCGCACACTAATTCGCAAACGACGGTGGATGGCGGCCAAACCCTCGTGTTGCGCGGCCAGGTCGAGGCAGACGGCATCCGGTTTGAGAGCCACGCCCTGCTGACGGCCGAGGGCGGCACCGTGACGGCGTCGCCGGACGGCCTCCGCGTCGCCGGGGCGAACTCGCTCGTCATCCGGCTCGTGGCGGCAACGAACTTCAAGAGTTACCGCGACATCTCCGGGAACCCGGCGGAGCGTTGCTCCGCGTTGCTGAAATCGGTGGCGCGCAAAGCGTGGGACGGAATCTTGAAGGCGCACCTCGCCGATCACCAGGCGTTGTTCCGCCGCGTCGCGCTCGATCTTGGCCGCACGCCCGCCGCCGGGAACCCGACCGACCAGCGCATCAGGGAGTTCGCCGCCGGCAGCGACCCGCAGCTCGCCACGCTCTTGTTCCAGTTCGGACGGTACCTGCTGATCGGGGCCAGCCGCGCGGGCGGCCAACCTGCGAACTTGCAGGGCATCTGGAACGACAAGCTGAATCCGCCGTGGGACAGCAAGTACACCTGCAACATCAACACCGAGATGAATTACTGGCCCGCCGAGCCCACCGCGCTGGGCGAATGTACCGAGCCCCTGTTCGCCGCGCTTGATGACCTGGCGGTCACCGGGGCGGAAGTCGCGAAGGTTCACTACGGCGCGCGCGGCTGGGTCGTGCATCACAACTTTGACCTCTGGCGCGGCGCCGCGCCGATCAACGCGAGCAACCACGGCATCTGGCTCACCGGGGGCGCGTGGATGGCGATGCATCTGTGGGAGCATTACCTGTTCACGCAGGACCAGGGGTTTCTGGCCAGGCGCGGCTACCCGCTGATGAAGGGCGCGGCCCAATTCTTTGCCGACACCCTGGTGGAAGATCCCCTGACCGGCAAGCTGATCAGCGGCCCGTCCAATTCGCCCGAACAAGGCGGCCTCGTGATGGGGCCGACGATGGACCACGCCATCATCCGCTGCCTGTTCCGCGCCTGCATCGAGGCGGCCCGCCTGCTTGACACCGATCAGGCGTTCGCCGCCGATCTTGCCGCCAAGCTCGCCCGCCTTGCGCCCAACCAAATCGGCCAGTATGGCCAGCTTCAGGAATGGCTTGAAGACAAGGACGACCCGAAAAACACCCACCGCCACGTCTCCCACCTCTGGACGGTTTACCCGGGCGACGACATCACCTGGCGGGACCCGCGATTCTTCGACGCAGCCAGGCAATCCCTCATCTACCGCGGCGATGCCGCCACCGGCTGGAGCATGGGTTGGAAGGTGAATCTCTGGGCCCGTTTTCTCGATGGCGATCATGCCATGGTCGTCCTGAAGAATCTCCTTGGCCCGGTAGGCCGCAAAGGCATCACGGGGGGGCTGTACCCCAATTTGTTCGACGCCTGCCCGCCGTTCCAGATTGACGGCAACTTTGGCGCCACCGCCGGCATTGCCGAGCTGCTGCTGCAAAGCCACGTGCGCAATCCGGATGGAACTTTCCTCCTGGATCTCCTGCCCGCGCTGCCCGGAAACTGGCCGACCGGCAGCGTCCAAGGCTTGCGCGCCCGTGGTGGATTCACCGTGGATATCGCGTGGAAAGATGGAAAAGCCACCCACTATCGCATCAGCTCGGACAAACCGCAGAAAGCAACTGTCCGCGTGAATGGCGAAGTTAAGACCATGCTGTCGGGAAAAGTTAATTGATGAAAATCATGAGACTTCTGCAAGCGACGGCATTACGCCTGCGGCAGTACTCTTCTCGTGAAAACTTCAGATTTTTTCCAATGAGCTTTCGCCACGTGCGCTTTCCATCAATGGTGGGGCGTTCGTAAAAGCGCCCGGTTTTGGTGTCCCTATAAATGCCTGGCTCGATCTGCACGAAACGTCTGACCGGTTCAGCCGGCACAACCCGACCGGGCCGCGACGCTTGCTTAGCTGCGTTTTCCCGGCTCTCGCCACTTCGGACAGATGCTTCCATCCTTCATGTTTAGGCCACAGGCAATGAAAGTCGTGATCTTTTGCGGCGGGATGGGCACGCGGTTGCGCGAGGAAACTGAATACCGCCCCAAACCCACGGGACCCATCGGCGAACGGCCGATAGTTTGGACCGCGGTGACGAATCCGCCGCCGGTGATGGTTGGAAATCAGCAGACGGTCACACTGCCCGTTGTCAGCGGCAACGAGTTCTTCCGGTTGCGGGCAACCGTTCCGTAAGCCGGGGGACGGCGCGTTTGACTTCAGGTTCAAAGCCGGGTCGCTGGCCGCTTGCCGCAGTGCGATTTTTCATGCGAAGATTCTGCTCGTGAAAGTGATTGGAC
>JALOUA010000147.1 GCA_025457625.1 Akkermansiaceae bacterium
CGGTTCGGCGCGGCGATCCGCGGAATGCGGAAACCGAAAACCACCGGAGCGGTGGCGGCCGCGGTTTTGCTCGCCTGCATGATTCCATGGAACTCACAGGGCGCCGAAACCCCAACGTTGAAACCCGCGGAGTCGATGATTCATGATTGGACGATCCGCGACGGGCGGCTTTTCGGCACCGTGAATCTAACAATCCGCGGCGAGGCGGGCGACCGTTTCCTGCTGCTTAAGGAACCGGCGGTCCTGAGCAGTTTCGAAGGCGCGGGGCTGCGGGTGGTGAAGGCTCCGTTGGACAAGTCGAACGCCTACTGGCTGGTCGCGGAAACCAGCGGCCGGAATTCCGGCAAGGCGGTGTTCGAGATGCCACTCGCGGATCCCGCGAAGGGCTGGGACCTCCCCGACGGACCATCGGCCTTAAAACAGGTGACGGTGCGCTGGAACCAGGGTGGATGGGAATTCCACAGCCCTGCCGCGGCCAGGGTGGAGCCGCTTGCCGGATTGAAAGCGGATGAAAGCGGCGCGCGCCTGGTCATGGGGCCGATGGGCGCGGCGGTCATCCAGGCACGCCTGAGGCAGCGCGATGTCGCTGCCGAGGAAACGAGGTTTTTCGCCGAGGTCGCCAACCTGTTTCTTCCCGGCCCCGGCGTGGTCAACGGCCGCCACCGCGTCAGCATCCGGCCCGCGCAGGGACGGGTGAGCTCTCTAACAGCAAAAGTCCCCGCGGGATTCACGGTGAGCGATGTGGTCGATGGCCCGGTCGGCGAGTGGCGCTTCGATCCGCTGAAAGGCGAACTCCGCGTGAATGTGGAGCCCGCCCAGACGCAGGGCTTCGCGTTCATCATCGAGACCCAGCGCGGCGCGGGAGCGCTGCCGATGGATCTCGCGCTCGAACCGGTCCGCGTCAACGGCCCGGCCGGCGAGGTGGGGCTGTTGGGGATCGCGTTCGGCGAGGAAGTGCAGCCGGAAGCCGTGGAAGTGGACGGGCTTTCGCGGGTGAACCCGGAAGACTTCGACCAGGGCCTGCTGCCACGCGCGAACGACGGCCAGCCGCTCGCGCTGCTGCAACACGCGTTCCGCTACGGCAGCGGCGCGGCCACGGCGAAACTCAAGGTCACCGCGGTCGCTCCGGAACTCCGCGCGGAGTCATGGCAGCTTGTTTCGCTCGGCGAGGACCGCCTCGTGACGGCCACCGATCTCGCGGTGCTCATCACCCGCTCCGGCGTGTTCCGACTGGATCTCGACGTGCCCGATGGTTTGGAAATCGAAAGCGCCACCGGCGAGGGACTGAGCCACTGGACCGAAAGCAAGGACGGTGACAAACGCGTGCTCACGTTCCATCTATCAGGAAAAACGATGGGCCTGCGGAACTTCAGCCTCACGCTCACCGGCCGCCCGACCGGCGCGCGGGAAAAGTGGCTGGTGCCGCGCATCAGCCTGCGCGGCGCATCGCGCGAGACCGGCGTTCTAACCATCGTGCCCGAGCGCGGCCTGCAAGTGCGCGCGGTGGAACGGAAAAACGTCTCCCAACTCGACCCCCGCGAACTGGCGGACGGCAACAAGGAAACCTCCCGCGCCGCCGCGAGACCGGGCGCGCTGGCCTACCGCCTCTTGCAAAGCGACTGGGCGCTCGGGCTGTCCATCAGCCGCCTCGATCCCTGGGTCACGGCGCGGGTGTTCCATGACGCGACGATCCGCGAGGGCCAGTTGCTCACCCGGGTGAACATCGGCTACCGCATCGAAAACGCCGCGGTGAAATCCCTGCGCGTGCGCTTGCCGGGACTCGACGCCGCGGCCGCCGCCACCCTGCGCGCGACCGGTTCCGCCGTCGCCGACCTCGTGCCGGTGGAGGGCGACAAGGACCTCCGCGAAATCCGCTTCCAACGCGGCATCGCGGGTGAAACCGATGTCGAACTCGAATACCAGCGGCCGAGCGTGGAAACGGGAGCCGAATCCGTGACGCCCGTCGTGCTGGAGGAAGTACGGCAGTTGTCGTACTTCGTCGCGGTCCGCGCCGGCGGGCGGCTCGAACTGGAACCCGGCATCCTGCCGCGCGGCTGGCAGCGCACCGACTGGGCGGTGGTGCAGTCCACGCTCGGCCGCGCCGCGGGCAATGTCGCTCCGGCGATGTCTTTCCGCGCGGCGGATGTCGAGGGACCTCTGCCGGTCGTCATCAAGCGCCACGAACTCGCCGGCCTCCGCAGGCTGCGCGTTTCCGAAGGCACGCTCACCACGCTGCTTTCACCCGGCGGCACCGCTCTCACAGCCGTGATCCTGAAGATGCGCGTCGTCACCAAGGGCACGCTGCGGCTCAAGCTCCCGGCGGACGCGGAATTGTTCAACGTCTTCGTCAACGACGAGGGCGTGAACCTCGTGCGCGAGGGCGGCGACTGGTTGTTCCATGTCTTCCCCTCGCCGGATGCGGGCAAACCGGCGGTCGTTCGTTTCGTCTATGCCACCTCACTCGCCGGCGGCAAACGCCTCGAAGGGCCGATGCCCGACGCGCCGATGGAAAACCTCAGCTGGCGCGTGCTGGTGCCCGAAGGCTGGCGGCTCGCCAAACACGGCGGCGATTTCGACCTGCAAAACGAACAGTCGCTCGGCTCGTTCCGGCTGGAGGACTATCAATCGTTCGTCAGCAGCAAGCGCCGCAGCGATGCACAAAGCGCCGTGGCCCTGCTTGATCAGGCGAACGAATGGCTGCAGGCCGGTGATCAGGAAAAAGCCAGTCTGGCCTTCAGCAACGCGGTCAACAACGGCCAGCTCGACGCCGCCTCCGGCGAGGACGCCCGCGTCCAACTGCGCGCGCTCAAGACCCAGCAAGCCGTGCTCGGTCTCAACACGCGCCGCCAGAAGCTCGTGCTCGACAACCGCATCACCATGCCCGGGCAGGCGGACAACCCGCAGCTCGACCGCGCCGCACAAGTCAATCCGGTGTTGCAAGGCCGCTACAACTACGATCCCAAACAATTCGATCGTTTTCTCGAAGGCAACACCGCCGATGAAAACGCCGCGCTCAAGGAGATCGCCGCACGCATCGTCGCCCAACAGCTCGCCGCCGAACCCGCGCCCGCCGCGCTCGACGTCACGCTGCCCGAACGCGGCACCGTGCTCGAATTCGCACGCAGCGTGCAGGTCGATGGCGATCGCCCGATGGTCATCGACCTCAAACTCAAGCGCGCGGGATCCGCTTTTTCATGGGCGGGCATCCTGCTGTGCCTGGTGCTCGGAGCGATGTTCATGATGCGCTCTTCCGCCAGCCGCGCCACGCGTGGATGAGGAAGGCGGCCGCGAACGCGAACATGAACAACGAGAGGAACTGGCCTTTGGTGAGAAAACCGACCATCTCCGCATCCGGTTCGCGGAACTGCTCGCCCGCGATCCGGAACAGCGCGTAAAAACCGAAAAACAGCCCGGTCAGCAGGCCGTCCGGAGCCTTGGGAAAGCGCGTGCGCACCCACCACAGGATGCCGAACAGCAACGCGCCTTCTAACAGTGCCTCGTAAATCTGCGACGGATGCCGCGCCGGCAGGAAGTTTCCCAGCGCCTGTGCCACCTCCGGGTTTTCCCGCGCGGTCGCAATCAGCACTTCCAGCGATTCCGTGTCGGCAAGCCTCGGTTCCACCCGTGTGCATTCCTGCCATGCGGCGCTCTGCACCTCGATCGGCTCATGGATCAGCGCGAGCGGGAACTTCACGGCCCAAGCCACGCCCTCCGTCACGCGCCCGTACAGCTCGCCGTTGATGAAATTGGCCACCCTCCCGAAAAACAAACCCACCGGAGCCACCACGCACAGGCCGTCGCCCAGCCCCGTCCAGGTCACCTTGTGCTTTTTGGCGTAAAACCATGTGAAGATCACCAATCCGAGAATGCCGCCGTGGCTGGCCATGCCGCCTTCCCAGACGCGCAGGATCATCAGCGGATCCTTCACCAGTTTTTCCCATCCCTCGCGCGGTAGCTGATAGAAAAAAATGTATCCCAGCCGCCCGCCTAGAAACACCCCGAACAAGGCCGCCGCCGCGATGAAATCCCCCGTCTGTTCCGGCTTGAGCACCCACAGACCGCGCCGTGCGAGGTTGCGCAACAGGAAAAACCCGCCGATGAAGCCCGCCAGATAGGCCAGCCCGTACCAGCGGAGCTGGATCGCATCGGTGATGCGCAGCAACACCGGATTCAGATCATGCACGTAAGTCGCGAACACGCCGCAGCTCACACCATCCCCCCCCGGCAGGCAAGCCGCGATGCGGCATGAGCGACCCGGTTGCCATTCGGCTTATGCAATCAATCCCAACGGGATTGCGTATCCCGGCCCGGGGTTGGCCCGAGAGAGGCTACCCCGGGATAGGTGTCCGAATGAATCCCCAACTCCAACGGCGTTGTGCAGGGCGGGTGGGCGGAGCGGGAGAGTGCGTGTGGTGGAACAGGTCGCCTTTGCTTGGGAGATCGGAGTCCCACGATGCACAACCCCGTTGGGATTCTCCGCCTCTCTGGCAGCCGCTCTTCCCGGTTGACCGCCCGCCTTGGAGGACGGATGGTTCTCCCATGCCAAGCAAGCAGGAGATTCTCGACCTCCAGTTCATCGAAGCCCGCCACAAGCTGCTCGATCTCGCCGCGTTCCTCGACCGCATCGACCGCCATCCGGGCGATGATGACTACCGGATCGGCGCGCTGAGAAAGGCGCTGCCGATCCTGCTCGCCGGGCGGCCGGACCGCACCCGCGCCATCCTTGAGGCCCTCTCCGACCCGACGACCGAGCCCATCCCCCAAGCCGCGTTCCAAGGCGCGTTCGGGGCTCCTCCGCGGCTCACTGCTCACAATGGAGCGCAGCGACATGGAGGCGCTGACTAACTCCATAAAATCCGCCTCAAATCACTTTTCACTTCTCCCATGCGCTACATCGAGCCCCACGCCCACATGGTCAGCCGCACCACGGACGACTATGAGAAACTCGCGCTCGCCGGTTGCGAGGCGGTCTGCGAACCCGCGTTCTGGGCCGGCTTCGACCGCTCGTCGGCGGACGGGTTTTACGATTACTTCCGCCAGCTCACGGAGCATGAGCCGAAGCGCGCCGCGAAATATGGCATCAAACATTTCTCGTGGTTGTGCATCAACCCGAAGGAAGCCGACGATCCGGTGTTCGCGCGCGAGGTGATGGGCCTCATCCCGGAATTTCTCCAATGCCCGACCGTGCTCGGCATCGGCGAGATCGGCCTCAACAAGAACACCCGCAACGAACTCGCCATCTTCGAGGAGCACGTCCAGCTCGCGCTCGATCACGATCTGCCCATCCTGATGCACACGCCACATTTGGAGGACAAGCTCAAGGGCACGCGCCTGATGCTCGCATCACTCGCCAATTTCTCCCAACTCGACCGCTCCAAGGTCATCATCGACCACGTCGAGGAGCACACCGTTCCGCTGGTGTTGGACGCCGGATACTGGGCCGGCATGACGCTCTATCCGGACAGCAAGTGCTCGCTCGACCGCGCCATCGACATCCTCGAAATATACGGCCCGGAGCGGCTGTGGCTGAACTCCGCCTGCGACTGGGGCGTCGCCGATCCGCTCGCCGTGCCGAGGTGCGCGCTGCGCATGAAACAGCGCCGGCACACCGCCGCGGACATCGAACGCGTCGTCTATCAGAATCCCAGGGATTTCCTGGCCCAATCGCCGGGGTTCGTTGCATGAGGCGGAAGCGAAGACCGCCGATTACCGTTATCGATCCATGAACATCATCCTCGCCCATTGCTTCGGGTTTGTCATATTGTTCACTTCCGCGCTTGCCGCCGAATCGCCGCGTTTGCGCGAGTGTTTTGATTTGTCCTGGCGCTTCCATCACGGCGACGCGCCGGGCGCGGAAAAGCCGGACTTCGACGCCTCGGCATGGCGTGCCCTCGACCTGCCGCATGACATGTCGGTGGAGGCCGGCTTCGATCCCAACAGCGCCACCGGCGCGCCCGGCGGATACCTGCCGGGCGGCATCGGCTGGTATCGGAAAACCTTCCGCCTGCCCGAGGAATCGCGATACCGCAAGGTGTTCATCGAGTTCGACGGCGCCTACATGAACAGCGAGGTCTGGATCAACGGCCACCACCTCGGCAAGCGTCCGTATGGATACATCGGCTTCGAATATGATCTCACATCGCATCTCGACCCGACGGGTGACAACGTCATCGCCGTGCGCGTGGACAATTCCAGGGTGCCATCAGGCCGTTGGTATGCGGGCACCGGCATCTACCGCCACGTCTGGTTGACGATCACCTCCCACCTGCGCGTCGCGCATTGGGGGACTCGCGTCACCACGCCGGAAATCACACCGGAAAAAGCCACCGTGGCCATCGAGACCACGGTGCTCAACGAGGACAGGTCCCCGAAAGCGGTCTCGCTTCGCCAGACCATCCTCGACGGCGATGGCAAGGTCGTGGCCACTGTCGAGGACGTGTTCCATCTGGCCGCCGATGCCGGGCAGACGTTTCCGCAGAAGCTCACGGTTCCCGAACCCGGGCTCTGGTCGCCGGACGAACCGAAGCTCCACACCATCCGCACCGAAGTCATCCACGGCACGCGCGACGCCGATGTCTATCAGCTCGTGGATGTTTGTGAAACACCGCTCGGCATCCGGGAAATCCGCTTCGATGCGCAACAAGGCCTGTTCGTCAACGGGGTGAACCTCAAAATGAAGGGCGTGTGCAACCACCAGGACCTCGGCCCGCTCGGCTCCGCGCTGTGGGACCAGGCGCTCGAACGCCGCATGAGGATGCTCAAGGACATGGGCTGCAACGCCATCCGCACCGCTCACTACCCGCACTCGCCCGAACTGATGGCGCTCTGCGACAAGCTGGGCTTCCTTGTCATCAACGAAACCTTCGACGAATGGCGGCGCGGCTGGGACTTCGAGGGCTCGCTCCTGGTCGCCAGCAGGACCAACAAGGGCAAGGCCCCGTTCGGATACAACAAATACTTCGACGAATGGCATGAGCGCGATCTCACCGACCACATCAAACGCGACCGCAACCATCCGTGCGTGATCATGTGGAGCATGGGCAACGAGGTGCCGGAGTCGGTGAAGCACGGTGAAATCGAAACCGTGCAACGACTTCGCAAACTCTACCACCAGATCGATCCCACCCGTCCGACCACCGTGGGGTGCAACCACATGAAAAGCGCCAATGCCAGCGGTTTCACCGAACACATGGACATCGTGGGCTACAACGAGGGAGTCGATTCCATCTTTGAGATCGAGGGCGACCGCATCCGTTATCCCGGGCGCATGATGTATCTTTCCGAGCTGCCCCACTCGCTGCAAACCCGCGGCGAATACCGCACGCATCCGCGCTACTTCCGCCCGGGATTCGATCATCCGAAGCTCACGGAAAACGAGGTTTTCCCCGAGACCGACGCCTATTACGAGTCGTCCTACGACAA
This sequence comes from Akkermansiaceae bacterium, assembly GCA_025457625.1. Classification (GTDB taxonomy): domain Bacteria; phylum Verrucomicrobiota; class Verrucomicrobiia; order Verrucomicrobiales; family Akkermansiaceae; genus Luteolibacter. The sequence goes on from JALOUA010000147.1 coordinate 7,423, forward strand.
TTCCGGCGTGCAGACCGACGCACGGCGCTCGTGGCGAATGACCAGAAACCTGCCCTATCTCATGGGCGAGTTCCGCTGGACCGGCTTCGACTACATCGGCGAGTCCGGCGGCTGGCCGCGCGTGCTCGGGAACTTCGGCATCATCGATCTCTGCAACTTTCCGAAGGACCACTACTATTTCTATCTGAGCCAGTGGACCGACAAGCCGATGGTCCACATCCTGCCGCACTGGACCTGGCCCGGCAAGGAAGGCACCGCCATCCCGGTGTGGTGTTATACCAACTGCGACGAGGCCGAGCTTTTCCTCAACGGCGACTCGCTCGGCACGCGCGCCTTCGACGGGAACAACGACATGCACCTCGAATGGCTCGTGCCTTATCAACCCGGCGAGTTGAAGGTCGTCGCGCGCAAGGATGGCAAGGTGGCCGCCACCATGAGCCATCACACGGCTGGCGCGCCCGCGAAAATCTCGATCTCCGCCGATCAATCCGCGCTCGATCCTGCGAACCGCGACTTGTCATACATCACGATCCGGGTGGAGGATGAAAACGGCAATTTCGCCCCGAAAGCCGCGAAGTGGGTGAACATCCGGATCGAAGGCCCGGGCCGCCTTGTCGGTTCTGGTGGCGGCGACCCGCTCAGCCACACCTCGTTTCAAGCCAACACCTTCCGCACCTTCAACGGTCTTGGCCTGGCCATCATCGCCGCCACTTCCGGCCCTGAGCCGGAAAGCCGCGGAGGCAGCGACCGCAAGCCCGGCGAAATCATCGTCCGCGCCACCAGCAAGGGCATGGAGCCCGTCGAGTTGCGCCTCACCCGCACCCGCGAGGGGACCGGCAAATCCGCCATCACTCTGCCA
>JALOUA010000397.1 GCA_025457625.1 Akkermansiaceae bacterium
TGGACAATGCGCACCCCGCGCGCGCCGGCGCCGGGCGACGCGGCGGTGGGAGTTGAGTTCAGCTCCGACCTCATCCACTGGGTTCCCGGCGTGAATGTCTCCAACACGCCGTTTCTGCTGGAAGTCCGCGATCCAACTCCCGCGGCCGGCCAGCCGGAACGTTTCACCCGCATCCGCGCCAGCCGCTGATAACGCTCAACTCTTCAACAACGCGCGGAACCCGCTGGGCAGATGGACACCGGCCACCGCGAGGCCGACCATCAGCAGCGGCGCGCCCGCCGGATAGGCGAGGTAGCGCCCCTGCCAGTCCGGATGGTATTTCTTCTTGAAGCTGAAGAGCGACTTGTAGCCGTAGTATTTGTCGAAATTTTCGAACAGGAAACGCGTGGCCTTTTCGCGGCCGGCGGGTTCGCCATCTCCCTCCTGGCGCACATCGGCAAGCGGCGCGTTGCCGAGGCTGATCTCCTCCACGCCCGCCTCTTGGAAACGTCCGATGGATTCCAGGATGAGATAATCCATGAGTCCGCCGTTGCGTGCTTCCGCGCCTCCGCGCATGAGGTCCAGCGTCCGGCCCCTGCCCTGCGCGTAGGGATGCCACGTCGCGAAGGCCTCCACCCGGCCGCCGGCGTTGAGGATGACCGCCGCACCATGCGTGCGGATGTGATCCAGATCAAAACGACCGAGGTCGAAGGTCATCTCGCCGCCGTATTTCGCCTGCAGCCACTCATCGGACAGCAAGCGGAGCTGCGCCTCGATGCCGTGATCGATGCCCTGCGATGCGTCATACCAGCGGAAACCCATCTTCTCCCGGCGCGCCCGGTTGGCGGCGGTGCGGAGATTCTGGAACTTGCCGCCCTGCAGCGAAAACGCCGCCATCGGAATCCTCGCGTCCTCCCCCACCTTGAGGGTGACGAAACCCAGTTCCTCATACAGCGGCCGGTTCCGGACATTCACACAATAAAACACCGGCTCCCAATCCTGCCGCCGGCAGAATTTCGCAAACGCGGCGATCGTTCCGGCCTGCTGCGCGGGATCGCCGATCGGATCGGCGAGCGCCACGGCGAAATTCCGCCACAGCGAGTATGCCACCACGGCCGAGCCATCCGGATGGAAGAAATAGCGCTTGTCGTCCATCAGCGCGAAGGCGTCCATCGGGTCCACGCCGTATTGATCGATCAGGCGGCGGGCCTTCCCACGCTCGTCGCCCGTCGCGTGCGGCAGGCGCTTTTCCAACACCGGCCTCAGGACAAGGCCGAGCGCGTCGAGTCCGCCTAACAGGCTGCCGCCGCGCAGATTGCCGAGAAAGTCGCGCGCCGCCCGGCCGCCGTCGTCATCCAGTTCGGTGGATTGCAGCAGCAGCGCCATTGCCGAGCCTCTCACGCACTCGTCCCAGTGCAGGGGTTCGCCGAATTCGCCGCGCTCGGCATGCATGTGGATTCCCACCGTGCCGAAAACCAGCAAGCCCGCGGCGATGAACAGGGCCAGACGGAAGGCCCAGTGCAGCGATGAGGCGTCGGATCTCGCGATGAATTCCCGCCGCCAGCGCACCAGCGGAACAAGCAGGATCAGCGCGGCGGCCATGTGATGCCAGTCGAGCGAGCGGAGCAGGTGCAGGAATACGGATACCACCAGCATCACCACCGCCAGCACCCATGCGGCGCGTTTTCTCCGGCTCAGCCCGCGGGCCAGCGCCAACAGGCACAAACCTGAGAGAAACAACGGCAAATGGCTCTGCTCGGCCAGACCAAGCGGCAGCCAGCCCTCCAGCCAGTCGATCATGATGGGGGGCTTGCGGAGAAACGCCTCGAACAGGTTGATCAGGCCGATCACGAACACCGAGGCCACCAGCAGGCGGATCGAATGGCGTCTGGATAGCAGGAAAAACACCACGAGGCCGATCGCCAGCAACGCACCCGGCCAGAGCGGCGAAAGCCCGAACGGCAGCGAGCGGACCGGTGGTGCGGCCGCCGCCGAATCGTCGCCCAGAACCCATGCCACACCGCGTTCGAGATATTCGCGGAAGCTGTCATCCGGCCCGTTGAACCCATGATTGGCACCGGGGACAAGATAGAGCGCGTGCGGGGACTTGAGCGTCTGGACCCACGCGGTGGACGCCATGAAATCCGCGGTCCCGTGGAATTGCGCCACCCGCAGATTCCGCATGGCCGCGCTGAAATGGGTGAGCGCGAAGGTTCCCGGTCCTACCGGAGTGATGCCCAGCTCATCGCCTTCCCGCAGGCCGTAGCGGCCGCGGTGATCGGTGCTCATCAGCATCAGGCCCGCAAGGTTTGGCGGACGCTCCGGCCCGGCGGCCGCAGCCACGGCCTGAGCGGCGCCCATGCTCCATCCGCCATAGATCACCGGCAGGGATGCCCCACCGTTGCCACGTGGATTCCCGCATCCCGCAACCACTGCGCCACCGCATGTTCCCAGGGCGACCACCCGCCGTCCCCGGAACCGAATACCATGATGGCCCGTGCCTCGCCTTCATCCGGCTCATAAAATCGAACCACCGCTGCCCCGTGCGAAAGCCCGATCCGCTCCTTGAGCGGAGGCCGGTCGAATTCCTCCGGATTTTCATCCCGCGCCATCGCCAGGCCGCACAGCCCGGCAATCAACACGGGCAACCAGATCATGGATTTCATGTGAATGAAGCCGGTAACGGGCATTCCGGGTCCCGGCAGGAAACCAGCAATCAAACCGGCACCCGGGCCTTCTTTTGTTCATCAAACTCCGTGCGCAGCATCTCGGGACTTCCCATGCGCTTTCCCGTCATGGCAAGCTGCCGACATGCGAATTCTGGTGGCTGAGGACGACACCCGCCTGCGCCGGCATCTGGTGGAGGCGCTGCGGGAGGCCGGCCACGAGGTGGAGGAAACCGGCGTTGGCACCCAGGCGCTGAGCGTTTTGCTCGCCAGCGAATTCGATGCC
>JALOUA010000148.1 GCA_025457625.1 Akkermansiaceae bacterium
CACCGTCATGGTGCCGGGTGAGTTGCCGGGAGCGAGCGTGCCGCTGCCGCCGATGGTGACATTGCCACCCATGCTGGTCTCGCCGCCCAGAGTGCCGGCATTCACGGTGAGCGTGCCGGTGTAGGTGGAGGATGCGCCGTTGATGAGCAGGGTGCCGTTGCCGTTCTTGGCAAGGTCCGCGCTGCCAGTTAGAGAGGTGTTCGCGCCAAGAGTGATCTTGCGATTGGCATCGACGTTGAAGTCCTTGGCCGTGATTGTGGATGTCGCAAGAACAATTGAGCCGCCAGTTCCCGCGACACCGTTGACAGTGAGGTCGGTGGAGGCGTCGAGGTTGGCGATGGTGCCGCCGGTCCAGCCGATGCGGCGGACGGAGGTGGCGGCAAACGCACCTGTGCCTGCTTCGATCGTCCCGGCATTCAGGGTGCCGCCAGCCAAATTATAACTCGAACGGAAATCCGGAGTGGCACCGCCGCCCGCGTCTTTACCGAAGGTGAGAGTAGAGACTTTCACGGTGCCGCCGCCTTGGTTGAGTGAAGCAGTGATTACCGGAGTGCCGGTGCCGGTCTTCTCGCCGAGCAGGATAGTCGACGCAGTCAGCGACCCGGCAGGCATGGTGAGTGAGCTGGTGTCGGCCAGGTTGGCTCCAGCGAGGTGGCGGCCGATGGCGAGGTTGGTCACCAATGCGTCGAGCGAGCCTCCCGTGAGGTTCACCACTCCCTCGCCGCGGCGTGTGCCTGAGCTGGTCTCACCGATGGTCCAGGTGGACGTGGCACTGACGCCGTCAGTGCCGCGCAGCTTGAGTGAGGGTGTGGTGAGGCCGCTTTGGAAATCGACAACTCCGCCGGCATTGAAGGCCCCCACCCGGAAGGTGGCGGTGTTGAGGTTGTTAACGGTGCCCAGATGGAGGCGTGCGGTGTTTCCGTTGTTGCCCAGGCTGTTGCCGCCACCGACCAGGATCGTGCCTGCCGTGATGTTGTTGGTGCCACCGGCCGTGCCGCTCTTGGCAAGGTTCACGTCGGCGATGGATGTGACCGCATCCACATTGACCATCTCAAATTTAAACTCCCGATTGGAGCGGTTGAAAGTAAGGGCATCAATTCCCGAGAAGTCGTAGGTTACCCCATTGTTGGCGCTGAGCTGCAGGTTGGCATCGCCGTTGACGAGGAGGCCGCCACCACCGGTGAGACTGCGGTTGTGGGTGGTGACATCCATCACAATCGTGCGCACGGTTTGAGACGTGCCGCCGAGATCGAGGGTGGCTGCGGCGCTGCCGTTGAAGCGAAGATTCTGGGATGTCGGCAGCGCAGCGGAGCCGGAGAGGGCCAGCGTGCCTGCGGAGATGCGGGTTTCACCGGTGTAGCTGATGGAGCCGGCAAGAGTGACCTTGCCTGCGTCGGTTTTCACGAGGCCCTTGCCGGCAGCGTCCTCGGTGACGGTTCCGTTGATGACAAGATTGACAGCGGCATTGTTAGAGCCTATCTGCGACTGCGCGCCCGTCAGCGTAACGGTTCGGGTCGAGGGCAGGGTGATGGTGCCGCTGTTGGAGCCAGGCTCGGCGAGCAGTCGCGCGCCGTTGGCGATGAAGATGTTGTTGTTGTCGTTGCCCAGACTGCCGTTCTGGTTGATACCCAGAACGCCGCCGGAGATCGTGATGTTGCCGCTGTAGTTCTGATCCGCGCCGTTGAAGCGGAAAGTCAGCTTGCCAGCACCGGTTTTCTCGAAGCCCTGGGTGCCTTCCAGGTTGGCGTAAAAGAAAATGTTCGCACTGCTGTTGGCCACGTTGATCACCGGAGCGCCCGAGGAAGTGGCTGCTGTCAGGATGTCAGTTGTGACACCGTTGTTGCCAATCACTACGCTGCCTGAGGCGAGTGACGTGGCAAGGGTCCCGAAGGTATAGGGATAGGTGCCGCCAGTCCCGGTGTCGGAGACGTTCACCGTCAGCGCGGTGTTGATGTTGGCGGTTGCTCCTGTAGCATTGGGGACGCCGCCGGTCCAGTTGGCGGCAGTGCCCCATTCACCGCCGGTGGCACCAGTCCAAGTGGATTGGGCATGGGAATGTGCCGTGCTCAGGACAATAAAACATGCGGCGGGGAGAAAAGAAAATCGGCGGGGTTTCATGGAATTGGGTCAGGTTTCTGGGGTTTGGAAGAGCAGGATGGTGGTGTGCCGTATGAGCTGCAATAGTCGCTGCGGGACAATCGTTTTCCCATTTGTGACCCGCCGGGCGGATGGAACACCCGGCGGAGCGCGGATCCGTTTCAGGGCACCTGCACCACCTTGAGACGGGCGAATTTCCTGGGCGGCGTGGGTGGTCCGAAGGTGTAGGCGATGGTGAGAGATGGATCACCGGCGGGCTGGGTGGCGGACGGCTCGTCGATCCAAGAGCCTGCGACAAGCGTCTCGGATGTCTGGATGGTCCATGACACGTCACCATTGGCGATGGCATCGGCACCTTTGGTGAAGGTGATGGTATTGCCGAGCAGCACGCCCGCGGGGGTGTCCGAGACGACGGGGTTTTTGCCGAGGGCGTATTCGACACCGTTGGAAATTCCGTCTTTGTCGAAGTCCTCATCAAAAGGTTCGCCGGGGATGCCGTTGTCGGTGGCCCATGTGTCGAAGTTGTCGCCGGCGGAGGGAACGGTCAGGGTGACGGCGGTGCCGCCATCGTCGGCGTATTTGATGACGAAGGAGTTGGTGACGGCCCCCTTGGTGACGTTGACGGTGGAGCCTTCCGGCTGGCCGGCGAAGGTTCCGGTGAGCGAACCGAGCGCGTAGTCCATCAGATAGAGCTTGGTGCCGGGCGCGAGCGGGGTGGCGTCGCCGCTGGCATCGTCGAAGATGGCAAAGGCGGGCGATGCCGAGAGGTCGAGATCGCCATCCACGGTGAGTGCGCCGCTGGTGCCATTGAACGAGTTGAGGCGCGCGGAATAGGTGACATCGCTGCCGAGGACCACTTTCTGGCCGGGAGTGGAATCCACCACGGTGGTGGTGATGCCGGAGACGGTGATTGTGATGCCGCTGATGGAGAGATCCGCGCCGGTCTGGTTGATGAGCGTGCCACCCTTGAGGATGAGGTTGCGGACGGTTGAAGATCCCCCGGTCACGGTATTGCCGCTGGTTGCGGCGGCGGTGATCCCGGGGCTGGGAGCGCCGTTGGCAAGAGCGATGTTGAGCGAGGCGTCGTTCAGCGTGTAGATCAGGCGGGTGAGGACGATCTGCGAGGCTGTCCCACCGACTGAATAAAGATCGGTGATGGCGGATTCAGACGAAAGCGCGGCACGGACTTTCGCCGCCCATGCATCGGCCGTGTCGCCATTCAGAACAGCCACCGGAATGGTCAAGGGCGATCCGGTGATGCCGGCGCCGGTGACGGTCACGTTGACATTGCCGGCCGCGGAGGCGGTTCCGGCGGCAGTGGCGGTCTCAACCTGCGCCAACGGTGCCAGCGGGGTGGCAAGGGGCCCGGGCTGGATCGAGGTCACATTGAGCGTGCCGCCATTGAGATTGTAGGTGGGGCGGAGGTTTTGTCCGGCGCTGGCAAGTTGTGCGCCATCGGTGGTGCGCGCCATGAGGATCGTATCGATGGTCACGTCACCGCCATTGTGATTGATGACGGCATTGATCGTCGGTTGGCCCGAACCGACCTTGTCGGCCATGACCACGGTGGTGGCATTGAGCGTGCCGTCCGGCAGCGTAAGGGTGCTGTCGCCGCCGTTGAAGGCGTTGGAGATATGCCTGCCGATGAGGATGTCGGTCGCGAGGATATCCCCGGAACCACCGGTTAGATTGAGCAAGCCGTTGCCTGTCCTGCTGCCTGAGCTGGTTTCGCCGATGGTGAGGGTCGTCACCGGCGAGATGCCATCCGTTGCGCGCAGCTTGAGGCCGGGGTTGGTGAGTCCCGCCTGGAAATCGACGAAGCCGTTGGCATTGAAGGCACCCAGCTTCACCGTGTTGGCGTTGATGATGTTGACCGTGCCGAGGTGGAGGCGTGCGGCGCTGCCATTGTTGCCATCGCTCACCGCGCTGCCGCCGACTTGGAATGCCGCGGCGGTGATGGTGTTGGTACCACCGTCGATCCCCGACTTGGCCAGGTTGAAATCATTCAGGGTGGTGACTGCGGCGACGTTGGTGGTCTGGAAGTTGAGGTTGCGGTCGCTCTTGTCGAAGGTGAACGAATCGATTCCCGAGAAATCGTAAGTCACGCCGTTGTTGGAGCTGAGGGTCAGGCTGGTGTCGCCATTGATGGTGAGGCTGCCACCGCCGGTGATGGCGCGGTTGGCGTTGACCTGGTCCATGACAAGCGTGCGGACGGTCTGTGAAGTTCCGCCCAGGTCGAGCGTGCAGACCACGGCGTTGCCGGTGAAGCGCAGGTTTTGATCGGTGGGCAGGACGGCATCGCCCGAGAGCGCGAGGGTGCCGGTGGCGATGCGGGTTTCACCGGTGTAGCTTAGCGTTCCGGCCAGAGTAACTTTGCCGGCATCCGTTTTGACCAAGCCATTGCCGGGCGCGTTTTCGGCGACTTCTCCATTGACGATGAGATTCACCGCAGCGTTGTTGGAGCCGATCTGTGACTGCAAACCGCCAAGGGTGATGATGCGGGTGTCGGGCAAGGTGATGGTGCCGGTGTTGGAACCCGGTTCGGCCAGCAGACGCGCGCCTGTCGCGATGGTGATGTCGTTTTCAGCATCACCGAGACTGCCGTCCTGATTGATGCCAAGAATGCCGCCGGTAATGGTGATATCGCCGGTATAGGTCTGGTCGGCGCCGTTGAAGCGGAAGGTCAACCTGCCTCCGCCGGTCTTATTGAAGCCCTGGGTTCCCTCAAGGTTGGCGTAGTAGAAGATCGCTCCTCCCGTGGCCACGCTGATCTCGGGTGTGCCGCTGGTGACATCGGCTTTGAGAATGTCGGTGGTGACGGTGTTGTTGCCAATCACGGCGCTTCCTGAGGCGAGTGACGTGGCAAGGGTGCCGAAGGTGTAGGGATAGGTGCCGCCAGTCCCGGTGTCGGAGACGTTCACCGTCAGCGCGGTGTTGATGTTGGCGGTTGCCCCTGTGGCATTGGGGACGCCGCCGGTCCAGTTGGCTGCCGTGCCCCATTCGCCGCCGGCGGCACCGGTCCAGGTGGACTGCGCGTGGGTGTAAGAGACTGCGGCGAGCGGCAGGACTGCAAGAAGAGAAAGGAATCTTGGTTTCATGGATTTTGGATGGTTGGATTTTATTCTGGATTCGGGTTGTTCGGGATTTTGCCTAACGTTGTGAAATGGGTCGGGGTTTGACGGACCAGTCGAAGTAGAGAGCCATGCGCTCCTTGCCGTGGGCGGGGCCGGTGGCGCCATTGTTGTCCCAAGTGCCGCCGAGACTCTGGTCCTGTTCGATCATGGCATAGACGCGACCCGCGGAACTGGGGTTGATCTGGTCGAGCCGCCAAGGCTTGCCGGATGTGCCGGCGGGGTTGTTCCAGATCCAGGGGAAACCCTTGCGTCCGTAAATGTCCTCAAGGTCGTCATGGCCCATGCGGTAAACTATGGGAGCCTTTATGTTGGACGGCGGCATTTTCTTCATCAGGGCGGGGCAGCCGAAGTTGCTGACAAGGTACGGGGTGTCTGCATCGCGGACACCTTCGAGATAGGGGGCGATGTAGTGGACGAGTTGCGGGCCGGGCGATGTGGCATTGGGGTTGAACAAGGCACTCTGGCCGACGTTGAGCGGGCCGGGCAGGCGGTTGTTGTTTTCCATGCAGTAGGCTTGGATGGCATTGCCGATGCCGTGGAGGTTCTGCACGCAGACGGCTTTATGGGCATTGCTGATGATGCGGGTGGCGGAGCCGTAGACGACGAGCGCGAGGACCACGATGATGGAGACGACCACCATCAGCTCGGTGAGCGTGAAGCCGGGCTGGCGATAATGCGGGCAATCGCCGCGCAACGCCACAGGATGAAGATCGGGTTTCAGTTTCATGAAGACAAAGTCCACGGACGCGACGCGAGGGTCAACGGAGCGCGGGAGTCATGTTTTTTCGTTTTTGTGACGTGCTCAAGGCACCCCGGAAAGAGGGATGCGGGTCACGCGGAGACGCAGGAAACGGCGCTCCGGAGTGGGCGCGGGCGGAGTGTCCTCAACCACCACCGGGCCGGGAATGTTGGAAAGGCCGGTGGACGACCAGACGGCCTGCCAGTCGCCCGGCTGGTCTGTTAGAACGGAGGATGCCAGCACTTCATAGAGCAGGCCGGGATCGGCGATGCGCTGGAAGACCAGCACGAGGCGGCCTCCGGTGTAATCCACTGCGGGGAGGACGGAGCGGTCCGGCTGGAGCGGGTTGCCGTTCAACGCGTATTCGAGGAAGTTGGTGATGTCGTCGGCATCCGGGTCCGCGCCCGGAGCGGAGTCGGTGCCGTTCCAGTCGATGCCGGAAACCCATGCCTGATAGAGATCGGGCTGATAGTTGAGCGAGAGGGTTTGCGCATCCTTCATGACTGACCAGCGGCCGGTGCCGGGCAGGCCGGTGGCCTCGATGGTGAGCAGCGCGAGGTCGGGGCTGCCGATGCCGGAAGGGACATGGATCAAGGGAAACGAGCGCGGGGTTTCGGTGAAACCGGCGGGCGGCGGGGCAGCGATGCGGATGACGGCGCGGGCGATCTGGAGCTGTGCGGCGGTGAACGGCGCGGGCGGCGAGTCCCATGACAGCGGGGCAAGGGCGATGACCGCGTCGTTCTGCAGTTCGAGCGTGGAATTGGTGAAGCCGCCCTGGCCGCGGAGCGCGGCTCCGGCGCTGACGATGACGGGTGATTGCAGCGCGGTATCCACGGCGAGGGTTCCGCCGGCGACTTCGGTGGTGCCGGTGTAGGACTTGGCCAAACCTGTTAGAATCCATGTGCCGGCATTCACCGAGACATTGAGTTTGGATTTTGCGGCGTCCGTCATGCTGCCGGAGAAGGTGCCGCCCGCATTGCCGCCGAGGTGGAGTTTGCGCCATGTGTCGGGGTTGGCCGGGTTGGCGATGTTGGTGACGGGATTGAGCGAGAGCTGGCCGGTGAGGGTGTTGTGGCCGGAAACATTGCGCAGCTGCGTGTGGCCGGCGGTATTCTGCATCACCAGTTGGATGGGTTCGGCAGTGGTGATGCCGCCCGTTAGTTCGAGTGCGGCGAGCGCGGTGCCGCCCTGCACCGTGGTGCCGGTGCCGCTGGATCCGAGTGCCGAATCATGGGCGGCCCGGACCACGCCGGACGCGGCTATCTGGATGGGGATCTCAATCTCATGGGTCATCGCGGCGGTGGAATCGAGCGTGATGGACGGGGTGCCGGGGCCATTGACGACCAGCGAGAGCGAGGGGCCGCCGATCCGCAGGGTGGCGGCGCCCGATCCGCCAAGCCGCATGGAGCGCGCGGTGAAAGGCGCGGCAAGGTCCTGGCTGGCGAGGATCGTGCCGGAAGGGACCACACTGCCGCTGAGGAAGTCCAGATCGCAGGCCGCGCCGGGAAAGGGCGGGATGGCAAGGGACCAGTTGCCCGGGGTGGACCATGCAAGCGGAGCGCCCGGAGTGGTGGCCGTCCACAAGGCGGGATGGCCGTCGTTGGTGACAGTGACTTGAAAGCCGGTCTCGCCCGTGGAAAGGCCGTCGCTGGCGATCAAGGTGACGGTGACCACTCCGGCTTTCCATGCCACCGGATTTACGGTGATCGTACGCGTGCCACCGCTGCCGCCGAGGATGATGTTTTCCAATGGCAAAAGCGCGGGATCGGAAGTAATGGCTGTTAGAACCAGATTATCCGGTCCGCTTTCTTCATCGTCCACCGCGATTGCGAGCGGGGCGCTGGTCGTGCCGGCGGCCATCGTGAGGGCGGCGGGCGGGGTGATGAGCGGCGGTTCGTTGGCGGCGGCGAAAACCGAGGTGATTTCCCCGGTGGTGAGCAGGCGGGAATGGATGCGGAAATCATCGATGTTTCCGCGCAGGCTGTGGATGCCGGAAATCATCGCGCCCACCGCAAGCACGGCGTTGTTGTTGAAATCGGTGCGCACCGCACCGGAGGCGACCGGCGCGCCATTCAGGTAGAGCGTGGCTTGTCCCGAGGCGCGGTCCACCACTGCGGCGACGTGTTGCCAGCGGTCGGTGGCGACGGTGCCGACGGGAGAGACGATGAGGGTGGATTGCGATCCGTTGCCGGTTTCGAGAACAAGTTCGGCGTTCGCCGCATTGAAGCGGTTGATGAAGAGGCGGAAGCCGTTGGCATTGAAACCGGAGGCAGAGTTCGCGGCGATGGTGCGGATGGAGTTTTCACCGGACGGGAGATAGACCCAAGAGGCGAGCGTGAAGGCATCACCGAGGGGGATTGGCATGGCGGATGCGGCGTGGTCCCCTTGCAGAGGAATGGAAAGGGATGCGCTTCCTTGTTTGCTGCGGCTGGTGGCGAGGCTGGCTCCGGGCGAGGGCAACAGTGCCCATGCCCGGCCTGAGACATCGAGGAAATCGTCCTCGAAAATCCAGTGGCCATCGAGGTCGGCGGCCAGCGGATCCAGGATGATTTGAATGGAACCAGCGGCTTCCAGGCCGGCGTTATTGGCCACCGGTTGTTGCGCGAGGCTGGCGATTTCCCCGGGATCGAGCGCCGCGGCGTAGAGCGCGGCGTCATCCAGCCAGCCGTTGAGATTGCGCGAATCGGTGGAAGTGCTCTGGATGCCGCCGAAAACGACAGGTGAGGTCTGTTTGAAGGCGGCAGCGAATGACGCGCTGCCGACGGGCTGGCCGTTGAGATAAATCGTGAGCGTGCCCTGCCCGCCGCCGGCAGCCTGCCACACGGCGGCCGCGTGATGCCACTGGCCGACACCCGCGGTGGACGGGCTGGAAAAGTCCGCCTGCTTCACGTTGGCCCCATCCCAGTATTGCATCCGCAGGGTGTTGGCATTGGCGGGGGCGAAGATTTCCAATTCATGGCCATCTCCGCTGAAGCCGTTGCCGCTGCCGATGTAAAACAGGAAGTCGTGGGTGTTGCCCGTGGCCCGTTTGAACCAGAACGACGCCGTCCAGTCCTGGTTGCTCAAGTCACGGGTGCTTGTGGCAACGCTGGTTCTGAGTCGCGCCAAAGCCGACGCGTCCGGTTCCGTGAGGCGCAGCGAACGGCTCTCCCCACCGGGGAAAACCGCCGGCGCATCGTTCTGATAGGTGGCCGTGCCGCTGCCCGAGGTGGACAATTCGCCATGGGCCGCGTAGCCGGAGGAATCGGTGGCCAGGCCGTCCGCAGTGGTGTCCGGCGCTTCAAAGCGATAGTGACGCAGCAAACGGGAATCGTTGCCCTGATCGCGCACGGTGTAGGCGAAGGACGGGATTCCCTCAAAATTTTCCGCCGGGGTGAAACGGGCGGTGAAGCCATCGTCTAACAGCTCCACGGTTCCACCCGCGGCCGCGCCGGTGGTGAAACGCAGATTGTCGTCCGGGCTTTGCGCGTCGCTCGCGAAGGCCCGCAGATCAATCTCCACCGGCACACCCGGCGGCGTGCTGGCTTTGGCCGGGCTGAGGGTTTCCGGCGGCGACGGATTGGCATCGATCACGGTGAGGCTGTAGGAAAGGCCGTCGTTTGCCGAAATGGTCACCGCCCGTCGGACGAGGCCGCCGGTGAGGCCGCTGGTTCCGCCGGCGCTGATGACCGCGCCGGGCGTGGCCACCTCGATGGTGAATGAAGATCCGTTAGGGCGGTTGAGCGTGAGTTTGGAGCCGGTGATGGCGAGCACGGCGTCATCGGCATAAGCGAGCGGCAGCAACTCGGTGAACGAGCCGGAGTGGCTGAGCGACACATCCACGCGGGACTCGCCGAGCGTGATGGTTTTCTGGCCGTAGGTCGTGCCGGAAGCGGCCAGCGTGTAGCTGAACGCGAGGTCGCCCTGCGGCAGGGTGGTGATGCCGTTGGACTGGCTGATCGTGACGCCTCCGGCAGTGATGGTGGCGGGGATGTTGGCCGTCTCGTAGGTGGCGGTGGCACCGGAGCGGCGAGTGCCGAACAACCAGTTGTTGGACGACAGCGTGCCGGCCACCGACTGCAGTGCCACGCCGAAGGAAGGGTTCCACAGCAGGCCGAGGCCATACGCCTGGCGGCTGACGCGGATGTTTCCGGTGGTGACTGCGGCGAAATACTGCGGACGCTTGGCGATGGTGAATGAGGTGGGAAACGGGTCGCGGTAAAGACGGTTGAGTGACACGGGGCTCAGACATGCCAGCGTGGCCTCGGCCGCCCCGCGTTGGGCGGCGGTGGGGTGCCAGACGTTGAGCGGAGTAACGGCATCATGCACGAAGGACGGGATGTATGAGGATGAACTCGGCACCGCGAGCGCCCCCCAGTTGCCGAACTGCGACTGCACTTGGCTACGGCGGGTGACCAGCGATGCGGCGTATTCGGTGTCGCTCAGCGAGAAGATGCGCGAGGACTCGACGAACTCGGAGTAGGGGCGGGATGAGAGAAACTTGACGCTGTCCGTCGTGCGGGTTTCGAGACCGGCGTTGATGAGGAACGTGCGGGTTGCAAGACCCGGTTGTGGCACCAGTTGTGCGGCGAGCCATTGGTTCCACTCGCTGTCATCACCCGTTGCGACGGGCATCAGGTCGGCGCGGTTGCGCAGGCGTGGCAGAGCGATGCGCATGTTGGAGTCGTGGACGTTGGTATATCCGAAGTCCGGCCCGCCCTGTTCATACCAGAACCCGGCGGGGCTTTGATCCTGCGCGGATGCGGCGTTCATCGCGGCGATGAAGGCGTTGTCCAACTCGGTGTCCGGCCAGTTTTCCAGATAGATGAGCGCGGCATGATAGGTGCCGGAAAACTGGTTGCTGTAGAGCTTGGCCGCGTTGCGCATGTCGCTGCGGGTGAACACGGCCATCAGCGCGCGCCGCAGCGAGACGCGCGAGTTTTCCAGGATCGCGGCGTCGAAAGGCAGGCCCGAGTCGATGATCAGGTCGAGCGCCTCGGCGGCGTGCCGCACGCCGAAGCCGGTGGGCGCGAGACTCCAGTTCGTGCTGCTGTATTCGGTGAACAGCCCGGCGGACGCATGTCCGGGCGGCGCCTGCATTTCCGTCCAGCGCTGGAGCATGGCCTCGAGGCGCACTCGCACCGCGGCGCTGCCGCGGTAGGGATTCCAAGGCCGGTCGGCGGTGTAGAAATACGCCAGCACGGCCTGCATTTCCATGATGCGGGCGTTGTAGGGCATGTTGTCCATGGGCTCGCGATTCACTTTGATATTGAGGAAACCGCGGGGCAGGTAGGTGCCGGTGCCGTCGGTGAACGGGGTTTCCACCACCGAGTTGGCCACCTGCGCGAAGTGATACAGATGGTAGGGAACGTCCAGTTCGTGGTCGGCGAAAGCAGCGGCCGACGAGGCGGAATGATTCCACGCCGGCACTGACGCCCATTGCGCCGACAGGCTGGTTATGCCGATGCCCAGACCGATGATGATGCGGGCAATCATGGATGGAAGCGGCTCAATGGTTGGGTTTGCTCGGAGAGTGACACACACTCGCCCCATACCGCGGATCGGCAAGTGTCGTGGAGTGCGTAAATTTTTCCGTTTCGCGACATGAAAGGGTGGCGACGCCCGGTTCACCAGTGGATGGCCGGCATCTCGGTGGCGAGCATGGCGGCATGCCCTTCGGCGAGTCCGGCTTCGGCGGCGAATTCCGGCCAACGCCGGATCGCGTCGATCACACGATGGATTTTCTCGTCTATGCGCCGGACTCCCTGCTCGCGGCCAAGCTGGCGGAGGTCTGCGGGCGTGAGGTTGGAAAACCGGCCATTGATTCCCGCCGCGCGGTAGCCCGAACCCAGCGGATAGCCGGCGCGTGTGAGGTCATAGGCAGGTGCGAGCCGCCAGCCGTCGGCGGGATCTAACAAAAACGCGTGATTACGCGCGTGGTCGTCATCGTTGGCGACGGCGATGTTGAAGGAGGCGCGCAGGAAGGTCTCCTCGACCTCGGTTTCGCGCAGCGTGAGTTCGCGGCACAGACCTAACAGATCGCCGTAATCGATCAACTCGCGCACCGGCGTATGGGTGAGGCCGGCAAAGGTGTGCAAATGCCTTGGCAGCAAGCCTGGCTGGCGGTCGAAACGTTTGGTTAGAAAATGGGTGAGTCCGTCAGCAGTCTCGTAAAGCCGGGTTTCCGGAGTGCGGATTCCGGCGGCGGCGGCCATCCGTGTCACTGCCTGCTCGGCGCGGCCGACCGGATCGTCGGCATCGAGTTGGAATTTCACCAGCCACAGCGAAAAGTCCGGCGGGGAAGGACCGCCGCCGGCGGTGGCATGGGTGAAGTGTTCGTCGAAGGCGACGAGAGCCTTTGGCTGGGCACCACCCGGTGAGAGTCCGCCGCGGACGAGGGCGGGCAGGAGGTGTTCCGGATCGCCGGCGAGGACCTGGCGGGCGGCGGCGACCAGATCGGACACTTCGGTTGCGAGCGTTCCACGGAACGAAGCGGGCGAGAGATCCGGTTCGTAGGACAGCGCGCCCAGGCTGAAGGCTCCCTGGCAGGCAAGTTTGTCGAGCGCGCGGACCCGGTTCCAAGGGATGCCCAGCTCGGCAAAATGGTGGCGCATGATCCGCTGGCCCCACCAATCCGGCATCGAGTCATCGAACAATCCAAACAAAGGACTGAAGCCCGGCGTGGGCGTGGTAACCGGCCCGGTCAGCGAGAGCGGCAGGCGGACCGGCGACAACTCGATGCCACGGGCGATCCATGCCGGATCATACTGGAAAAAAATCCGCCCCCGCGCGTCGTCGGCCAGAGAGCCCACCAACGCTTGGTCCGGGATGCCCAGGAATCGGACGTCGAGTTTCATCGGGATCGGTCGGAGCGGCGGTGAGTGGCCTGCACCTCGTCGAGGCTGGCGTATGAGGGCGTGCCGCTGAAGAGCTGGCGCAGGCCCTCATCCAGATCGAGAATCACCGCCACCTTGGCGAGACGCTGGAGCGAGCCCTTGCCCTCCCGTTCGAGAAGCTTGAGGGTGGAAAGCGACAGGCCCGCCCGCTCGGCCAGTTCCGCCTGGCTCCAGCCGCGCGCCTTCCGGTGCTCCCGAATCCGCTGCCCGATCTGGCGGATCAGGTGGTTCGGATTTCGAAGCTGAAAGGTTGATATTTTGTCCACATGGAAATTTTTAGGCTGATTTAGACAAAATATCAACCTGTATTTTCCGATGGGTGACTCTCATTTCAGTTTGCCCGTTGGCGGCGTGGTGTAGGCGGTTTCCTCCTTCAAAAGCACCAGTTCCGCCTTCATTTCGGCGAGCAGGCCGGCGTGCCCGGGATCACCGGCGAGGTTGTGATCCTCATGCGGATCCGCCACCAGATCGAACAACTGCGTCCATGCCGGGTTGTGGTCGTTCTCGACGTATTTGTGGGTGGATGTGCGCACGGCGAGCACGTCGAAGGTGACCTTGGGATAGGCGGGGTCGCGGTAGTTCTGATAGAGAAACGACTCGCGCCAAGGCACGGCTCCGGGAGCGGTGGTGACGAGCGGCAGCAGGTTTTCGCCATACTGCTTCCACGATGGCTTGAGGCCGCAGGCGCCAAGCACGGTGGCGGCGAGGTCGAGGTTGAGCACGAGTTCATCGCGCACGGCGGGCTTCACTTCGGCGGGGTGGCGCAGCAGGAACGGGATGCGGATGCTTTCCTCATAGGCCGTGCGTTTGTCGCCGAGGCCGTGCTCGCCGAGGTAGTAGCCGTTGTCGCCCATGTAGATGACCAGGGTGTTGTCGGCGAGTTTGAGTTCATCCAGCACATCGAGCAGGCGGCCGATGTTGTCATCGATGCCGGCGAGGGTTTGGAAGTAGGCGATGCGGTCGGCGTGGCGCTGGTCCCAGTCCCAGCCGGCATCCTTGACCCATGGCGCGCCCTGGTTCCAGTTGGCGGTTTTTTTCAACTTCACATCGGCATAAGTCGCTTCATGCCGCTTGGCGGGAGTGCGTTTGTCATGTGGGGCTTTAAAACCGAGATAGAGCGCGAAGGGCCGCTCCTTGTTGCGGCGGATGAAGTCGATGGCATATCCCGTGCCGACATCATCCACCCAGCCGCTGGTGGGGGTGTCCTTGCCATTGACGACGAACTTGCAGTCGAAATAGATGCCTTGGTTGATGAAGGTGGCGGCTTCCTGGAAACCCGGGCGCTCGCGCTGGTTGCCCATGTGCCACTTGCCGAAGTAGCCGGTCTTCCAACCATTGGCGGCGAGCACGTGCGGCCAGGTTTCGGTGGAGGTGTAGGGAGTTTCGTTGAAGGTGATGCCGTGCTGGTGGGTGTGCAGCCCGGAGAGCACGGTGGCGCGGCTGGGCGAGCACAGTGAGTGGGTGACGAAGGCGTTGCGGAAGCGGATGCCGCCGGCCGCGAGCCGGTCAAGCTGCGGACTCTTCAAGAACGGGAAGTTGGCCTTGTCGCCAAGTTCGCGCTGGAGCACGCCCAGCGCGTCGTGGCGGTGGTCGTCGGAGACGATGACAACGATGTTCGGGCCGGCGGCGAAAACCGTGGCGGAGAAAATGATGGCTAACAGGATTAAGAGTGGTTTCATTTGTCACTGGTGGTTTTGCAATCCCAGCGGATGTCGTCGAACATCACGTGCTGGTTCTTCCCCGGCGTCGCGCCGTAGCCGCCGCAGAAGGATTCGAGCAGCAGGGTGTCGATCACACGGCCCTTGTCGCCCGCCACGAAGTGGACGCCTTTGAGATCGATCCCGCGTTTGCCGTCCAACAGGACCTCGACGCGGCCGTCCGCCTTGTCCGGCGCGGACTGCATGGTGACGCGCAGGGTGATGCGGTGCCACTTGCCGCGCTTGAGCCTGAGCTGCTGGTTGCGGGTTCCGAGGTCCTCGCCGTATTTGCCCTTCATGTCGGCATGATAGACGTAAAGTTGGTTGGTGATGTCATTGCCATGGGCATCGAACTGCAGGCGCACGCTCCAGCCGTCGCCTTTTTTCGCCGCTTCCGCGCCGAGGCCGCCGGTATAGGCCGCTCCGCCGCCAAGTCCGAACTGCTTGCCGTGTAGGCCGGTTTGAAAGTCCGCCGGGTATCGGACGCGGAATTCGAGTTCGCAGATTCGCGCGGGTTGGATGCGCACCCGCGCGCCCTGGAGGCCGTCGATTTTGCGGCCTTCCGGAAAGCTCACGCGCAGCGCGCCATCGACAATGTCGGTGAAGGCGTCGTCGGTGCTGAAATTGCCGAAGTCCCTGCGGAAGTCCTTTATACGGGCCGGCCGGCCGGTTGAAATCCACCTTGCCTGACTTGTGGGTCTGCTGTGCGGTCACGGGCGGCGCATCTGTCAGCAACCAGGAAAAGAGGAGTGCGGTGCGCAGGAATACGGAGTTCAACGGGTTCATGAGGATCGTGCTTCAGCGTGAAACCCGCAGGCGCATGAACCGGCGCGGGTGTCCGGTGACGGTCTGGATGTCCTCCACGGTGACCTGGCCGGCGGTGTTTTGCCCCCCGGAGCCGGACCAGACGGTTTGCCAGGGGTCGGCGAGGTTCTCACTGGCCTGGACCTGATAGATCAGGTCCGGATCGGCGATGCGTTGGAAGGTGAGGGCTAGGCGGTGGTTGGACAACGATGGCTGCGGCAGAATGCCGGGCTCGGAAACGAGCGGGTCGCCGCCAAGGGCGTATTCCAGCAGGTTGACGAGGCCGTCTTTTTCCGGATCGGCAAGCGGCGAGGAATCGCGGCCCTGCCAGTCGATGCCCGCGGTCCATGCTTCGTCGGCCCCGATGACGCGGCCATATAGCCGCAGATCGTCCACTGTGCCGCGCAGGCTGTTGGTCCCACCGGACATGGCGGCCACGTGCAGGGTGCCGTTGTTGTTGAAATCGGTGCGGACCGTCCCTGATGCCACCGGTTGGCCGTTGCGATAGAGAATGGCAGCACCGGACGCGCGGTTCACGGTGAAGGCGACGTGCTGCCAGCTGTTGAAAGCGATGGTGCCCGTCGGCGAACTGAGGTTCGCCGCCTGAGTGCCGTTGCCCGTTTCGAGGATGAGTTTTCCGTCGCTGGTGTTGAAGGTGTTTGCGAAGAAGCGGAAGCCGCTGGTGTTGAAACCCGAGGACGAGTTGGCGGCGATGGTGCGAACCGAGTTGGTTCCGGATGGCAGATGAATCCATGCGGACAATGATAACTCACTGCCGAAAGGCACCTCAGAGGAGGTGGAGGCGTGACTGCCGGCGATGGCGGCCTGCATGGCTGCGCTGCCTTGTTTCACCGGAGTGCCCGACAAGCTGGCGGAACCGGCCGGCAGAAGGTGGCGGTTGTTGCCCGAGGTGTCGTTGTAACTGCCATCGAAGGTCCATTTGCCCATCAGCCCGGCGGCGAGCGAACCGACCTGCACCTGCACCGTCCCGGTGCCTTCGCGGCCGGCATTGTGAACGACAGGCATCGCCGCGAGCCGTGCGATTTCGACATTGCCCAACGCTCCTTGGTAAATCGCGCAGTCATCCAGCCAGCCATCAAGGTTGCGGGGATCGGGTGCGGCGGTGCGGATGCCGCCGAAGAGCATGGGCACGTTCTGTTTGAAGGCGGCGGTGAAGGTGGCCTCGCCAGCGGGTGCGCCATCCAACAAAAGGCGGATTGTTCCGATAGATCCACCAAGGGGAGTCCAGACCACCGCCGCGTGATGCCACTGGTTGGCGGTCACGCTGTTGGCGGGTGATTGGATCTGCGCCTGGCGGACGTTGGCGGCGTCCCAGTATTGCAGGGAGATGGAATTTGAATTGGCAGGACAGAAAACCTCGAGTTCGTCGCCATCGCCGCTGAAGCCGTTGCCGCTGCCGACGTAAAAAACGAAGTCCTGCGAAGGGGTGCTCGCGCGGCGGAACCAGAACGAGGCGGTCCACTCGGAATTCGATAAGTCAAACCCGGCGGCCGGCACCGTAGTTGCCAGGTGCGCGCGGTTCGATGCGCCGGATTCAATCAATCTCAACGCCGACTCCTGGGTGACATCCAGTGCCGGCGGCGGATCGTTCTGATAGATTGCGCTACCCGTGCCGGCGACGACAAGTTCCCCGGGAATCGCGGCCAGCGACCGGTCATCGGCGAAACCGCCAACCGTTGTATCCGGCGGCTCGAAATCGAAATGACGCAGCAACCGGTAGTCGGTGAATGCGTCGCGCACCGCGAAATTGAAAGTTGCATTGCCGGTGAAACCGACCGCAGGAGTGAAGCGTGCGGTGCGACAGTCTGCGAGCAATTCCACGGTGCCGCCGGTTGCCGCTAACAGGCTAAACCACAGTCCGTCGTCCGCGGTTTCCGCATCATTGACGAGGGTGCGCAAGTCGATTTCCACCGGGATGCCTGGTGCGGTGGAGAGTGCGCCGGGAGTGACGACCGGCGGCGTGTTGGGTTCCAGCAGCGCCAGTTCCAGCGAGTCCCGCACCACATTGGACGGGTCCTGCGGGTTCCAGAACGCGCGGATCAGAATGTCTCGCGGCTGAACGGGAGCGGCCGCCTGGATCGTCACGGTGAGATCGACGCTTGCGCCGGGTGCAATCAATTCGTTTCCGGAATGGAGGACGGCGTCGGTGACGGAGAGACCCACTGCCGAGCGAATGGATGATGATACATCGGCACCGCCGAGTTGATAGGAAACCGTCCACCCCGCGCCGCCGGTTTCGTGGGCGTGAATGACCGGCAGCGCGTTCACATCGCCCCGGTTGACGAGACGAACGGTGTAGGAGGTGGCGGCGTTGGCCGAGGCGGCCCGCCACTCGCGGCTCTGCACGCCGGTGGGAACTGTCTGATAGATGAATCCGCCCTCGAATGAAGATTCGTCGATGCGTTTCACCAACAGGTCTAGCGACTGGCCGGTGCCCTTGAGATATTTGATGCCTTCCATGGCGAGATTGGCGAAGGAACCGTTCTTGGTTTCCGGCACCATGGTGAAGGGGCCGTCATACCAGCTTTCGAACAACACCCGGTCCGGCCGGCCGCCTTCGAGCTGGTGGAGCTGGATCGAACGCAGCGACTGCGCCTTGTACTGGATGTCCCATGCATCGCGGCCCGCTTGGGTGGTGGTGTCAAAGCCGTCGAAGTCGGTTCCGCCGGCGCTGTTGGCGATGAAGTCGTGGCCGCGGCCGCGCTGTTGCAGCCAGCGTTCGTATAGGCGGATTTTCTCACGGTGCTTGAGCGCGTCGGGGTTGGTTTCCGAGCCACCCCATTTCTGATAGCCGGCGTAGGGTGAATCCGTGGTGAAGCCGGCGAAGTTGGCGGAAAACGCGCCCGGGAACGAATCGTGCAGCGCCTGCATGAAATCGTTGCCGGTAAAGTAGTGCAGCAAAGGCCGGTAGGTGCCATTGAGCGGCTGGAGGGAAGCCTCGCCTACCCCATAGTTGGCGATCTCGCTGGCATTGCCGGACGCGGTGCTGCGACCGACCGCGCGCAAGCCAAGTTGCGGGGTGAAGACGATGCCGGCCTGCGGCGAACCCGCGCTGGTATCCGTGCGCAGCGTCAGCCCCATTTGCGCGCCGGCAGGCAATGCGCTGGCGGGCGTGGCATCATCGGCGAAATGAACCAGGCGAGCGACGAAGGTGCCGTCGCCACTCATGGAAGTGGCGTGCAGGCGTCCGGCATCGGCGGTTCCGGCGAGGCCGCTGGCGCGGGCTTTGAGCGTGTAGGTGGAACCGGCCACCGACGACGTGGCTCCCGTGCCCGCGCTTCCGAGGTTACTGCCGGAAAAGGAGACGGCGGGCGGTGTGAGGAAGTCCACGTTGCTGAAGACGGCGGTGGCGGTTTCACTGCGCACCTGGCTGTCGGATGTGAGTCCGATCATGATTTTCGCCGGCAAGGTGACAGCGGTCGAGCCGATGGACGTCCAGGTGGAACCATCGACCGAGTGGGCGGCGCTGATCGAATCGCCCGCGCGGTTGAGGCGCAGCCAGCGCGGCACGGTCTGCACGCCGAGATTGGCGAGTGGCGAACCACTGCCGGAAACGGGTGCGAGTCCGGCTCCGGCAGATGGCCGTGCGAGAAACTCAAGTTGATTGGCGAAGTTGGCGAGCAGCGCGACCTGCCGCGAGTTGTTTGCGACGGACTCGCGGATCATGATGCCCGCACTGGCGATTTCACCCGCGGGATTGTTGCGGCCGGGATTCGAGCTGACAAGTGAATCGAGCCGCACGGTGAAGGTGCCGTCGCCGCTCCATTCGCGCCAGGCGAAGTGCAGGGCGTCGTTGGTGTTGTTTCCCGGATGCAGGAACTCGTTGCCGGATGCTGCGAGGGTGTAGGTGGAGCCTGACAGCGTGGAGGACCCGCCGGTACCGGTTTTGCCAATGTCGGCGAAATAGTATGGCAGCACGCGGACGTTGTCGAAGCGGGCCTGCGCGAGACGATTTCCATCGAGAGAAGCTGTGAACATGCCGGCGAGCGGACTGCCACCGAGAGGCACACTGGCCTGACCAAGCACGGCCCAGCCGGTGCCATCGCCGGAATAAAGCGCGGTGACTTCATCGCCACGGCGCTCGAGCTTGAGCCACGCGTGATGGTTGTTGAAGGAGCCGCCGAGTTCGCGGCGGTTCACTCCGCCCTCATCCCAGTTGAAATAAACCGGCGAGTTGGTGCAGGTGACGCGAATGCCGGGAAACGCCGCCGCAAGCCCCTCGACCCACTGGCGGAACCAACCGTAGGTCGCGCGGTCGGTGGACGCGGGATCGAACTGCGAACCATCATAAGTTTCCCACGAACCGGCGAGCGCGGTGAAAAACTCTTTGGACGTCCATTCCGGATGCACGCGCACGGACTGCTGCCAGGTGTCCATGATGAAATCCGTCGAGATTTCCGGTAGCGGAAAACCATAGTTCATCAGGCGCTTGATGTTGGGCACGCCGGAGCTGAAACCGGCAGGATCCGCCGGGTTTCCCGCCGCCGCGGTCCCGAAGGCGGATGTCACATCCGGGTATCGACCCGCCAACAGATGCTCGAGCATCACCTTTTTGCCGCCGGCGCCATCAAGCAGCGTGGCCAGCTTGGGACCTACCACATCCGGCGAGGGTGAGCCGATGGTGTTGGTGGGGAAATTCCAATACGCGCCGTGGAGGATGAAGCCGTCGAGTTGCCCACGCACCGTGCTCCAGCCGGCTGCGCCGCCGTCCACCAGGTCCTGATTCCCGCGATACGAACCCCAGAAAACCTCGGCGGGCCGCTCGATCACCGGTGGTGGCTCCGCAGCGGATGCCGTGGCAATGCACAGTGCGCCAGCAGCGCCGCGCACGAGCAATGAAATGGAGGATGGGTGAAGCACCATTGGGTTTTCAATCGATGACCGGAATACGTCAGATTCGCAGCGTCGTTCACTTTCGCAGAGGATTCCCCCCGATGCAACGCAATGACCGGGGCGATGTCATGCAGCTTTTGGGACTACCGGCTGTCATTTCACCTCGCTGAGATTCTTGCGTTGGATGCCGCTCTTGAGCGCGCGATAGCGCAGCAGTGCTTCGAGAAAATAATAATCGGCATAGATGAGCGGGACATCGATCTCCGAGCCCTCGGGCAGATTGCCGGTGCTGTGACGCAGCAGGAAACCGGCATTGCTTCCGGCATCCGCAAGATAAGGCGCTGCGGACAGCGATTTCAGCTGGGCCGCTGCGAATTCCAAAAGTTTCCCGCCATCGGCTGGCGGAACCATGGTGGAAAGCTCGATCAAACCGGATGCCATGATCGCGGCCGACGAGGCATCCCGCGGTTCGCCATCCGGGGCCGCCACACCGAAATCCCAATACGGAATCCGGTCGTCGGGCAGGTTCGGATGGTTCATTACAAACCGCGCCACCCCCACGGCCCGATCGAGATATAACTTGTTCCCGGTCACCCGGTGCATCATCGTGAAGCCGTAGAGCGCCCACGCCTGCCCGCGCGCCCATGCGCTCCTCACGTCGCGGCCCTGCCACGCGTGATAGGCCCGCAGCCAGCCTTTTTCCGGATCGAAATCCGCAACGTGATAGGCCGATCCATCGGGCCGGAAGTGGAACTCATGCGTGCGGTCGGAATGGCTGATGGCGATTTCGAGCAATGTTGCGCCACCGCCGTTTGCCGCGGCCCATGCCAGCAGTTCGAGATTCATCATGTTGTCGATGATCACCGGGAATGCAAACGACCCGAAGTCCCATGAGCGGATCATGCCGATGGCAGGGTTGTAACGTGTGGCTAGCGCGGCGGCGGCATCGCGCAACACGGCCCGGTGTTCATCCGCGGGGCAGAGCCGCAGCGCGTTGCCATAACTGCAGCCGAGCATGAAGCCGCCGTCGTGATTGCCTTTGAAATGCCTGATGCCTTCAAGCCGCCGTGTGTATGCCAGCGCGTGTTCCCGCCACTCGGGAGCACCTTCGAATTCATGCACCAGCCACAGACATCCCGGGAAAAAACCGCTGGTCCAGTCTTCGGGAGGGACGGTTGCAAGACTGCCATCGCCCTTGATGGAACGCGGGAGATGCCGCGCGTTTTCCATCGAACCCATCAACAACCGGTATTGCGTCTCCGCGCGTTCGAACACGCCGTTCATGGAATCGATGAGCGGATCAGCCGCGGCATGGGAGACACACAGCACTGGCAGAACAAGCCGGGTTAGGGACTTCATGGGTTGGTCGTTGATGGTTTGGCGGACCTTGTTGCGGAGAAGCGCTGCCTGGCTTCCGCTGCGGTGCCGATGGTCAGGTGGATCACATAATCAAGCTTGAAACCCGGTCCGATCGCAATGGTGCGGATGGGCGCAAAGTAGGAACAGCCGGCACCCGTGGGACCGGCCGGACCCGCGAAGCGATAACAGGTGATGCGTTTGGTTCCGGGAAAATGCACCGCCACCCCGCGTCCGTCGGATCCGAAATATCCAGCCCATTCCTCCGGGCAGTCGCGGTAGGCGTTCGGCCATCCCGGTTTTTCCGAAGTGAGCGGTTCTCCCGTCCAGGATTTTTCCCCTTGGTATGAAACCAGGTTTTCCATTTTCGCGTCGACGAATACGGCCGGCATTTCCTGATGGTGCGCGGGGTGGGCCTCCTTGCCCTGATAGGAGAAGCGATAGCGGATCACCACCAGGTCTCCGTCGAGCCGGATCCACTGCTCCATCAGGCAATCTTCCAACAACTCCTGCACGGCCCAGTGCATCGGCA
>JALOUA010000149.1 GCA_025457625.1 Akkermansiaceae bacterium
CACGGAGCCGTCTTCCGCCAGCCAGGGATTGTCGTTCGGAATCCCGTAGCCTTGCGTGTAGCTCGCGGGCCATGCCGCGGGCTTCTGCGGGCCGCTCTGCGGCTGCCGGCGGATCGGATGGGATTTGGCCGGATCGTTGTCCACATCGATGCGGAGTATCCCGGCAAACAGCCCGAAGTCGATGCGCTGGCTGTAATCGTAAAAATTCCTGTCGTTCCCTCCATCACCATTGGTGATGTAAAGGAAACCGTCCGGTCCGAAAAACATCGCCCCGCCGTTGTGCCAGCTGTGGGGATCATATTGGCGGATCAACACATACTCGCTCGCGGGATTCAATGTGCCGGTGCTTCGCTGCCATGTGAAACGGCTCACCGTCCAATACGTGTTGAACGCGCTCTGGCCGGTGAGCGGTGCCGCCGGCCGGTGGCTGTAACAGACATACACATAATCCGCGTTCGGAGATCCCACCTGCGCGAATTCCGGATGAAAAACCAGACTGTAAAACCCCATGTCTTCACCGGTCTGGGTCTTGCTGGCCCAGTCGAGCACCTGCACCACGCCCGCCTGGGTGGTCGCGGGCGAGTTCTCGAAGCGGAAAATCCGGCCATTCTTGCACACCAACAGCATCTGGCTGCTGCCCGGAATTTCCCTCAAATGCAGCGGCTCGAAGAATCTCAGGTTGGGAAACGCGTTCGCCGTCGTCCAACCCGAAACCTCGGCCGGCGGGTTGGCCGGAAAGACCCCGTTCAAGTAAGGCGCCACCGGCTGCGGCGAATCGAGACCTCCGCCGTGTGAAGAGGAAACTGATAGCAAGGCACCAAACAGACAAAATGCGCGTCGAATCCGTAGCGACAGGAATAACATGATCACGATACCGGGGGAAAAACTCAGTTGATTGAACGCCATGACGCTAGCCGCTGGAAATCTCCCGCGCAAACCCAATTTTCCTACGCAATCGGGTGTATCCGCGCGCTCTGTCCTTGCCCGCCTCCGGCGCGCGTGCTTGTCTCCGCCCGCCATGAAAATTCTCGTCGCCTACTCCGGTGGACTCGACACCTCCGTCCTGCTCCTTTGGCTCAAACAGAAATACAACGCCGAAATCATCGCCTACTGCGCCGATGTCGGCCAGGGCGACGAACTCGACGGCCTTGAAGCCAAGGCGCTCTCCACCGGCGCGTCGAAGTGCCATATCGGCGACCTGAAAGAGGATTTCGCGGCGAATTTCATCTTCCCGATGATCCAGGCCAACGCGATCTACGAGGGCCGCTACCTGCTAGGCACCTCGATCGCCCGCCCCTGCATCACCAAGGGCATGATGGACATCGCCCTCAAGGAAGGCGCCGACGCCATCGCCCACGGCGCCACCGGCAAGGGCAACGACCAGGTCCGCTTCGAACTCTCCGCCGCCTCGCTCGCCCCGCACGTGAAATGCATCGCCCCCTGGCGCGACGCGGAGTTCCGCAAACAATTCCCCGGTCGCTCGGAAATGATCGCTTATGCGGAGGCGAACAAGATCCCGGTCAAGGCCTCCATGAAAAAACCCTACTCAATGGACCGCAACCTCCTGCACATCTCGTTCGAGGCGGGTGCGATGGAAGATCCGTGGTATGACGCCACCACTCCGGCGGACAAGGACATGTATGTGCTTTCCGTTTCCCCGGAGGACGCTCCGGACCTGCCGGAATACGTCGAAATCCTCTTCGAAAAAGGCAACGCCATCGGCCTGAAACATGAAAGCCTCTGCACCATCCTCGGCGAACTCGGCGACGTGCTCTCCACCGGCGAGAAGGACGGCTATTCGCTCTTCACGCCCTACGGCATCATGCGCGTGCTGAACCTGTTAGGCGGCCGCAACGGCGTCGGGCGCGTCGATATCGTGGAAAACCGCTTCGTCGGCATGAAATCGCGCGGCGTTTATGAAACCCCCGGCGGCACCATTCTGTTAGCCGCCCACCGCGACCTCGAAACGCTCGTCGTGGACCGCGAGGCGATGCACATCCGCGACTCGCTCATCCCGAAATACGCGCAACTCGTCTACAACGGCTTCTGGTTCGCGCCCGAACGCGAGGCGATCCAGGCGCTCGTCAGCGAAACGCAGAAAACCGTCTCCGGCGAGGTCCGCCTCAAGCTCTACAAAGGCAATGTCATGCAGGCCGGCCGCCGCTCGCCGCACAGCATGTATTCCGAAGCCGTCGCCACCATGGAAGGCGGCCAGGAGCAGGCCTACAACCAGGACGACGCCACCGGCTTCATCGCCCTCAACGCGCTGCGCCTCAAGGCCAGCGCGCGGCAGGTGAAGTAAGCTGGGGAGACACTCCCGCCCCCGCATGGCCGCAGCCGCCGGCTTTGGTTCTCCCGCAAATGGCTCGTCTGCGGCTTGGCCGCCGCATGGCTCCGCGCCTCACAGCCGCCCGGCGTCCTTGGCTTCCTGGCAGGCGAGGCAGAGCGAGACCGAGGGCTTCGCCATCAGGCGCCCGAGGGGAATGGTCGCGCCGCAGTTCTCACATTGTTCGTAGGTGCCCTCCGCGATGCGCTTGAGGGCGAAATCCACCTTGCGCAGCAGGTTGCTGTCATCGAGGGCGATCCGGCGCTCGACGACCTCGCTGGCGATCTGGACGGCGCGTTCCTCCACGTCGCGTCCGTTCCAATCATCGATGGGGCCGCCGTCGCCGCCGTGGTTTTCCCATTCCGCGACGATGCGCTCTCTTTCCTTGATCAGGCGTTCGCGGAGTTCGGCAATCTGAGTGGCATTCATGACCGGACAACATAACCGCGCCGCCAGGTTTTTTCCGGCTTTTTTTTGCGGAAAGCCGCGCGCCGATTGAGGTTTTTCAGGAGCGGTCGGGAAACTCCGCGCGCCATTTGGCCAGTGCGCGGCGGATTTCCCCGGCGTCGCGGCCGGGGCTGAGTTCCCACACCAGCGGACAGCCGGGCGGGAAAAACGGCAGCAGCTCCTGATAATCCAACGTGCCGCTGAATGGCACGCGGTGGTCGCGCGCCGGCCATTCGACGTCGTGCACATGTCCGCCGATGAGGTGGGGGGCGATGCGTTCGAGCCACTCGACATGGTCGAGCAGGCCGAGGTTGTGCTTGAGCTGGACGTGGCCGAAGTCGTGCCAATAGCCGACCCACGGGTGGTCGGCGAAGTGCTCCTGCAGCGCGAGCATCTCACGCTCGGTGGGCATGTCCTCGAAGCGCGAGCGCGACTCGATGGCGAGCTTGATGCGCAGCTCCGCGGCGTGCACGGCGATTGTTTCGAGCGCCTCGATCGCGCGGCAGTAATAGAGCGGCCCGGTTTTCCCGCGTTTTTTGACGAATTGGGTTTTGCGGCGGATGAAATCGCGGCCGTGGGCCTCGCCCGCGGCGACGGCGGCGGTGAGCGGCCTGGTCCACTTCGCCGGGTTCATCGGCACCGAGCCCATGTGCAGGACGAGGTATCCGGCGCGGAACTCCGCCGCGAGTTCGAGCGTGCGCAGCGTCATGTCCAGCGCCCGCTGCCGCTCGGCCTGGCGGTGGGAGGTGAACTGATAGGCATCCGGCGCGTCGATGATCACCTCCACCGGCGAGGGAAAGAAATTGTGCACGCCCGAGCAGGTGAACATCCCGCTTTGGAAGGCTTTGCGGATGCCGGGCAACTTGGCAATGGTCATGCCGTGGGAAAGCTCGATGTGGGGGAAACCCAGCTCGACGATTTCCCCGATCATCGCCTCGCCATCGGTGTGGCGGCTGTTGTTCCAGCAGGTGGAGAAGGCAAGCATGACGGTGGGGGTTCAACGCCTGCCGGCGGTCTGTTTGCGGAACATCGGCACGAGGTGCTCGTTCATCCATGCGAACGCCGCATCAAGGCCATGTTCCTGATAGAGCCTGCCGATGGATGCCTCGACCCGCGTGGGGTTGCCGAAGGCGCTGAGGAAGTCGTTGGAGGTCATTTTCACGAACCATTCGCCGTCCATCGAGGCGCGCTCGCGCAGCACGAACTGGCGGGCGAACAGGGCGAGCACGGCATCGCCGACCCATGCGGCTTCGCGCTCCTGGCGGATTTCATCGGCTTTGCGGCTCACGCGCGCAGCTTGCACCTCATGGGAAGGGCCGCACAAGCCTTTGCATGCGCTCGTGCTCGATGCGCTCGCGCAGCCGGGTCTCGGAATCCGCGTCCCAGTAGCCGGGCTTGAGCTCCAGAAACACCGAGGAATAGGGCAGCGCCGTCTGCGTGCGGATCACCAGCACGTCGAAACTCCGGTTGGCGTCCTCCAGCAGCGTCAGCAGCGACTGCTGGTCGAGTTCCGTCGCCTCATGACCGTGCAGCGAGCCCTGGATGCGCTTGCGCAGGTCGTCGATGCCCGGTGCGAAGTCGTTTTCGACCGACCTCAGCTCGCGCGTGAGGTAGACCTGCGGACGGACGTTTTCGGTGCGTTCGAGCGCCTGCAGCACGTAATCGACCGCCTCCGGCACTTCGACGGGAGCGGTCACCTGCCGCACGCCGCTGCGGCTGTGCGCGGGAAACGAGGCCTCGGCGACGACGATCCAGTTGCGGTAGCCGAGCTGCGACGCCTGGTTGTCCACCGCCGCGCGCCAGGTGTTTTCCGAGCCCATGAACATGCAGCCGGTGGTCGCAAGAGTCGCGCCCGTGGCAAGCATCCGTTGGAGAAGTGACATCACGGGTAGTTAAATCCCTGCCTCCCCGCCTGTCAATTCGCAGCCCTCAGCGCAGCAACATGCAGTCGCCATACGAGTAGAACCGATAGCACTCCGCCACCGCCTGGCGGTAGGCCTCCAGCACCAGCTCCCGGCCTGCAAAGGCGCTCACGAGCATGATCAGCGTGCTTTGCGGCAGGTGGAAATTCGTCAGCAATCCGCCCACCACGCGGAAGTCGTGTGGCGGGTGGATGAAGATGTCGGTCTCGCCCGCGTGATCCCGTTCTTCGATCCGCTTTTCGCCTCCCGCGATGGCTTCCAGCACGCGTGTCACCGTCGTGCCCACCGCCACAACGCGGCCCGCGGCGTTCACCCGGCGGGCGGTTTGCGCGCTCACGGCGAATTTTTCCGAGTGCATCAGGTGTTCTGAAACCACCTCCGCCTTCACCGGCCGGAAGGTGCCCACGCCGACGTGCAATGTTAGAAACGCGTGCGGCAGTTTTTCCAACATCTCCGGCGTGAAATGCAGCCCGGCGGTCGGCGCGGCGATCGCCCCCTCCTCGCGGGCGAACACCGTCTGGTAGCGCTCGCGGTCCGCCGCCTCGTCATCGCGGCCCATGTAATGCGGCAGCGCGAGATGGCCGTGGGTGTTGAGATCCAGTTCGCGCTCCCAACGGATCAGGCGGTCGCCGTTGTCGAAAACTTCCATCACCGTGCCCGTGATCCCTGCCACCGTGAGCGTGTGGCCGGGTTTCATGCGCTTGCCGGGTTTCACCAGACAGCGCCATTCGAGAGGCGAGAGCCGGTCGAGACATAACAACTCGATGCCGCCATCGTCGGAAAACACGCGCGCCGGGATCACCTTGGTGTCGTTGAGCACCAGCAGGTCGTCCGGTTCCAGAAAATCCGGAAACTCGCGGAACATCCGGTGCTCGATGCGCCCGCTGTCGCGGTGGATCACCAGCATGCGCGAGGCCGCCCGGTCCGGCAGCGGCCGGGCCGCGATCAGTTCTTCGGGCAGGTGATAGTCGAAATCCTTGGTGCGCAGCGCCATGGGGTGCTTCATACGCGGCGGAGCCGCATCTTGCCATCCCGGATTCGATGGCGGATGCTCCCCGCATGGAAACCGAATCCGAAAACCCGCCCTGCGCGGTTTGCGGCCAACCGGCGGTCGTCGTCATCAACGGCGTCGCCTGGTGTGATGCATGTTTCCATGAAATGGGCTCGTGTTGCGGCGAGTGGCATGAAGGGCGGGAATCATGAATTTTTTCTTCCCCATGCTCAGGCGGGCACAATTGCCGGTGATGACCGGCATCACGTTGCTCGGCGGATTGCTCGGCGGCGTCTATGGATCACTCCACGATCTTCTCACCTACTCGATCTCCAGCGAGTATTTCACGCGGATGAAGTTCGCGCAGTTCGCGCATGTGAATGCGGGATTGTCCCCTCGCCTGTTCGCCGCACAGATCGGCTTCATCGCGGCGGGCGCCGTGGGATTGGCGGCCGGTTGGTTCATTGCGAGGACCGTGGTTCCGGCCTGGCCGCCGCGCATGGCATGGAGCAAGGCCCTGCGCGCGTTCCTGTCCATGGCCCTGATCGCCGCGGCCGCGGCCGCCATCGGGAATTTGCTCGGCCTGAAAACCGGTGTCGGCGCAATGCTCTGGAACGATTTGTGCGAATCACTCGGCGTCTCCGATGTCCCCGCCTTCCTGCGGGTCGCCCTCATCCACAGCGCGGGATACCTTGGCGCGCTGGCCGGGCTGATGGCCGCCATCCTCCACCTGCGCCGCACCAGACCCCATCCATGAAATCCCGCATCGTCGAACCCGAGATTCTCGACCACCTGCCACACGACGATCCCGCCGCGCGGCGCTCGCGGCTTGATCTTCGACGCATCAATTTCCTGATGGGCAACGAACGCTGGATCCTGCGCGTCTTGGGGCGTCTTCCCGATTCGGCCGCATCGGTGATTTGCGAGCTGGGCGCGGGCGATGGAGGGTTGGCTGGGAAAATCCAGCGCCGGTTTCCAAGCAGCCGGGTGACCGCCTGCGACCTCGCACCGCGTCCGGCGGGACTGGATGAGGCCATCTCCTGGCGCTGTGGCGATGTTTTCCAACAACCGCCGCCGCCCGGAGGCGTGCTGGTGGCCAATCTCTTCCTCCACCACTTCGAGGGCGCTGACCTGCGGCGTCTGGGAGAGCTCTGCGAAGGTTTTGACGCGCTCGTTTTCAACGAACCGGACCGCTCGCGCATCGCTTCGTTTCTCGGCACGATGTTGCATCCTTTCGTCAATCACGTCACCCGTCACGACATGCAGGCCAGCATCCGCGCGGGCTTCCACAAAGGTGAAATGGCCGGACTCATGGGCCTCGACGGCCCGCTGTGGAAAATCCGCGAAACTTCCACATGGCGCGGCGCGCGGCGCATGGTAGCTTGGCGCGCCTGAAACGACCGATCACCATCGCCGGCGGCGGACTCGCCGGATTGTCACTCGCCATCGCGCTGCGCCGCCGTGGCCTGCACGTGACTGTGCTCGAGGCCGGCCACTATCCGCGCCACCGGGTGTGCGGGGAGTTCATCTCCGGCGTGTCGGAGGAAACGTTGCGCGCGCTCGGCATCGCGGATTTGTTCGATGACGCGCACCACCACGTTTCGCTGGCATGGCATGACCGGGGGCGGTGTTTTCTAACAGACAAGCTGCCCGCGCCCGCGCTGGGCATCTCGCGTTTCGCGCTGGATGAGCGGCTGCGCGAGCGCTTCACCGGCCGCGGTGGGGAATTGCACACCGGCACGCGCGCCCGGCCGGAGGCGGCGGACGGTTTCGTGTGGGCGGCGGGCAGGCGGCCGCGCCCGGGCCGCTGGATCGGGCTCAAGGCGCATGTCCGGATCACGACAACCGCCGATCTGGAAATGCATTCCGGCAGCAACGGCTACGCGGGCCTGGCGGGCGTGGAGGACGGCTGGACGAATGTCTGCGGGCTGTTTTTGTTAGACCGGGAAATCCCCGCAAAGGGCGCGGACCTGCTGCCCGCCTATCTGGAGGCGGGAGGCAGCACCCGGCTGGCGGCGGCGATCCGCGCGGCGGAATGGCGCGAAGGCTCGTTTTCCAGCGTGGCGGGATTCGAACTTGGTCCACAACCCGCGGTGCCGGGATTGTTGTGTGTGGGCGACGCGGAGAGCATGATCCCACCCTTCACCGGCAATGGCATGAGCATGGCGTTCCAGGCCGCCGAGCGCGCGCTGGATCCGCTCGCCGCATGGTCGGAGGGCCGCCAGTCATGGCAGGAAACCCGCGTGCTGATCCAAGATCGCTTGCGCAAGGGATTCCGCCGCCGCTTGATGGCGGCCGCGCTGCTGCACCGCGCGCTGCTTCACTCCGGCATCCGCGCGGCGTTCGGTTCGCTCGCGGAAACCGGCATCCTGCCATTCCGCCCCCTGCTGCCGCTTGTCCGTTAGATCGTCATCCATGTTTCTCAAATCCATCGCCACCGCCGTCCCGCCACGCTCGTTCACCCAGCAGGAATGCTGGGACGCCATGAACCATGCCGAGCTGCTC
>JALOUA010000150.1 GCA_025457625.1 Akkermansiaceae bacterium
TGGGAGGTTTACCTGCTCTGGCTGCTGGCGCTTGTGGGCTGCTTTTATTGGCAGAACCAGGACCCGTCGCTCGTGGAGCGGGCCGCATCGTCCAGCAGGGATCTGTTCGACCGCCACGAATGGTGGCGGCCCTTCACCGGGCTGTTCCTCCACGCCGATGTGCCGCACCTCGCCGGCAACCTGCTGAGCGGCTTGTTTTTCGGCACGCTCGTCGCGCGTTCGATCGGCCCGTGGCGCGGCTGGGCGCTGATCCTCGCCTGCGGCACGGCCGGCAATCTGCTCACGTCCCTCATCACCTGGCCGGAGTCGTTCGTTTCCATCGGAGCCTCCACCGCCGTGTTCGGTGCCCTCGGCATCCTCTCGGGCATCGGGTTCGTCGCCATGCTGCGCCAGCGCGCGCGCCTGCCATGGGCGCGCGTCGCGGCTCCGGTGTTGGCGGGAATTGTTCTGTTAGGCTGGCTCGGCGGCGGCCAGCAAGGCGGCAATACCGACGTGCTCGGCCATGTCTTCGGCTTCGCCTCGGGCCTCGCCGCCGGCGTGCTGGTGGCTGAAAAAAGGACCGAACCGGCCTGATCATTGAAAAATCCGGGGTTTTGTGCCGTATTCCCGCGCCATGGATCCGAAAGCGCCACTCCTGCTGGTGACCTGCCTGCTGCTGGCGGGTTGCGGACGGCCGCGCGCGGACGGCGGCACCGCCGCCCGGGAAAGCGATGGCTTGCCGGAAAAAGTCACCTTCAACGCGCACATCCGGCCG
The DNA here is from genome assembly GCA_025457625.1 of Akkermansiaceae bacterium. Taxonomy (GTDB): domain Bacteria; phylum Verrucomicrobiota; class Verrucomicrobiia; order Verrucomicrobiales; family Akkermansiaceae; genus Luteolibacter. The sequence goes on from JALOUA010000150.1 coordinate 755, forward strand.
ATTTTCTCCGACACCTGTTTTTCCTGCCATGGATTCGACGCGAACACCCGCAAAGCCGACCTCCGGCTCGACACCCCCGAGGGTGCCTACGCGGCGCTCAAGGATTCCGTCGGCAACGCCATCATCCCGGGCAATCCCGATGACAGCATGGCGCTCAGGCGCATGCTGTCGGACGACCCGGAGCAGGTCATGCCGCCGCCGGATTTCCACAAGGAAATCACCGCCCACCAGAAGGCGCTGATCCGGAAGTGGATCGAGCAAGGCGCCGAATATGAGGATCACTGGGCCTTCACGCCTGTGAAACGCCCGGCCGTTCCCGGACCGAAGCCGCCAAGCGGAAATCCCATCGACGCGTTCATCCTCGCCAAGCTGCATGAAGCGGGTCTGACACCCTCGCCGCCCGCCGCCAGGGAGACGCTGCTGCGCCGGCTGTCGCTCGATCTGACAGGCTTGCCGCCGTCGCCCGGCGAACTTGACGCGTTCCTCGCCGATCACAGCGCGGACGCATGGGAAAAACAGGTGGACCGCCTGCTTGCCTCGCCGCACTATGGCGAACGCATGGCCGTCTCATGGCTCGACGTCGCGCGTTATGCGGACACCGTCGGCTACCACGGGGATCAGAACTCGCGCATCTTCCCCTACCGCGACTATGTCATCCGGGCGTTCAACGAAAACAAGCCCTTCGACCAATTCACCACCGAGCAACTCGCCGGTGATTTGTTGCCGGATGCCACCGAAGAGCAGCGCATCGCCACCGGTTTCCTCCGGCTCAACCTGATGACCCGCGAGGGCGGCGCGCAGGCGGACGAATACATGGCCAAATACACCGGCGACCGGATCCGCGCGATCGGCGGCGCGTGGCTGGGCCTCACCACCGGCTGCGCCGAGTGCCATGACCACAAGTTCGACCCGATCACCACGCGCGACTTCTACTCGCTGGGCGCCTTCTTCAACGACATACGGCAGTGGGGCATTTACACGACCTACAAATACACCCCCAACAGGGATCTTCCCGGATGGAACAACGAGTCGCCCTTCCCACCGGAAATCTTCGCTCCAAACCACGCGATGCGTGAGCGTCTGGAGAACGCCCGCAGCCGCTCCGTCGAGGCGGTGCTCGCGGAGGATCGCGGGCAGAAAACCTCGTCCAATCCGGCCTTCCGGGCTTGGTTGGAGAGCACGAAAAATTTCCTCGCTGGAAATCCGACCGGCTGGCGCCCCCTCACTCCCGCCTCCGTCGTTTCTTCCAAGGGAACCGCATTTTCCATCAGCGCTGACAACAGCGTGCTTTTCAACGGGCCGCCGGCACCGGGCGACACGGTCACGCTGACGTTTCCCATGACGGATGCGTCCGTGAGGTCGATCCTTCTCGAGGCTTTGCCGGATCCTTCCAACAAGGGCCGCATCGGCAGGCGGGATAACGGCAAGTTCACACTCACACCCGCATTCTCGCTCAATGGAAACCCGCTCCAAGCCGCCTACAGGCAGGCGGACCGCCGCACCCCCGCGCAATACCGCAACGGCTACCAGTCACCCCTGCTCGAAGACTCATGGCAGTCCGCTCCCGCGATCTTCGAGGAGCCGTCCGATGCGGCGAGTCTGCCCCACCACGCCATTTATCATCTGCAATCCACATGCGCCACCGGACACGGTGACACGCTCACCCTCACGATCGCGTCGGCGGACATCGGCAGGATCCGCCTCTCCGTCTCGCCTTTCGTCGATCCCGTTCCCAGCGAACCGCTGGCGCTGCGCCCGCAACTCGCCTCGGCGCTTCGCTCCGATGAATCCGACAACCCGGAGCTCGCCGCCGCCTTCCTCCTCGCGACCACGCCCGACGGCGATCTTCCCCCCGCCTACAAGCTGGCCCGCGACGAGATGCTCGCAACGCACGCCGGGTTCGCCCACTCCATGGTCGCGCAGACATTGCCTCCGGAGAAAATTCCCCCCGCCCACGTCCTCACCCGTGGCAACTGGATGACCCCCGCCGAGGAAGTCCAACCCGCCTTCCCCGCGTTTCTGTCGAAGCACATCCCCGCACCGGACAAACGCCTCACCCGCCTCGATCTCGCCCGCTGGCTGATGTCGCAGGAAAACCCGCTGCCATCGCGCCATTTCACCAACCGCCTGTGGCAGCAGTTCTTCGGCCGCGGCCTCTCAGGCGTGCCCGACGACCTCGGCAGCCAGGGCGAGATGCCGTCCCATCCCGAGCTGCTCGACTGGCTCGCCTCCGAGTTCCGCGAATCCGGCTGGGACGTCAAACACATGGTGCGCCTCATCGTCACCAGTGAGACCTACCGCCGCCAGGCGGCCACCCGCGAGGAGTTGTTAGAGAAGGATCCGTCCAACCGCCTGCTCGCCGGCCAGTCCGCCCGCCGCCTCGATGCCGAGTTCATCCGCGACAACGCGCTGGCGGTCTCCGGCTTGTTGGACACCGGCATCATCGGCGGCCCCGGCATCCGTCCCTACCAGCCGGAGGGATATTATCAAAACCTCAACTTCCCCGAGCGCAAATACCTCGCCAGCACGGGATCCGACCAATACCGCAGGGGACTTTACATGCACTGGCAGCGCACCTTCGTGCATCCGATGCTGGCCGCCTTCGATGCGCCGAGCCGCGAGGAATGCACCGCCCAGCGCTACCAGGCCAACAGCCCGCAGCAGGCGCTCGCGCTGCTCAACGATCCGTCATTCGTCGAAGCCGCCCGGGCCTTCGCCCAACGCCTCATGCGCGAGAAACCCGGTGCCGACGATGCCTCCGTCATCCGCCACGCCCTGCGCCTCGCCCTCTCACGCGAGCCCCGCGCGGGCGAAACCGAATCCCTCACAGACTTTGTCAGGCAACAACGCCTTGCCTATCAAACCAAGCCGGAAGACGCCGCCGCGCTGCTCAAAACCGGCCAGCCCGACCCCGCCGCCGCGCAGGATCCCGTGGAGCTCGCCGCATGGACACAACTCTGCAGGGTGATACTCAACCTGCACGAAACCATCACGCGCTACTGAAGCCATGAACGACATCCGGAAACACATCGCCGCCTACGAGCGCTACCAGCTCGATTGCAGCCGCCGCACCTTCCTCAAGCGCAGCTTCGCGGGCATTGGCGGCATGGCCCTGTCCCAGCTGATGGGAAACTCGGCTTCCTCCGGATCCGCCGCGCCGCCCTTCCTGCAAGCCCAGGGCGGCCTGCACTTTCCCGCCCGGGCCAAACGTGTCGTCCACCTCTGCATGGCCGGCGGCCCGTCCCAATACGAGTCCTTCGATCCAAAACCCCAACTCGACTCGATCAACGGGCAGGCCTTTCCCGAATCCTTCACCACCGGCCAACAACTCGCACAGCTCCAGGGCCACAAACTCATCGCCCGCGGATCGTTCACCAAGTTCAAACGCCACGGCCAATGCGGCACCGAAATCTCCGAGCTCTTCCCGCACATCGGCTCCATCGCCGATGACATCTGCGTGATCCGCTCGATGGTCACCGAGCAGATCAACCACGACCCGGCCCACGCCTTCATGAACACCGGCTCCATCCTCAAGGGCCGGCCCAGCATGGGATCATGGATGCTCTACGGCCTCGGCGCGGAAACCCGCAACCTGCCCGGCTATGTCGTCATGGTCTCGCGTGGCAAAAACCCGGATCAACCGATCTCCGCGCGCCAGTGGTCGTCGGGTTTCCTGCCCTCCAAGTTCCAGGGCGTGCAGTTCCAGTCGCAGGGCAGCGCCGTCCATTACATCGGCAGCCCGGATGGCGTCTGCCAATCCACCCAGCGCCAGGTGATCGACGAGATCCGCCACCTCAACGGCCTGCTGCGCGGCGAACATGTCGATCCCGAGATCGACACCCGCATCGCCCAATACGAGATGGCCTTCCGCATGCAAACCTCCGTGCCGGAACTCTCCGACATGCGCGACGAACCACAGCACATCCTCGACCTCTACGGCATCAAGGAGCCGGGCGATGGCTCGTTCGCCAGCAACTGCCTGCTCGCCCGCCGCATGCTCGAGCGCGGCGTGCGCTTCGTGCAGCTCTATCACCGCGGCTGGGACCATCACAGCGACATCGAGAAAAACATGCCGGAGTCCGCACGCCTCACCGATCAGGCCTCCGCCGCGCTCGTCAAGGATCTCAAGCAGCGCGGGCTGTTAGAGGACACGCTCGTCATCTGGGGCGGCGAGTTCGGCCGCACACCCATGGGCCAGGGCACCGGCCGCGACCACCACATCAAGGCCTTCAGCCTCTGGATGGCCGGCGCCGGCATCAAGCCGGGCATCGTCCACGGCAGCACCGACGAACTCGGCTACGCCGCCGTCGAAAACGCAGTCCAGGTGCGCGACCTCCACGCCACGCTGCTCCACCAGCTCGGTATCGACCACGCGCGTTTCTCCACCAAGTTCCAGGGCCTCGACTACAAGCTCACAGGCGTCAACCCCGCCGCACCGGTCAAAGGGATTCTGCTTTGATGGCCAAGGCTTGATTGGCGTTTCCGCCATCAGTGGAAACGACCCACGGCTCACTCGGCAAAAATACCGGCGGGTTTGAGACCGGGTTTGAATTTTTCGCCGAATCCGGATTCGTTGGGTTCATAAGGCGCGGCGAACCCGGCCTTGCTGCCGGTGTTGGGAATCGCATCCTCCATGCCGAGCGCCCACAGGATGCCGTTGAGGGCCAGCTTGCGCATGGATTCCTGCTTGAAATCCGCAGGGTGGCCAAGGGTGGTGAAAAAGACACGGCTACCGCCTTTTTCCCCCTTGTAATGATGGACCCAGGCGACGGTGTGGGGATCGCCGAAGTATTCGCCGCCGGCCTCCGCCCCCTTGACGGCGCGGCCGGTCATCAGCGGGGTGGCGGTGTCCAGCAGGGTGTTGGCGTGATAGAGCCAACTGCGGGCATGAAAGGGAGCGACGCCGCGCAGAACGGGGTGGTCGGCATTTTTCTCCACGGGAGTGACATCCGTGGAGTTCATGTGCCCGTGGTGGCTGATCCAGGGCAGCCCGAAGACTTTTTGCGGCCACTCCTTGTCCATCAGATGACCGCCACCGTAGCGGAACGCGTGGGTGGCGGTGCGGAAGCCGGCCATCGGTTTGCCGGATTCGGCAAAGGCGGTGATGCGCTGCAACTGCTCGTCGGGCAGATTGCGAAAACGGGCGTTGACGATCATCATGTCGGCCTTTTCCAGGACTTCCAGGCCTTCGATGTTGTCAGTGCGGTTGGGATCGATGACGCCGTCGGTGAGCGCGAAGCAGACGGTGACGGTGAAGCCGTGGTCGCGATGGAGGATGCGGGCCAGCATCGGCATGGTTTCCTCGGAGCGGTATTCCTCGTCACCGGTGACAAAGACCAGGTGGGGCTTGCCTTCCTCGCCGTTGAGGCGGGCGACCGCGGCGGCTGTCTCGGATGCCATGGCACAAGTGGTCGCCGCGAGCACGGCGGTGGAAAGAAGGGCGGACTGGAGGTGCGGCTTCATGAATGATGCGGGATGCGAATCTGAAAATTCCACCAATACCCGATGGTGCAAGGATAATAAAAAACCCACGCGGTGGCGGCCTGATCCGGCTTGCCGCCGGGCAGGATATCGAAAATGCTGCCGCAGTCATCGGGCGGTTTCCGGACTCCGTCAGCCGCCGGGTGTCTCGCGCTTCCGCCCAACACCGCCCCAACCTCTAGCTGAAATGCCCGCCAAACGAACCACCGCCCGCGAACTGCTCTTCGGCGATCTCTGGGAATTTGATCCCGCTCCGGAATCCGCACCCGCCCACATCGATCCGCGCCATGGTCTCTTTATCGGCGGGAAATCCGTCGCACCGAAATCGCGCAGGTATTTCGACAGCATCTCGCCTCGCGATGGCAAAAAACTGGCGGATATCCCGCTCGCCAACGCTGCGGATGTGGACGCCGCCTATCAGGCCGCGGCGAAGGCTTTCAAATCATGGAGCAAGCTGCCGGGCGCGGAGCGCGGCAAGTATCTGTTCCGCATCGCACGGCTGCTGCAGGACCGCTCGCGCGAGTTCGCCGTGGCCGAAACACTCGATGGCGGCAAGCCGATCCGCGAGTCGCGCGACTTCGACCTGCCGATGGCCGCCGCGCACTTCTTCTATCACGCCGGCTGGGCGGACAAGCTCGGCTACGCCGCACCCGGCCGCACGCTCGCGCCCCTCGGCGTCGTCGGCCAGGTGATTCCGTGGAATTTCCCGCTGCTCATGCTGGCATGGAAAATCGCCCCCGCCCTTGCGACGGGAAACACCGTGGTGATCAAGCCCGCGGAAACGACATCCATCACCGCGCTCAAGTTCGCCTCCATTCTAACCGATGCCGGCCTGCCGCCGGGCGTCGTCAACATCGTCACCGGCGCGGCTGAGACCGGTGCCGCCGTCGTCAACCATCCGCTCGCCGCCAAAATCGCCTTCACCGGCTCCACTGAGGTGGGCAAAATCATCCAGCGCGCCCTCGCCGGCACCGGCAAAAAACTCTCCCTCGAACTCGGGGGCAAGGCCGCCAACATTGTTTTCGAGGATGCCCCGCTCGACCAAGCCGTGGAAGGCATCATCAACGGCATCTTCTTCAACCAAGGCCACGTCTGTTGCGCGGGATCCCGCTTGTTGGTTCAGGAAAGCATCGCCCACGACATCCTCGCCCGCCTCAAGCGCCGCATCGCCGTGCTGCGCGTCGGCGACCCGCTCGACAAAAACACCGACGTCGGAGCGATCAATTCGAAGGAACAACTGACAAAAATCCAACAACTCGTGCAAAGCGGCGTCGACGAAGGCGCGGAGATCCATCAACCCGCCTGCAAGCTGCCGCGCAACGGTTTCTATTTCCCCCCCACCCTCTTCTCCAACGTCTCGCAAAGCCAGCGCATCGCCAACGAGGAGATCTTCGGCCCGGTGCTCTCCATCCTCACCTTCCGCACGCCCGAGGAAGCCATCGAGAAGGCCAATAACACACCCTACGGCCTGAGCGCCGGTGTCTGGACCGACAAGGGCTCCCGGATCCTCATGATGGCTTCCCGTCTCAAGGCCGGTGTCGTCTGGGCGAATACATACAACAAGTTCGATCCCAGCTCACCCTTCGGCGGCTACAAGGAATCCGGCTTCGGCAGGGAAGGCGGGAAACAAGGGTTGCTGGATTACGCTTCGCTAACCCGATCTCCCCACGATCGCTGACCTCATTGATCACCTCGGTGGGCGGTTCATGGAATCACCGGGTCCCAACCCGCAAATCCCGCATGCTCCACAAGATTCCGGCGGCGGCCTGGCCACTGCCACGCATCTTCCGCGCGCCGCTCATGCGCCTCGGCCCGAAACGTTCCCGGCACTGCTCGAACAAGCCGTCCACAAACGCCCGGCTGCCGATCACCGCGCCATCGCTGAAATACCTCACCTTCCACCGCAACATCTGCCGC
>JALOUA010000151.1 GCA_025457625.1 Akkermansiaceae bacterium
GGCGAGGCCGTGGGGGTTGGGGGTGGCGGCGGCGGGATTCCTGTGGCGGTATTCGGTGGTCGTGAAAAGTTCCGGATTGGCCGAGTAGCTGGGCGGTGCGGCATCGGGATTGGCTCCGGTGAGGGTGGTTCCATTGTGAGTGCCGCCTTCGGTCTGCGGCGAGCGTTCCCATGAATACTGGAAGGTGGCGGATAGGTTGCGGCTGGTGTTGGAGATTTCGTTGGTGGGGCCGGGTGTTCCGGTCCAGACGCCTCCAGTGACGGTGCCGGGATAGCGGTGATTACGGACGGTGAGACCGTCATAAACGGTGGCTTGTGTGACACCCTGGCGGTTGACGCGGATATGGCGGCCGAGGTCGTCATAGTGGTGGTAGGTGACAAGACCGTATTTGTCGGTTTCGGACACCAAGCCGCAGCAGGCATATTCACGGGAAATGGAATATTCCCCGGAAGTGCCTTCGAAATATGCGGCCTCGGTAGGCCTGCCGGTCGAAGATTCGGAGGCGGTGACCCTGAAGTCCTCGATCAAGGTCCCGGCGCCGGTTCCTCCGTAGGCGGTGACCAGTCTGGTTTGGATGATGCTGTTCTTGTCGCGGGCGGTTGTGGTGCTCGTTCCCTCGCTTACGCCGCTGCCGCCAGCCGGTGCGCCGTGTATGACCGTAAGGTTGCGGAAATCGTTGGTGCGGCTGTGTGATTGGGTGGTGCGGGTGCCGTCGGACTTTGAAACGAGGGACGGGATGCCTCCGAAATCCGCGCCGAAAGGGGTGATGGTATGCGAGGTGGAGAGGTACACTGTCCCATCGTGTTTGCTGCGGATCATTCCGTTCGATGTCCAAGTGTCGTAGCGCAGGGACAACAAATTGTTTCCCACTTTATCATATACGTAGGAGGGAGATCCCGAGTCACTCTTGAAGCGCATTTCCAAGGCGGTTTGCGTCCCCCCGGCAAACGGCCTGATGATGGTGTGATAGGTGTAGCCGGTTGTGTAATAGTCGTGTGATTCCGTGTTTCCATCGGGCCTGGTCACGGATTTGAGCAGGCCGGCTTTGACCAGACCGTCGGCGGGGCCGTAGTATTCCCATACGGTGGTGAGGGGATCGCCCGCGGTTCCGTATACTTCCGATTTGATCCTGCGCCAGCCGAGCAGGGTTTTGGCATGGGTTTCGCAAACATCGGAGACGAGGATATCCGCAACGCCTGTCGATCCGGCGGCGCGTTCGTAAAGTTTGAGACGTTCGACGCGCAAAGATGGATCCGAACCGTTGTCTTCGCGGGTCAGGACGGATTTACGCGCGCCGTTGCCCATGACGATGGTCCATGTGGCTTTTTGTGCTGGGGGAGAGGCCGGGGTGTGGGACCAGACGGTTTCGACGGATTTGTTACCGTAAGTGGAGGTGCGGGTGATTTGGTTTGTGCCGCTGTTAATGAAGGTGATGGTGCGGTTGGCGGTTCCTCCCTGGGTTTTTGAAATCGAAACTTTCACACCACCGGTGACGTCTTCGAACTTGGTGTAAGCGCTGCCGGTGGTGATGGTGTCGAGATTGTTGCCGCTGCGCGTGATGATGGCGTCACCCGTACCGTGGGACTTGAAGGATGAACGTGATACGCCGGAACTGGGGTCGATTTGCGCATCGACGCCAGTTTGCGAGTCGCCCTGCATGGAAACCCCCGCGTTGAATCCGGCGTGGAAGCTGCCCTCCTCGTCCGGGCCGGTTGTGTCGGCGTTCGCGGTTTCGTTGGAGTGGGATAGGTCGCAGGAGGACGATTCGCAACTGCCACAACCGCCGGATGAGACATCCTTCTCGCCGGTGTCATAGTCCCCCCCGTCTTCCTCCTGTGGGATGCGGTATTCGTCGTCGCTTTCGATGTTGGCATCGTGGCTGGTATGTACCCCGGTGTAACCGGGGCCTTGCGTGCCGCCGCCATTGCCTGATGAGATGAGGCGTGTGAAGACGGGATCGCCCGTGGGTGACTCAACGGTGATGATGAAGGGGTAGCGGTGCTTGAGTGGCGCGAAGGTCAATGAAGGATTGTTGCCGGTGGCGGAGGTGATCCGCTCGCCGTCGGCCCCGCGTAGCGAGGTGGTGATGGTGCCGGAAAAGTTGTGAGTGATGGACATCGTGATGCTCACCTGCCCGGTGCGATCGCCCGGTAGTTCGTATGCCTCGCCGCCAGGGAGGAGTAGAAGAGGATCGTAAATGGTGCCGCCAGGCACGCTGCGGGTGACGGTGAACTCCGATACCTCACCGCTGCCGGGGTCGGGATTGATCCCTTGGGCATGGATGGCGTGGGACAACAACAGGACCGCGACCAGGCTGAGGAGGATGGCAGAGGACTGGCCGGTGAGGGTGGCGGGCGGTAACGGTTTCATGGCTTGGATTCGATGCGGGCGATGGCGTGGTCGATGGCGGATGCCATGCGTGGGTCGGAACGGTCGAAGCTGCGGAGCAGCGGCAGGTCATGCGGGTCGCCGAAGCGGGCAATGGCGGCGACCGCAGCCATGCGGACGAGGGTGTGCCCGGATGTGGGATCGGCGGCGATGCGCGCGAGGTCATTGTGGAAACCGGAGAGCCGGCGTTCACCGACAATGCGCAAGGCGGTCATGCGCGCGGCGGTGGAAGTGGCGGCGTCCGCGGCCAACAGGGTGCGGACGCGAGGTGCGATTTTTGCGTCGGGAACGGCGTGGGGTGCGGATTCCTGATATGATATGCCGGAGGCGGTTGAGGCACCGAGAAGGTGGAGTGCCAAGAGCGCGGAAGGGGCGATGTCTGGCGACTCATCAGCGATTTCGTCGAGGGTTGCCTGGATGCGTTCGGCAAGGTCCCTCTCGGATTTTTGCCAAAGCTGGCACAGGTGCTGGACGGCATAGTCGCGGATGACGGGGTCGCGTCCCGGGTCGCGGGCGACTGTGGCGAGGGTGCGGGCGAATTCCCTACGGACAGCGGCATGTCTATGGAGTGCCAGTGCGGTTTCGTGGAATACCACCGAGTGGACGCCTTCCGGCGCGGATGGATCACGGGGTTTCAGGAGGATGCCGAGCAGGGCATTGGATTCGCTACGGGTGAGATCATCATCAATGGAGCGCAGTGCTTCGACTCGGGACAAACCGCGAGGATCGTCATCCGCTTCCAGCGCGGCGCGGACCCTGTTGAGTGTTTCCGGTTTCCCTGCATCCACGGGGATGCTGATGGTTTCCAGCGGCTTTGCTGCGGATGGTGTTTCGGGTTTCGTTTTTTCGATACGCAAGGCGTATGTGAATATGACTGCAAACAGCGCGATCAAGACTGCGATCCACAGCATCCGTCCAGGTCGCGGGCGGTTTCCTGATGATGGCGGAGGATTCATGCCGGGGTGGAGTTTGAATGGAATGGATAGCGCGCGATCACTCTTCGGATGGCTCGTCTTGAGTTTCTGGGATTTGGTCGATTTCCATGGTGTGGCAGACAGCGGCCACACCATGGCCGGGGGCTTTGTAAATGGTGAGACGCGCTACCCCGTTTTCATCGAAATCTCCAGCGCGCAGCTCGTAGTACGTCTCGCCATTGGCAAACACGGCGTCGGTGACGATCAGTTTGATACGCAGCAGGAGATCCGGCGGAATACTGCCTTCGATGAGGATACCGATTTCAACGACGCGGGTGCCATCCGGCAGGATGTTGACGACATGGGCGTCGAGCGCCCGGGCTGAATTGACAACGCGGAAGCTTGGAATTGTGGCGGCATCCACGATGCCGCCGCCAGGCAGCCTGGCAATGATGCGGTTGGTTCCTGTGGCATTCGCAGCAAGCGTCACTCGGATCTGGCGCGGGCTCTTTTCCGGAGTTTCGATTTCAAGAAGAGCGACGGACGGATCGGCTTCGAGGTCCAGTTGTTTGTCGATGGAAGCCAAGGACAAGATTCTGGACGAACCGACGGGCACGGCTGCGGGGGTGCCGAAGCTTCCATCAATCACTTTTACGTCGAGCCGAGCGGACTGTATGCCTGCGGGGGTGTTGACTTTGGCGGTGAAGACATGATCCGCCGGGCGGTCGAATGTAACGATACTTGGAGTGGTGGATGGTCCTTCATGCAGGAGTTCGCCGTCCATGGTGACCACGCAGGTTTCATCAGCGAGTGCGACCGTTGGAATGGCGACTATTTTCAGCGCGTCACCGACCCGGACGAGCATGGGTCCGTCCGTAGTGAACAGGTTGGTTTCGGACCATTCGATTTCCAAGGGTACGGTGTGTGTGCCTGCGTCGAAGAATGCCGTTAGTTTGGTGGTGCCGGCGGAATCCAAGTGGATGTCCGCAAACCAGTATCCCGCAAGACCTTCGGTGGCGGTCACGGAGTGGTTTTTTGTAGCGATGGACACCAGAGAGGGATGGCGGGCGGTGCCCTCGATGCAGAGCGGCGAGACGGGCGAGGAAAGCGGAGCTTTGTTCACCTTGTTGTGGGCGACATGGAAAGCGGCCAGCCACGCCGGTGTCGATTTATCGCCCGGTGCGGAACCTTCATGGAACAGGATTTCCACACCCAGAATTTCGAGAGTCACACCGACCGTGACGTTGCGGTTTTCCAAGCGGATGACGTGCCGGCCGACACCAAGCACCGGAGTAAGCCAGCCGCGGGTCGCGGCTTCCTTGCCGACTTCCATGAGACCGATCCGGCGTCCATCGATTTCCACCAGAAGCGGAACGGGGGGAACGTGGCCTGCGGACGAGTGGGCGGCAGCCTCGACGCGTAGCATGTAGAGGCCGGGTTTCGGAATATCGACTACGAACTCGACCGCGCCACGCCGCGCGGCGGACACTAGCGAGCCGTCAGCGCCGCCATGCCATGTGCCGGATGACACGCGAGATGCGGCGAGATCGAGATCGGCCACTTTGACCGGTGGAATGACATCCTTCACCCGCGGATCGCTGCCGTAGAGCCGCAGTTCATCCTGGTCCGACACTCCGTCGCCATCGCTGTCGGATTTCGTAGGATCGGTGCCGAGCTGGTATTCTGTTAGGTTGCTCAGGCCATCGCCGTCGAAGTCTCCTTCGGCTCCCTCGCGCACGGGGTCGTAGCGGCCGTTGTCGGCGGGGTTGAGACCGTGGCCGGTTTCCCACTTGTCGGGCAGGCCGTCGTCGTCGAGATCGTCCTTGTCGGGGACGTGGGATTTGAACGCGCGCGAGGGCACGATGACGCGCGGCTGGTGGCTGCCGTCCACGCCGGTGTATTCCCAGGCAATGGAGACATGGTCGGCCCCCAGGCCGGTTTTGTGGAGGATTTCGACAAAATATTGCTCGCCACCCGCGAGTTGGAGTTCGGCGGAGCGTTGGCCGGGGAATTTGTCCCACTCGTGGAGGCCGCTGGTTTCGCCGTCGCTGCCGGCGAGGGCCGCGATCACGCGCAGGTGGTTGCGCTTGGCGTCCGTGGAGAGCGCCAGTGAAGCGCCGTGGTGGCTGGCGAGCCAGAAACGATAGGTACCGCTCACGGGCGCGGTGATGGTGCCGCGCAGGCGCTGGCCGTAGCGGTAGTCGCCGTCACCGCCTTGTAGATCGACTTGCCTCACGAGGTCACGCAGATCGGGTTCTTGTCTGAAGCGCGGATCACCGGTGAGGTCCGCGACGGTAATGCCATGCATCGCGAGCCATTGCTCGCGCAGAAGTCGGCCGTTGAAGCCGCCGGGTTCAAGCGGGTGGCCGCCGTGTGCGTATTCCAACGCATTGTTGACTCCGTCTTCATCGGGATCACCGCGCGGCCCGTCAGCGCCGGCAGCTGAGCTTGCGCTGAGTCCGTGTTTTTGTTCCCATGCATCCGGCAGTCCGTCCGCGTCGAGATCGAGCGGATTAATTGGGGGTGTGGCTAGCACTGCGGCGGGGATTTCCTCGTCGGGGCACAATCCGGTCGCCGCGAAGTGGGAAAATACCACTTCCACGGGTTCCTTGACACGCCCGCCCCATGCGGCGGGTCCCGCGAGGTATTTTGCGCCGAGATTCACTTTGACCATGCCGATGGATTTCCATGTCACGCCGTTTGTCGAATAGGAGGCGAAACAGGTTCCCGCGCGTGTGCCTAGCTTCAGCCATACGTTGTTCTTATGGTGGAACTGCGCGCGGGCGGTGTAGGGTCTGGTTTGTCGGGAACGCTCCGGACCGAATGCCGCGGCCCGGCTGTGGAAGCCGAATGTGCGGTCTCCATCGAGCGTGACGGCCACGAAAGGTGCGAATGGATCGCTCGAGGCGCGCAACATCAGGCCGCCACCCGCGCCGGGCGCCAGACCGCGCAGGGAGTCCAGGCGGCAGACCCATTCGCAGTCCCCATCCCCCGTGACATGGCGGTACCACAATCCGTCGCCCGCCACACCGCCATAAGCCGCCACGCCGCGCACGCTGGCCACCATCGTCGATCCTTTCCGGTCGCTCCATGTGCCGGTGACACTGCCGCTCAGCCCGCTTTCCAGCCATTTTTGAGGTTCGTGCCGTTTCCACGCCACACGCAGGCTCTGCGTCCCCGAGGGCGGGGAGTAGAGCGCCTCGATAAACCTCGGTTTTCCCTGCTCCATCCAGATGGGAACCGAACTGACTCCGGGACAACCGTCCCATTCGGCAGTTTGCCGGGTGTCATGGTTGCGGCGCAGGATGGGTGCCTTGCGCAACGGATGCGCGTTGGGCGAGAGTGACAATTGCGCGGATGAGCGCCCGATGATCCAGAAGGTGTACAAGCCTGTTTCCGGAGCCGTGACGGTACCGTGCAGGCGGTCGAGGGTGGGGACGGCCTGGCTTTTCAAAGTAGGCAACCTCATCCCGTCGAGCGTGGCCGCGCAGCGGAAATCCGGTGCCCTGTCGGCAAGTGCCAGCTTGTTGTATTGGTAAACCGCGTCAGTCGGCGGATCATACCAACGAGACCAGGCCAGCGCGCCGGGCAGAGGTTTGCCGGCATGCGGATCACCATCCAAGGCATGGGCGAGCGCGTTGACAATGCCGTCGCCATCATCGTCCGCCATGGAGCTTGCGCGGCCTGCCTCCAGACGATGCTCGCGTTTCCACGCGTCGCGTATGCCATCGTCATCGGCATCCTCCGCTTCGGGCACCCATGACCGCAGGGCCGATTGCGGGACAACCACGGGCTTCCCGGCCCCCGGCGGCCGCCATGCCAGCGCCACATGATGGCGCGGAGCCTCGATCGTCCGATGAAGAATCTCGATGTAATACTCGCGCCCCGCCTCAAGCCTCACCGGTTGGCTTTTCTGCGGGGGGAATTTCTCAAACTGGTTGCGGCGGGCCCATGCGTTGCGCGCCGGGCCTATCCAGGCGACGCGGCGCGCGCCGAAGCGGCTTTCCCCCGTTCCCAGCCACAGCTCACACCAACTGTTGCCGGTAATGAACAGTTCGTAATCGCCCGTGGCGGGTGCGATCAGGCGGCCCCGCAGACGCTGGCGGAAACGGCTTTCCTTCGTGCCGGAAACCGCGGCTCCCGGATGGAAAAAGACCGTCGCGCCCGGCGCATCGAAAAGATGGCGCGGATAGTAGTCACGCGGGTGGGGCTGCTCAGCCTCCGGCCATCTTTCCTGATAGAGATAACCCGGCAGGCCCACCCAGTCGGACCATCCGTCGCCATCGCTGTCGGCCTGCGCGGGATTTGTGCCCGCCTGATGCTCCAGCATGTTGTCCAGCGTGTCGCCATCATTGTCCTCGTCGGGGCCGCGGGTAAGATCGCCGAAACATTTCAATTCCCAGGCGTCCGGCAAACCATCGCCGTCGGAATCCATCAAAGCCGGTGCCTTCTGCGCGGCTGCCGGCTCCTGTGCGGCGGCCGCCGCCGCCAACATGAGGCAACAACCTAACAGGGAGCGCATGGCGGAACGCGGCGGGCGCGGGCGGGATGGATGGGATTTCATCGCGGTGGTTCGGTTAATGGCAAATGACCGCCACGCATCCGGTGCGCGGCGTCCGGGACGACACCGGAACAACCCGGTGAAAGAGGATGCCCGGCGACGCGCCGGAACACGGGCCCGCATCCGGGCCGGAAACTCTCAGCGGGCGGCAAGCCAGCCATGCCGCCCGCGCTCCGCGCGGATCTATGCCGCGTGCCTGCCGCGTGCCTGCCGCGTGCCTGCCGCGTGCCTGCCGCGTGCCTGCCGCGTGCCTGCCGCGTGCCTGCCGCGTGCCTGCCGCGATGGCCTTATTCGAACCATTCAAAATAAAAACTTTAATGTCACAGCAGAGGTCAAGATTTATTTCACTTTGCATTGATTTTCATCGCGCGTCTCAAATGTGGTCCGCCGCATTCAACGCGGATTCGGAAATTGATTCGGGATTCCCGGCCGGAAAACCACTGAAACACTGAGAGGCTGTCTGAAAAATCCTGATTGGCAGGGACCAACCTCCGGGTGGTCCGCGAGAATGGGCTGCGAATGATCGTCCATGACTTGATTTTTAAGCATTTCATGGTCACACGCATTCTAGTTCCATTCGCCGGACCGTTGCGGAGAACGGTCCCTGCCATTTTTCAGACAGCCACTGAGGTCACTGAGGAAATCCCACAAGCAGGGAAAGGTGCGTCCATCATCCATCTCAAAAAATTCAGTTCCTTCAGTGGTTCTCAGTGTTTCAGTGGTATCAAATGCCCGGATCCACCGTTGAACTTCGGACTTCGGTTTGCATCCTCCCAATCCATGGGATGAACGGCGGAAAACTTTTCACTTTCTCATCCGCGCAGCCGGACCCATGGGTGGAAAACCATGCCAGGCCCACCCGGACTCCCCAACCTCAGCGCCATGCGCGGACGCCGCAAGGGCGGTGCACGCGCCCCGCAAACCCCAACTCCGCAAGGCATCGCCGCACACGCGGATGCCTTTCTACAAAACCTCAGCGCCCGCGCCTACTCGCAGCCGTCCATCGACGCCCACCGCTGGGCGCTACGACAGTTCACCGCATGGGCCGCCGCACGCGACACGCACGATCCCGCCGTCTTCATCCGCGCCGATCTCGAAACCTATCAACTTTTCCTCCATCACTACCGCAGCCCGCGCGGCGGCAGGCCGCTCGTCACCAACACCCAACTCGCCCGCCTCGGTTGCATCCGCCGCTTCTTCGCCTGGCTCTGCCGCTCCGGCACCATCCCCGCCAACCCCGCCGCCGATCTCGACCTGCCCCGCAAACAAAGCGCCCAACTCCCCAAAACCCTCGACGAGCAGGAA
>JALOUA010000152.1 GCA_025457625.1 Akkermansiaceae bacterium
CACGGCCACACCCCCGCGCGCTACCGCGCGAACTCGCGGCTGGGAACCTGAAGCCAGGTGCCGCCGGCTTTGGCGGTCTTATGCGCAACGATCCATCGTGATGCCGCTGGCCGCTGCGCATGACAACGGGGGGAGACAACGGCATGCCAGGGCAAGCCGGACGGTGGCTTCTTGGGCGAGGCTTGCGCGATCCTTTGGCATGCGCCCTGATCGAGCGCGCGCCCTCATTGCGGAGCGCGGGATTTCCGGATTGGCATTTCCGCGGGAACGTCTGAAATGCCCGGCATGGCCCGAGTGTTGTTGGTGGAGGATGAACCCGCGATTGCCGATACGTTGATTTATGCGCTGGAAACCGAGTGTTTCTCGGTGATCCATGCCCTCACCGGCGGCGACGCGCTTGCCGCCGCGGCCCGCGAGCCGTTTGATTTCGCTATCCTCGACATCGGCCTGCCGGACATGACGGGACTGGATGTTTGCCGCCGCCTTCGGGAAACCTCGCAGGTCCCGGTGCTTTTCCTGACCGCCCGCGATGGCGAGCTGGACCGCATCCTCGGTCTGGAGCTGGGCGGCGACGACTACGTGACGAAGCCGTTTTCGCCGCGGGAAATCGTCGCCCGCGTCCGGGCCATCCTGCGCCGGTCGCAGGGCGGGATCGCGCGCCCGAGCGGGACTCCCGCGCATGCCGGCGCATCGATCCTCCATCATGATCCCCATGCCATGCGCATCCACTGCGCGGGCGCGCCGCTGGACCTCACGGCCCATGAATACAAGCTGCTGCTGGTGCTGATGGAGCACCCCGGCCGCGTCCTCACCCGCGATCAACTGCTCGACCACGCCTGGCAGGATCCGGGTGCCGTCACCGACCGCACCGTGGACGCCCACATCAAGTCGATCCGCTCGAAACTGCGTGCCGCCCGCGGCGGCGCCGAAAACCACATCGAAACCCGCCGCGGCCTCGGCTACAGCTTCTCCCCGAATCCATAATTTCACCATCTCGGCATCACAACATTTCAGCTTTTCAGTATTTCAGCTTTTTACCCAAAAATGCGCTTCACCCGCGTCACGCTGTTTTTCATCGCCTGCATCATCACGCTGGGTTTCTATCAGCTCTCGCGCCATTTCCTCGCGGAGGTGGAACCGCAGACCTACCAGGCCACCGAGGAAATGATGGTGGACACCGCCAACCTGCTGGCCGAAATCGTCGGGCGGGAATTAAGCGGCGGAAAAATGGATTCCCGGGACTTGCGCGAGGCCTTCGACGGCGCGCATGCCCGCACGCTCGAAGCCCGGATCTTCGACCATCTCAAACAAGGCGTCGGCATCCATGCCTATGTCACCGATGCCGGCGGCAATGTCATCTTCGACTCGCAGGACGGCCGGCGCGAGGGACAAAACCTGCGCCACATGCGCGATGTCTCGCTGACCCTCGCAGGCCGTTACGGCGCGCGCAGCAGCCGCGATGATCCGGACGATTCGTCCACCTCCGTGCTCTACGTCGCCGCGCCGGTCGGCGATCCGGCGGCGCCGCAGGGTGTTCTAACGGTTTTCAAGCCGCAGCTCGACGTCATGCCGCTGGTGCGCGAGCGGCGCCGCATCATCTACACCGCCTGCGCCCTCATCGGCGGCGGCATCCTGTTCCTCATCGGCGCGGTTTTCCTGTGGTTGTTCCAACCGATCGGCCGCATCACCGAATACGCGCGCGCCGTCGAACGCGGCGAACGTCCGCCCAAGCCCAAAATCGGCATCGGCCGCGAGGTCAACACGCTCGCCGGCGCGCTCGACTCGATGCGCGACGCGCTGGAGGACCGCCAATACGTCGAGCGCTACATCCGCACGCTGACGCACGAGATGAAGAGCCCGCTGGCCGCCATCCGCGGCGCGGCGGAACTCATCGACGAGGAGATGCCCGCGGAAACCCGCAAACACTTCCTTGAAAACATCCTCGCCGAGACCTCGCGCAGCGAGCGCCTCATCAACCGCCTGCTCGAACTCTCCGCCATCGAGAGCCGCAAATCGCTCGACGCCGCGCGCACCTGCGACCTCCGCGAGATCGTCAGCGGCGCCATCGACCAGGCCCGGCCGCTGGCGGAAATCGCCGGCGTCCCGCTGGTCACGGAGTTTCCCGCCACTCCCCTGCCCGTCCATTGCGACGCGTTCATCCTGCGGGCCGCGGTGACCAATCTGTTGGAAAACGCCATCGACTTCTCGCCGCGCGGCGGATCGGTGCGGATCACGCTCGCGGAGAGCGGCGGCAGGATCCTGCTAGCCATCCGCGATCATGGTGCGGGCATCCCGGATTACGCGCGGGACCGGATTTTCGACCGTTTTTACTCGCTGCGCCACCACGGCGCGGGGCGCAAGGGCACCGGTCTCGGTCTCACGCTGGTGAAAGAGGCCGCCGAGCTCCACGGCGGGTCCGTCACGCTCGATCCCGCGCCCGGCGGCGGCACGGATGCCCGGCTCACAATGCCCCCGGCCTAAGAGTCTTGCCGGGTGGGCACGGCAGGCAGGGACCGACCTCCGGGCGGTCCGGCGCATGAGGTGGGATTGATGGCGAATGCGAGGCTCGGGGGATCGGTTCATTCACATATCAATCTCCTCCCATGCGCCGGACGGCTGCGGAATGCCTTTTGAGCGTTAGCGAGATCCAATCCCTTCGCGAAGCGCACACCGCATGGCCCCGCGCAGGCGGGGCAAAGCCGTCCCTGCCCGGCGTGCCGTAAGGCAGGGACCGACCTCCGGGCGGTCCGGCGCATGAGGTGGGATTGATCGGCGAATGCGAGGCTCAAAGATCGGTTCATTCACATATCAATGTCCTCCCATGCGCCGGACGGCTGCGGAGAGCCGTCCCTGCCCGCGCCGGACGGCTGCGGAATGCCCTTTGAGCTTTAGCGAAATCCAATCCCTTCGCGAAGCGCATACCGCATGGCCGCAGGCAAAGCCGTCCCTGCCCTGCGGCCATCAATCGACCGGATGCGCGGTCATGAACGCGTCACGCTCCGCCCTGCTTTCCGGGTCGTCCAGAGGCCACTGCTTGTAGACGGCTTTCAGCGTTTCGTTTCTTTTGTCTCCGGGTGGCAGGGTCAGTGCCCATTGCGCGGCGATCTGCGGATTGTGGGGAGCCACGGTCTTCGCGAAGGCGGCCACGGAGGCGTTTTTGGCAGGGCCGTCCGGCGCGGCGGCCAGCCATTCACCTGCGGCGCGGTGGTCGCCCTGCGTCCAGTTGCGCACGATGCCATCGATCATGCCGTCGCGGTTCTCACCGGAAACGTTCTCCGCCATCCATTCGATCCACCGGCCTTTTTCATCGCTTCTGGCGAAATGTCCGATGCTGCCCGCCATCGCGGCGATCTCACGATCCGTTAGATTGTTTTCCGCGATCCACCGGCTGCCCTGCGCGTAGCCATCATTCGCAACGCCGGCGGCGAGGGATCTCAGGACGCCCATCATTTCCTCTCCTCCATACCTGCCGGGATCGGCCGCCGCGAACTCCTTGGCCAGGCGCAGGAACTGCGTCCGCTCGCCGGAGTCGCGGAGGTTGCCCGCGATTTTACGCAGCGTCTCGCCGGGTTCGCGAATGCCGAGTTCCCCGATCAAGGCGAGGGCACGCTTCAGATCGCTGCGGGCGGTGCCTTCCACCACGGCACGCTCCATGGATTCCGTGTCGATGAATTCCGGGGGATTCGCCCGCAACCATGCCAGCGCCGCGGCGGGATCCGACGCGGCCCAATTCGAGATGGATTTGAGAATCTGGCTCATGCGGGTGGGGCCGCTCACGATCGGATTGCCGCTGCCGCACAAAAGCGCCAAGGCGGCCTGCGGGTTTTGCCCGGCGAGCTCCGCGGTCGCGAATGAGAGAATCGTTCCCCGCATGTCGTCGCCGATGCCGACTGCGGCCTGGAACCCGGCGATCATGACCATGAGTTGATCGGCATCGAGGGCGCGGAACCGTTCGAGCGCATCCAGGATCCGATCCTGGATGGCGATATCCGGCTGGCCGCCGCTTTCTTTGAGCCACTCCAGATCCCTGGCGAGGGCGATGATGTCATCTGCCAGATGGCGGGCCTCGGCGAGCTTGTCCACCCGGGCGCGCTTGGTGATGCGGAATGCGTCATCATCCGGGCCGGCCGGGCGAATCCCCAATTCGGCGGACTCGGCCACCAGCCGCTGCCTTTCCGCCCGCAGTTCGCTGAGCTTCACGCGATCCACCCAGCCGATCCAGATGGCGGCGGCGACAATCAACAGGGTGATGGCGGCGGATTTCCTCATCGGCGGATTCATTGGAATTTCCCGAGCAGTTTCTCCCGTTTCGCGGGGTCGGAGATTTTGCCGGCGAGCTCACGGGCCGCGGCCTTGTTCCGGTCGGCGGGGATCGTGGATAGAAACGTCTGGAGCACATCGTCGTTGGCGGATGCCTGATGATATCCCAAAGCCAGGGCGGAGGCTTGTTCGAAGCTCATGCCCGCAGCGCCGGCCACCGCCATGCCGAGACCCTCGCCGGTCAACCGGTCCACCGCATCGGGCGCCTGTTGCCGGGCCCAGGCCCTCACCGCGTCGATTTCCGCCCCCGACAGTTTTCCCTTTGCCGCAAGCGAGTTGATATATTGGGTGGAGACCTTCTCCAGACTGCGAAGCCGTTCATCCGGCGTGGCCGAGATGCGTTCGAGATAGTGGTCCACATCCGCGAAGCCCCCGCCTTGCAGGACGATGGCGGAGGCCCGCTGGCCGATCGTCGCCAAACGTCCGTCGTCGTTGAGTTGCCTGCGGACGAGCTCCGCATAAGCGACTTCGTCCCGCGCGAAAGGGTTCTCTTTCATGAGGATCTCTTTGCGCATCTGCGGCGGCAGGGCGGACAGCCGCGCCTCCGCACCGGCGGCGTCGGTCGCGAACAGGCGCGGGATGATGTTTGCCTCGAACCACTCGCGGTTCCGGTTGTAGCCGTCGAGTGATTTGGCGTCGAATGTGCCTGCGGCGATCTCCCGGTCGAGCCAGGCGGTGGCGGCTGCGGGATCCCGCCCGGCCCACAGGCCGAGCGCCGAGGAAAGCAGCAGCGAATCGATGCCGGGAGCGCCCGCGAGCCTGCCCTTGAAGCGGTTCAGCGCAAGTTCGGGATCCTTCTTCGCCAGTGGATCGAGGATCATGTCCTCCAGTTTCCGGCGCGTCCCGTCATCGAGACTCATGGCGGCGATCCGATCCAAACCGGCCACCAGTTCCGCGGCATCCATCGCAAGCAGTCTCCTCTGGATCGACAACATGCCGGGGGCGTTTCCCGAACGATTGTCCACGCCGGTTTGCCGGATCATTACCGCCAGATTCTCCCAGTTGACGGGTTTTTTGCCCGCGGCGGACTGGTCAGGCCGGGTTGCGGGAGACGGCGCATCCGGGTCGCGCGGGGCATCGCGGACAGTGGCGATCCGCTGCCGCAGCTCCGCGTTTGCGGAGCGGATCACGGACATGTCATTGCGCTGTTTGCCGAGCAGGATCACCGCGATCAGAAGAGCGACCGCCGGAAGGATGAAATTTCCAAACTTCACTGGCGGCAAGGATACGGCATCAGGTCCATCGTGTCCAGCCGCCCTACAAACCGTGAAGCGACGGTGGATGAGGTGCGTTCCGCCGGCTTTGACCGGAATGAGCGACCCGGGCGGACCTCAAGCCGGTGCTTGCGTTCACGCCGGATGGCCATAGTGTCTGCCTCGTTATGAAAATCATCACCATTCTTGTGGGCATCGCCCTCCTGCCCGTCACCGCCTTTGCGAAGGAGAAGGATTCTGACAAAGCCGTGCCGGATGCCTCGTTGTCCGAAGTCCGCTTCGGCGATGTCGTCAATGACGTGCCATTCGACAAGGAGAGTCTCGCGGGCAAGGTGGTCGTCGTCGAGATGTGGGGTGTGAATTGCCCGCCCTGCATCGCCAGTCTTCCGGATCTGGCGAAACTCGCGAAGAGCAATGAAAAGAAGGGGCTCGTGGTCGTCGGACTGGAATGCCAGGGCGGCACCAAGGAGCAGATCCTCAAGATTCTCAAGGACGCGCGGGTCAAATTTCCCGTGATGTCGGGCGGTTCCGTGCCGGTTGAAAGCGAAGGCATACCGCATGCCTGCGTGTTCGACACCACGGGCAAACTGGTGTGGGCCGGCAATCCCCATGATGAGGAATTCGAGCGCACGGTGAAAAAACAGCTGCGCGGAATGAAGAAGTGAACGGAAGGATTCCGGCGCATGCCCGGCGGGGTCCCGGTTGACTCAACTCCGGCCCGGCGCGTGATGCGGCCACATCCGGAAAGCGCATCCACGCGGGTTTTTCACGCGGACTTCATCATCGTTTCACGGAAGCGCGCGAGGTTTCGCGCATGGCCAATCTACATCCACTCATCGGAAGCGCGATCCTCGCGCTTGGCATCCCCGCCCATGCGCAAAAACTCGATGACGCGGAAGTCCGCATCAGCTACGGCGAGTTCAAGCAACTCCTCGCCCGGGCCGAACCAGTCGCCAAACCCAGTCCCAAGGCGCCGCCACCCGTGTTGCTCTCCGCGCGCCTGCGGTTTGCAATGGCGGACGGGCGGCCGCTCATCAACGCGACCTTCCGCACCCTGGGTTTCGGCGACGAAATCGCGCTCGTGCCGTTGATCGCCGGCGATGTCTCGCTCGAATCCCAGGTCCCCGCGGACGCGGTGGTGGTCAGCGAGGCGGAATCGCTGTGTCTTGCCAGCGGCAAGGCGGGCGCGCAAACGCTGGAACTACGCCTGCTGCCGATCACCGGCAAGGATGGATTCTCATTCACCATCCCGCCCTGCCCTGCGGTGATTTTCGAAACCGGCGAGCTGCCCGCCGGTCAATCGGTGGTGCTGGATTCCGGAGCCGGGGAGGAAACCCTCGCCGCCGGGCAAATCCGGCCGCTGCCCAACAAGGGCCATCGCCTCCACATCCGCCTGCTGGACAGCCGTGAAACCCGCGAGGCGCTGAGCCCGCCGGAACCCTCGGCGTGGACATGGCAGAACCAGGCGCTGGTGATGCCCATCGACGGCGATCTCGTCTATCAGGTCATTGCCCGCGCATCCGCCGCCGACGGCTCCGGCGTCGAGGCGCTGCTGCCGCTGCCACCCGACGCGCAGGACATCGCAGTGGCCGGCGACGATCTGGTTTCCCAGGTGAAAATGCGTGGGGCGAACCGCGAGCTCGGGCTTTCGCTCGTTTGGAAAACCCGCGGCATTCTCGACCGGCAACTGGTGATTTCCTACCGCATGCCGCTGCGCCCGCTGGACCGCACATGGAAACTCCAGGCCCCGGGCGGCGGCGACACCCGCACCCGCTTCATCATCGCCACCTCGCCGCTGCTCGACTACGCGGCCGAAGGGCTCAGCGGCCCGCTCTCGCCGCAGGGGCTGCCCGCCACACTCGCGGAGGCGCTCAAAGGCTCGACCTGCCAACAACTCGAAGCCGGACCCTCCGCCGATCTGACAGCCACACCCGTCCCGGTGGCCGCCACCGAGGAAGGCGTGGTGAATCAGGCCGAGTGGTCGGTGAAGATCGAACCCGACGGCTCGATGCTCGCCACCGGCGTTCTAACCATCGAACACAAGGGGCCGCTGGGCTTCGTGTTCGACACGCCGCAGGACATGAAACTGCTGTCCTGCGAGCTGGCGGGCCGGCCGGTGTCCCCCGTCGATCTGGGCAAGGGCAGGCTCAAGGTCGCACTGCCGCCGCAGGGCGGGAACTCCCGGCTTGCCTGCTCGTTCACCCGCACGGGGGCCCCGCTTGATCCGGTGGAGGGCACCTTGAAACTCTCGCTGCCGCAGACACCGCTCTTCCTCCACTCGCTGCTCTGGCACATCGACCTGCCGCCCGGCTATCAGGCGGAGACCCACGGCAATCTCACACGCATTGCCGCCACCGGCGGAACGCCCTCGCGCATCTCGCTGCGGAAAAACCTCTGCCGTGACGAACGTCCGGAAGTCCAGGTCTTCTATCAACGCTCCGATCTCAACTGAACCATCGGCGGTCATCTAACGACGCCACAAACGAATCCCTCACACCTCATCGGCATCGACGGTCATCGACCGACGCCACAAACGAATCCCTCACACCTCATCGGCATCGACGGTCATGGACCGACGCCACAAACGAATCCCTCACACCTCA
>JALOUA010000153.1 GCA_025457625.1 Akkermansiaceae bacterium
GCATGCCAAGCAGTGGTTTCAATTCACCGACGAGTGCGGTTTCGCTGGCATCGAGTTGGCGGATCTCCATGGAAAGGCTGGTGGCTTCCAATTTGGCCTGCCCGGAATCGAGTGCCGAACCTTCGCCCTTCGCCGCAATCTCGGAGAGGAAATTGGCGAATTCCTTGGAAACACCGACCTGCTCGCGTAGCAGGTCACGGCGCTGACGGGTGGCCAGCACTTTGACCACAGCCTCGCGGGCTTTTGCGATGATTAGTCGTTCGACTTCGCGGACTTCGGCTTCGGAGGCTTTCAGTTCGGTGAGCGAAACATCCTTTTCCAACTGCAAGCGGCCTGTGACCGGGAAGCGCTGGGAAAAGCCGATTTCGAGTTTCCCCTCGCGGAAGCGGGAGTTGTGTTCAAGGCCGGCTTCGATTTCCGGATTTGAGAGCCGGCCGGATTGGTTCATTCGGCCGACGGCCTCCTGGATGCGCAATCGCGCAGCCGCAAGGTCGGGGTTTTGGGCACGGATGCGGTCGCCGATGCTACCGAGCGTGACGACCACTGAGGGTTCAGCGATGAGCGGGTGAACCGTGAAGGCACAAGCCAACAGGGTAAAAAAATGCAATTTGGACATGGTGTTATTTGGAGTGATGGCCATCCCCAACATGGGGAATAGGCATGAAATCAATGAGTTGTGTTGAATTCCCAAAGCGTAGAACGCCGATAATTGGGAAAAGACATCGCGCCAACAGGGTACGACGGAGCGCTAAAAGACGCTCAAATCAACGGGGGTTTGTCCTCACTGAGGAACGGCCCATCGGGCGCGAACTCGGATTCCAAGGAAACGCCCAGTAAATGGAACGCTAGTGGTGCCAACCGACAGGAATAATCGAATTCCGCAGCCGAAGGGGAAGTGTGGCTGCATGCCGCATGGTGATGGTGCTCAGGGGGACAATTCTCGTCGTGGGACGAATCACCCGGCGCATTATCGTCGTGGTGTGTTCCAGATTTATCGGAGCAGTGCATCTTGGCAACCACTTCGCATGGATCTTTGCCAATAACCTTGGCGTGAAGTCCGATGAAGACTCCAACAAACAAGATCCATGACAGGAAGTGACGCACGACAAGATTTGGATAGCCGAAGAATCGGCGGCAGCAAGTAAAATTTCGGTTCTTCGGCAGAATTTGTGTTGATTTCATACAGTGAAGGGACCTTGAAGGTGGCTTGATGCTCGCTCCTCGCCGCTGTCAAGCGGGCCGACGGCATAAAATTCGGTCCTCTGGCGGCCGACGATGTCGGTTGGTGATTTATACGCCGGCCCGCTTGACAGCGGCTGCGGGCTGCGCCCAGAGACCGCTACGGGTTTTGCGCGGCAAAACCCTTTGGCTTTTCCAGATTGGCAGCGGCGTGTTTTCTGAGCTTGCGAATGGCGGCCACGGGCGTTGGTTGGGGTTGCGACACTACAAACAACCCCGCAACCGCCATTCAACTCACCATTAAAACACTCATCCGCCGCGTGCAAGACCTTGCAGGTTTTGTCATCGAAAATGTCCGTCACACTCTCGACGGTCCTGAAGTGCGCATCGACGTTGATCTGGATGCCAAATCGCGCTGCAAGCGCCGTTGCTCCTGCTGCCGCCGCCCCGGTCGCATTCATGACAAGTTGCCACGTCGTCATTCACTACACCCCCCGCCGGGTGGTTTGTCCGCTGACCGGCAGGCCCACCGTGGAGTTTATGCCTTGGAACCACGGTAAAAGCCCCTACACCATCGCCTACATGCACTTCCTGGCCCGCTGGGCCAGACGACTTTCCTGGAAGGATGTCACTGAAATCTTTCCCGCCAGTTGGGACGCGGTGCGCACTTCGGTGGAGTGGATGGTCCAATACGGGTTGGAACACCGCGACCTTTCCGACATCACCGCCGTCGGCATCGACGAACTCCACCACGGACGCGGCAAGACCTCGCTCAATTTCCTGACCCTGGTCTATCAGATCGATCGCGGCTCGCGCCGTCTGCTCTGGATCGGGCGCGCCCGCACCGAGGCCACCTTGCGCGAAGGGTTCGATGAACTCGAAAAACTTCACACTGGTTTCCTTGCCGGCCTGCAGGTGGTGTGTTCCGACATGTGGAAGCCCTTTCTGAAGGTCATCCGTCAACGCTGCAGCCAGGCTCTCAACGTGCTCGACCCGTTCCATGTGGCCAAACACCTCAACGAGGCGCTCGACACCGTGCGCAGAGCAGAGCAAGCCAAGCTCACCGACAAAGCCGCTCGCAAGCAGGCCAAGGGCGGACGCTTCCTGCTGCTCAAACGCGGCACCAAGGTGCGTGGCCTGGCGCGCCAAAAGCTTCGCGCCGTCCTTGCCTCTCTCGGCCAGACCTCGCGTGCTTGGGAACTCAAGGAGAGCTTCCGTCGCTTCTGGCTCTACCGCAGCCCGACCTGGGCCGCGGCTTATCTTAAAGAGTGGACGGCAAGAGCCATGCGATCCCGCATCACTCCGATGAAGAAGGTCGCAACGATGTTGCGCAAACATGAGGATCTTTTGCTCAACTACTTCCGAGCCAAGCGCCAATACACCAACGCCATGGTCGAGGGAATGAACCACAAGGCGCGCGTCTCGCTTGCGCGCAGCTATGGCCACCGCTCCTTCGAGGTACTCAAACTCGTTCTCTATCATAACCTTGGAGATCTTCCTGAACCGCCTTGCTCACACAAATTCTGCTGACGAGGCAGGTGCTCTGTTGAGCGCTTAGTAATCAAACGATCCAACTCTCGTTCAACCGGCACCTTCGGTGACCCATCAACCCCCATTTCCCCGCCTTACGGGCCGCACATGAGCTTGTTTTTGGTGGGCGTAGCAATGAGCGCGCCCTCAACGGGCATCATCGTAAAAAGCAATTTCTTGGCAATCATCCACCGACAACCGGAAAATTCCGCCTGACTTCCCGTGGCGTAGCCTGCTTCGGGCCTCCTGCGGACGAAACCGTCTCACAGCGCGCCGCGTTCCGCGCGGCGGAGCAGGATTTGGTAGCGTTTTTCGAGCATCTCGGCCCGGCTGGAGTCGCCCGCGATGCGGTAGTAGCCGCAGATCATGCGGTAGATGGAGGACTCGGTCTTGGCGCGGAACCAATCCTTGGTGCCGGTTTCGACCACGCGTTTGAAGGCGAGTTCGATGTCCCGCGCGGCCTTGCGGGCGGAGGTGGGATCGTCGCGCATGAAGCCGAAGTAGTCTTCGGCCATGTCTTTGAAGCCGGTGATGCTGCCGCCGTAATCGCGCAGCGCGCGGTCATAGAGGCGGCCGATGTCGCGTTTGACGTCGGGTCCGCCGTTCTTGCGGATGAGGTCGGCCTGGCGCTTGAGCGAGCCGGCGATGAGGTCGGCCTGCTCGCCGGATTCGCGGGCGATGCGGCGGCGCTCGCGCAGCAGGCTGCGTTCGGCGTCGCCGGCGGGACCATAAGGGAAGATGTATTCCGTTTCGGCATTGGCCGCCAATCCGGCCATGCGCGGGTTGTCCCTGAACTGCCGGCGCATGTCCGCGGCGAAGGCCTTCCATTCGTCGAGGTTGTTGGGTTTGACGGGATCACCGGTCAGTTCCATCTCACGCTCTAACAGCGTGTAAAGCGCCTGCCATGTTTCGGGAAACGAAGGGCCGATGCGGTTGGCAAGGCGGATGGTTTCCGCACTGGAGTCGTCCTGGCCGGTCGCGGAGAGGAAATCGGCGAGCCAGAGGTGGCGTGAGACGCTCAGGGTGATGGCCGGGCTCTGGAGCTGGCGGTCGTTCCAATGCAATATCTCCTGTTCGGTGATGGATTCGCCGGTTTGCGGGTTGTCGGCCTGGCCTTTGGCAACACCGCCGATGCGCCCGGTGCCGGTGGTCCACTCGCGGTCGTCGATTTTGAGACCGGCCCATGCGTGGCCGCCGGCATCGGTTTCCCCGCTCAGGCCCATGGCCGGGATGCCCTGCGCGCGGGCGGTGTTGACGCAGAAATACGTTTGGTCGCCACAAATGCCGCCGTGTTTGAGGATCTCGGCAAAGGTGTATTCCTCATACGGATTCTCGCCTTTCACGGCGCGTTCCATCAGGTATTCGATCTCGCCGTAATTCCTGCCCCAGTTCTTGCGGTGGCCGCTGAGGTGGCGGATGGCCCAGTCGAGTTCGGAGGTGGAAACCGGCGCGCAGACGACCCACACGAGGTCGCGTGCGCTTGAATGATGGACCGGCGCGGCGAGTTTGCCCTTCTCGTTTTTTTCGACATACCAGAGGTAGCGTTCGAGCGGGTCCACATTCACGAGGGTGCCGGACTCGACGTCACCCGTCGGATGGGGAATGGCAAGCGGCCGGTCGAAAACCACCGCGCATGCCACGGCCAGCGGATGGTATTTTTCGAAATTCTCCTCATTGAGCGACCAGGTATCCATCAGGAGTTTGAGCACTGCGACACGGTCATCCGCGGGCTGGAGCGTGAGGAGAAGTTCTTCCATGGCTGCGGGCCGGTCGAGCAGCCAGAGCAGATAGGCCCCGGAATAGGAATCCGTGACGAGGTTTTTGAAACCGGGCTGCATGAAGGCCCCGAGGGTTTTCCAGCGCAGCAGCGCGCGGTAGAGCATCCGCTCGCGCCACACCGGATCGAAGCGGTTCACCCCCTGGCCTTGGGCGAGGCTGTCGATGGCGTTGCGGATCGATTTGGCGAGCAACCCGCGGTAGGCGTCCAGGGCACCGCTGTTGACGGCCTTGTCGAGCAGTTCCGTGTCGCGCCGCACGGCCGCATCACGGGTGGCATCCATGCCGGTGAGAATGAGCGGCGCCTCCGCGGCCCATTCGTCAACAGGGGCGGAATCGCCGCTTTGCGCATCGGCCACCTGCGGGGTGGCGTCCGGAGCGGCTTCCGGTGTGGGATTTGCCTCCGGTTTGGTGGCGGGATCCGCCGCGGCAGTTGCCCGGCTTTTCACCACGATGGCCGGGATCGGCGGTTGATCGGCCTGGTTTGCCTGAGAGGCATCCGGCTCGGCTGCCGGACGACGCAGGCCCTCCAGGCAGACGAACACGGCGACAGCCGCCAACATGCCAACGGTGGCGAGCGAACTCATCCGCCATGAACGCTTGCGCGATCCGGGTGGTGGCATCTGGGATTGGGGTTTCATCGCATCAATCGACGGGTGTCCGGGAAAGAACCTGTGATCTACAAACGCAGGAAAAACTCCCATGCGGGCGCGCCTATTGCAAACCTCAAAGCAAATTTCAAAGCCGCCACCAAACCTCGCGGGTTCACAATTCGTTGCGTGCTGCGGGAGCGGTGGCGCGCGACAGCAGGCCGTATTTCGGGCTGAACAGGAAGGCGAGCGCGAACACCGCGCCAAGCACCAGCACGATGGCCGGGCCTTGCTCGATGTTGAGCCACCAGCCGGCGAGCACGGCGAAGGCGGAGGCCAGCCCGCCGAGCAGCGCGCCGCCCCAGAACATGGCGTGGGTCGAATCCGTCAGCAGGTAAACCGTCGCCGCCGGGGTGACCAGCAGGCCGACCGCGAGCATGCAGCCGACGGCCTGCAGCGAGGAGATCAGCACGATGATGAGCACGGCGAGCAGCAGGTAGTTGAGCGCGCGCACCGGCACGCCGAGCGTGGCCGCCACCTCGGCGTCGAAGAGCGTCATGAGCAGCGGCCGGTGCAGGGCTGTTAGAACGCCGAGCGCGCCGAAGGAGATCCAGAAGTTCGTCCACAGGTCGGAATCGCGCAGGCCCATGATGTTGCCGAAAAGCCACGCCTCCATTTCCTGGGTCACGCCGATGCGGCGCAGCAGGATGATGCCGCCGCTGAAGGCCGCGGTGTAGAGGATGGCAAGCGCCGAGTCCTGATCAAGCCGCGAGCCGCGCGAAACGGCCAGCGAGCCGAGACCGATGAGCAGCGCGGCGAAAAGGCTGCCGAGAAACGCGCTCCAGTCGTGCAAGCCCACGACCAGGATGGCCACCGCGATGCCGGGCAGCAGCGCGTGCGACAGCGAGCCCACCTTCAACGCGGATTTCTTCAACACCACAAACGCGCTGGCATAACCATTGGTGCAGCCGATCAACAGCGCGGCGAGGATCGCGCGCTGGTTGAAGGGATGCTGCAGCGGTTCCATCAGCCACTCGATCATGCGGCCTCCTTTCCGTTGGGACCAAAGGTTTCGTTGAGCTTGTCCTCGGTGAAAACCTCCGCCACCGGCCCGAATGCCACCGCCCTGCGGCGCAGCAGCAGGACTTCGTCGTAGATGTCCCTCACGGTGTCCATGTCATGATGCGAGGCGATGACGAGCCGGCCTTCGTGGGTGATTTGTTTCAAGGTTTCCGCCAGCGCGGCTTTTGACGGTCGGTCGAGGCCGGTGAACGGCTCGTCCAACAACAGCACGTGCGCCTCCTGCGCCAGCGCGCGGGCGAGGAACACGCGCTGCTGCTGGCCGCCGCTCAACTGGCTGATCTGCCGGTGCTCCAACTGCTTGAGCCCCATCATGTCGATGGCGCGGCAGATGGCGGCTTCGTCGGTTTTGGCAAAGGGCCGCCACCATCCGGCCTGCGGGAAACGGCCCATGCGCACGACGCCGCGCACGGTGATGGGGAACTGCCAATCGACATTTTCGCGCTGCGGCAGGTAGGCGATCTCACGGCTCCAGCGCGCGACCCTGGTGCCGCGCCACAGGATGCGGCCCGCCGCCACCGGCAACAGCCCGGCGATGGCTTTCAGCAACGTGCTCTTGCCCGCGCCGTTCGGGCCGATCAGCGCGACGCAGGCGCCGCAGGACGTGGAGAATGAAACATCGCGCAGCGCGTCCACCTCGCGGTAGCGCACGGCGAGGCCCTCCACTTGCAGCTCGTGGTGGTGGTCGCAGTGGGCGCAGGAGTCGTGGACGGGATTCAACATGGGATCAATGGGCGTGATGCCATTCGTAGCGCAGCGTTTCCTCGAGCACGCCGCTGCCGGTCGCATAGCGCGTCTGTTCCTCATGGCCATCCGGCATCACGG
Source organism: Akkermansiaceae bacterium (assembly GCA_025457625.1). Lineage (GTDB taxonomy): Bacteria > Verrucomicrobiota > Verrucomicrobiia > Verrucomicrobiales > Akkermansiaceae > Luteolibacter. The sequence continues at coordinate 6,981 of JALOUA010000153.1, forward strand.
TGAGAAACACCGCCGTCTCCGCCGTGTCATCTCCGAAGTCCGCGTGCAGAATGATATCAAGTTCGTCATCGGTGAAACGCAGCACCGCATCGTGCTCGGATTCGCCGGCTTGCAAATCCGCCGCGTCTAACAGAATTGTGCCGCCGCCGTCCGCCAGCCGCAGGCGCTTGGCGGGGGCGAGCAGTTTCACGCGGAGCACGGCCGGGATCCCATCGCCGTCAACGCCCGCCGTGGCGGGCATCACCGCCGCCACCGGCGGGGCCGAGGTGAGCTGGCGCAGCGGGATGGAAATCAGGCACAGCCCGGCGATCACGCCCGCGGTCCCGGCAAGGGGGGATGTCAGCCAGCGCAGCATTTTCAAGGGGCCGCGAGCGCGCGGGTGATGGCGTTGACGTTGTGGCGGATCATTGCTTCGAATCCCGCATCGGAGCCGGTGCCGTTGCCATCCGCGATCAGCGGCGTGCCGACGCGCGTGCCGGTGGCGGCGGCGATCGCCTCCAGCGATTTGCTGCCCGCGCCGAGCTCGGGAAACACCGCGCGCACGCCGGATTGTTTCACCGATTCGATGGTCTTCGCCTGTTCCTGCGGTGTGGTGTTCTGCTCCTTGGTGAGACCGGCCACGGCGATCACTTCGAAGCCGAACTCCTTGGCGAAATAACCGAAGGCATTGTGTGCGGTCACCAGTTTCCGCTGGCCGCGCGGCACCTTGCCGAGTTCCGATTTCGCCCATTTTTTGAGGGTTTCGAGCCGCTGGCCATAGCCGGCGGCGTTGCCCATGTAATAATCCTTGCCGTCCGGATCCTTTTCCGCGAACGCCTGCGCCACCACCCGCGCGGCGCGGCGTGTGTTGTCGATGCCGTGCCACCAATGCGGATCCAGCGTGCCCGCGCCATGCGACGGACAACAGGTGTAAACCGCGTCCTTGCCGACCGTCAGCGACGGGATCGTGCGGCCCACCTCCACGATCGTCACCCCGCTGAGAGTGGATTTCAGGCGGTCGAGATACGGTTCCAGATGCTTGCCGCCGGCCAAGACCAGCACGGAGGCCTGCATCTGCTTCAAATCCGCCGGGCGCGGCTCATAGCGGTGCGGATTGCCACCCTCGCCGACCAAGTCGAAGACCCGCACGCGCTCGCCGCCCACCTGCCGCGCCAGATCCGTCATCAGGGGATGCAGCGAGGAAACCTGCATGGGTCCCGCAGCGGCCAGCGCCGCTCCCAGAAACCACGTCAACAGTGCGATCAGTTGTCGTTTCACGCCGGGAAATTCATGCACCCGGCGGGTAATTGCAAGAGATTTGCGTTTCTTGGGTGGCCGCCGCAGGGCCTTCACGCGATGAATCTCCTTTCCGCTGGGGCGGGCATCGGTTAGGTTCCCGCCGTGGCATTTCCCCAATACCGTATCCCGATCGAGCGGCTCAAGGAGGACTGGGCTCGTCGAATCGCGTGGCAGCACATGCGACGCCGCCGACCGCCCGTGCCTCCGTCGAAAATCACCGACAACAGCGAGCCGTGGATTCGCAACCCATCATCCGTCGCGGAATTCTGGGAAATCGCCTGCAAGATCAATGAAACCGTCGCCAAATGGGCACCTCGACAGGACAATTCATCACCGCACTGACTGCCGACCATGAGGTGATCGTCATCGGTGGTCTAGCGGTGATCGCGCATGGATTCAACCGGCCGACCAAAGATGCCGATGTATGGTTGCAGCCCATGGACTCGCCGCAAGCATGGGCGCAGGTCCTGGAGCGGCTCTGCATGCGTTTTCCCGGATTGACCATCCACACCCTGCCCGGCTGGCGGCGGGTTTTGGGATCGGAAATTGCCACGGCTGCCGATGAGGTGGGCATGGTCCGCATCCACGGTCTCGACTGCCCGCTCGACATCTTCCGGCGGCCCAATGAATTTCCGGCCGATGCTTTCGACGAGGTCCGCTCCCGGTCCACCCGCAATTCCGACGGCACCTGGCTGCCCGATCCGCTCGATCTTGCCATCAGCAAGGATCTCACCAATCGGGAAAAGGATGCGATGGACATCAGTTTTCTGGAGTCGCTTGTGCGGGAGCGATGGCTCAAACAGCTACCCACTGCCGATCCGGCGACCGCGCGCGGTTTGCTGGATCGTTTTGCGGATTGGCGCAGTTGCGAGGCCGCGCTTCAAAATCCCAATCCGGAAGTCCGGCAAATCGCGCTCCACCACTTGCACGAATTCGCCGCCGACGGCGATCCCTTCTCGCAGGCGCTGCTTGAGCAGCGTGAAATTCCTTGAGATGCCCCGCGCGGTTTCTTGAAAATTTTCCCGCCGGGCAAAAAAACCTTGCGCGGGGGTGAGGGCCGTGGTGTTCTCCCCGCCCGCCCACGGGGGCGGATGAACCTTTTTTCCCATACGGCCATGGCCTACGCAGTGATCAAAACCGGCGGCAAACAATACCGCGTCCAACAAGGCACCAAGTTCGATGTCGAGAAACTCGATGCCGAGGTGGACTCCGAAATCACCTTCGACGCGCTGCTCGTCGGCGAGGGCGAGAGCGTGAAAATCGGCACTCCCACGGTGGCCGGCGCCGCCGTCACCGCCAAGGTGCTCAGCCAGTTCCGCGGCCCCAAGGGTGTGGCTTTCAAATTCAAGCGCCGCAAGGGCTTCCACAAGACCAAGGGCTTCCGCCGCTGCCTCACCAAGCTCGAGGTCACCTCGATCGCAGGCTGATTCAACCACCCACCCACCTGATTTTATGGCTCACAAGAAAGGACAAGGCTCCGTCAAGAACGGCCGCGATTCGCGCAGCAAGCGTCTCGGCGTGAAAAAATTCGGCGGCCAGGCCGTCATCGCCGGCAACATCCTCGTCCGCCAGCGCGGCACGAAATTCCATCCCGGCAACGGTGTCGGCATCGGCCGCGACCACACGCTCTTCGCCCTCGTCGATGGCCGGGTGATGTTCGATCGCGACTCGCGCCGCGTGAACGTGGTGGCCGAGTCCAACTGACTGCCGCGAAACCGATTTTCCTACACAAAAGCCGCTTCCCCGATGGGAGCGGCTTTTTTGATGCGTAGAATCCGGCCGATGACCGCGCGCCTGACCTCGCTTTGCCTGATCTGCCTGCTGCTCAGCCACGCATCATGCCGGCGCGAGCGCGCGCTCGGCCCGCCGAAAGCCGTGCCCGTGGCCACGGACGGCCGCATCGAACTGCGGCTGATGACTTTCAACGTGCGACACGAGAACGATGACGATGTCGGATCGCGCGCATGGCGGCAGCGCGTGGCCGGCATCGTGCGCATGATCCGTGAGGAAGCGCCCGATGTGATCGGCATCCAGGAGGCGCGGCATGGCCAGACGGCCGACTTGTGGGCCTCGTTGCCGGATTATGAATTCGTCGGCCGGGCGCGCGACGACGGCCGGCGTGGCGGTGAATACGCCGGAATCTTCTACCGCCGGGACCGCTTCGAGGCGGATGCCGCCGATCAGGGGACCTTCTGGCTCTCCGACACCCCGCGGCAAGCCGGTTCCAAAACCTGGGGCAACGGCATCCCGCGCACCGCGACCTGGCTGCGGCTGACGGATCGCGCGAGCCACCGCGGCTTTTATGTCTTCAACACCCATTGGGACCACCGCCACCAGGGGGCGCGAGAGAAGTCCGCGCGGTTGACGGCCGAGCGCATCCGCGCGAGGCGGCGCGCCGGCGAGCCGGTGGTTCTGTTAGGCGACGCGACCTCAACGCCGTCGAGAGCAACCCGGCCGTGGCAAGTCTCACCGCCGGGGCGGGACTCATCGACACCTTCGACACGCTGCACCCGGACGAGCGCAACCGCCGCACGCTCCACTTCTGGAACGACACGCGCGAGGGCCGCGTCAAAGTCGATCACATCCTCGTCAGCCGGGGTGCCGTGATCATGGCCGCCGCCATCCGCGATGGCGACGAGCCGATGGTCTCCGATCATTTCCCGGTGACCGCACGCGTGGCGTTTCCGTGAAAAATCGGATAGATTTCCGGCGGGTCGGGCGGCCCGGCACGGATCGCGCTTTTACCGAGGTCTCACTCGCGGGTTGCCTTTTGGCCGGAGAGCCGCAAATTACGCCCCATGCGTTTGATCATGACGATATTTGGCTGTCTCGCCGCAGGGGCTCTTGGGCAGACGGCGAAGGTGGATGAAATTTATGCCAAACACTGCGCGAGCTGCCACGGCACCAAATTCGAGGGCGGCCAGGGCGGATCGCTGGTGGATGGGGTGTGGAAACACGGCGGAACGGATGCGGAGATCTTCCGCTCGATCGCCAAGGGCAACCTGCAGATGGGCATGACTCCGTGGGAAGGCGTGCTGACTGCCGAGCAAATCCGCAGCCTTGTGATCTTCCTGCGCGAGAAGGAGAAACAAACCCTTGCGAAGGGCATGGTGTTTCCGGTGCCGTCGCCGGACAAGGTGACGAAAACCGAACTGCATGACTACCGGATCGAGACGCTGGTGAAAAAAGGCCTGCAACGGCCGTGGGCGATCGCGTTCCTGCCGGATGGCCGCAAGCTGGTGACCGAGCGGCCCGGCCGCCTGCGCTTCATCACCGCGGAGGACAAACTGGACCCGAAGGTCATCGAGGGCACGCCGGAAGTGGTCGAGCACGGCCAGGGCGGCCTGATGGAAGTGGCCCTGCATCCGGACTATCGGAAAAACGGCTGGGTCTATCTGGGATTCGCCGATGGCACGCGCGACGAGGGCGTGCGCTGCATCACGGCGGTCGTGCGCGGCCGCATCAAGGACCACAAGTGGACGGACCAGGAGTGGATTTACCGCCCGGACCCCAAGTTCCGCAGCGGGGCGGGCGTGCATTTCGGCACGCGTTTTGTTTTCGACAAAGGATATATCTATTTCGTGGTCGGCGAGCGCGGCGGCATGATGGAGGCGCAGGACCTTTCACGGCCCAACGGCAAGATCTTCCGCCTGCACGACGATGGACGCGTGCCGGCGGACAACCCGTTCGTCAAAAAACCCGGCGCGCTGCCCGGCATCTGGTCATACGGCCACCGCAACCCGCAGGGGCTCGTCATGGATGCCCGTGATGGCGCGATCTACAGCACCGAGCACGGTCCGCGCGGTGGCGACGAACTCAACCTCATCCTGCCCGGCCGCAATTACGGCTGGCCGGTCATCACCTACGGCATGAATTACAACGGCACGCCGATGGTCGGCATCACCGAAAAGGAAGGCATGGAACAACCGCTGGT
>JALOUA010000154.1 GCA_025457625.1 Akkermansiaceae bacterium
GGTGCTGCCGGGTGGGCGCGAACACGCTGTCGAAGAACACGCCCAGCTTCTGGCCGGGCGACAGATCGACCTTCGGTTTCATGCCGGGAGTGATGAGGACCATGCCGTCCACATCATCCGGATATGTGGCGTCGTAGGCCATCACGTATTTCCCACCCCAAGACAGGCCGATCAGATGGATTTCATCGAACCTTCCCGAGCTTCTCACGAGTCCAACCGCGCGATGGACGTCCTCGACCAAATCACTGCCACGATCGACATGCCCGGAAATGTGGCCGCGGTTTTCGCGGTTCAGGCCGCTGCCGCGGCGGTCGAGGCTGAAGACCGGGTAGCCGCGGGCAGCCAGTTGCCGGGCGGCTTCGTCGAACCAACCGGAATGGCTCTCGATCCCGTGGAGGTAGATGAAGGCGGCACGGCGCGGGTTGGCCCGGCGCGGGCGATGGACGACGTAAGCGAGTTCCTTGCCGTCGCGGGCCTCGAAGGTTTGAACCTCGACTCCCTTGCTGCGCTGGGCAATCTGCCCGGGAGTGGGGCCTGGGCCCGGCAGCGTGCCGCAATGGGCGAGCAGAGTGATTCCACCCAGTCCGAGCAGAGTCCGGCGCAAATGTGGGATGGCATTCATGGCTTGAGACTAAGGGAGGGACGGTATGGATGTCGAACCGGGATCAACGGGCTGTCTGCGGGACGGTTTTCAAATGAAGTTCAAGGATGCGTTTGACCTCGTCGATGGCCTCCGGATTCCTGACGAGTCCGTGGTCAGCCGGGACCATCCGTTCGCTCTCCGCTTCCGGCAGGTGGGAGGACCAGTAGGGGACCACGCCATCGGAACTTTCCGGTCCATCGCCGCGGCCGCGGTCGCCGATCACCGAGTGCAGGTGGACGCGTTTACTCAGGGGGCACTGCCCGAGCAGCCGGAAGCTGCTGCGATCCGGCGTGAGGCTCTCGATTGCGGTCGGCATCCGGATCTTGTCCGAGCGATAGCGCAGCCGTTCCTCGGGAGTCAGCACCATCGGATCCGCCATCGCGGCCGTGTTGCGCAACAGGGCATCCGCGAAATCCACCGTCAGCGTTTTCGGGAGGCGGATCAATTTCGAGCCGAGGGTGGAATACCAGGTCAGCGCCGTCGGGCTTCCTCGGTGTGGGGCGGCGAGAAAAACCGCACGTGCCACTTGGGGGAGCGGCTTCCAGAGGAACATTTCGCGGATCAGATCCCGCTCGTCGGGACGGAGTTCGAGCTGGTCGAGCGGCTGGTCTGATAACAGCGAATAGTAGCTGTCGCCGGGGTCGCGCAAGCTGGCTTGTGTGATCAAGCCTCCCATCGAATGCCCGATCACCACCATCCGGTCCACGGTCCGCACGCCCTGGTTGCGTGCGAAAGCGGTGGCATCGTTGAGATGCTTGCGGAAGCGGGCCGCGGAGAGCATCCATGGCACCCCGGTCGGGTAGCTGAAGAACCAGACCTGATAGTTCCGACGGAACCATTCTTCGCCCATGAGTTCGTTGGTCATCGTGGCGAAGGCATCCGGGGTGGACTTGAAGCCATGGACCAACACCAGCGGGATGCGGTCACGGCTCAGTGGCTGGGCAAAGAACAACCCCTCGACTCCCTCGACCCGGTCAGGAACCAGGACATTGGTGATGCGGTGTTTGTCGAGCCAGCTCATCCGCCAATAGAGCGCGTGGGCGGCGGAAAAATCGCACTCCAGCGGATGCCGATGGCCTCCGATGGTGGTGGATGGATCATGGTAGGGATAGCGGATTTCCCAGGACGGCACCGGGCCGCGGTCAAAGCGCAGGAGCAGGGAGGTGTTGGCGGAGATGCCCGCGGGGGGAGCCTGCGGAAACTTCGCGTAGAGTTCCGTGCTCTCGTCGATCCATCCCACCAGCGGCAGGCCGACTCCCGGGACCCGCTGGCGTTCGCCGACGCGTGAAGTGTCGACGGCGGAGGCAGGGAACAAAGTGCCTAACAGGTCTGGATCGGGCGAATCCGGATCCATCCCGGCCCAGCGGGTGCCGATGGCCGCGGCTCCCTTGTCCCAATCGGAGTTCGCACGGCGCAGATCGTCGAAACATGCCGCGAGCGCCAGGTTGTAGGCCTCGCGCGCCGCGGGCCACTCGGAGCGCCGCGTGGGGTCGGCGAGGATGTTCCAAGCCTGTCTCGAAGCGGCGATGTTTGATTCGGGAGTGACTCCGGGTGGAGCGGCGGGCGGACGCATGAAAGGGGCTACCTGCGGTGCCCCGCAGCCCGCCGCCAGCAGCAAGCTGGCGAGAAGGAGGGCATGCGAGCCACCCGGGGAATGCCAAGACGCATGAAGCCAACGGATGAGAGCTTTCATCATGCGAGGAATTGATTCGTTGCGCACGGCTTAGTCGGGTATCTGGCTGGTGGATTTCTTGTCCGTGATCGTCACGGCGACGGAGCCAAGTTTTCCACCGCTGACGACCACCCGGTCACCGGGTTTCAGAAATGTGGACAAGTCACTTTCCAGCTTGATGGAGAGTTTTTTGAACCGGCTCATCCCGATGAGGTTCGCCAGGCGCACCTGCCAGCGCGGTGACTTGAGCGCAACACCGCCGGGCGTGCCGGTGAGCACGATCGCGCCTTTGTGCAGCTGGCTCTCCGGATATGCCGCGTGGATGAAACGAAGCATCTGCAAGGGGGTGTAGACCAGTTGGTCGCTGGTCTGTTTCTGGCGTGTTTGGCCATTGACTTTGGTTTCGATGACGACTGACGGAATCCCGTTCGCCCTGGGTTCGTCGGGCACCCATGCCAGATCACCGACCGGCATGAAACCGGGAAAGCTTTTGGATGCGCCCCAGTAGTCGTAGCGGTTCGGCTGATCTTCACCCATGATGGCAAGCGTCCGGGCTGACAGATCATTGGAAATGAAAAATCCGAGCCGGGGTATGAAGCCGGGCGCGCTCAGTGCCTGCGGATCGATGTCCTCCAGCAGCACGAAACCAAGCTCGCCTTCGTAATCGAGCAATGGGGACAGAGCGGAGTATTCTTTGCGCAGCATTTTCCCGAGGCCGGGTTCGAGTTCCTCCGCTGCGGCGCACAGCGCATCGCTGTCCGGCATGGCCACGTCCGCGCCCGTTCTCACGAATGCCCGCAGGTCCTTGCGAAAGACCGGTGGCACGGCGTCGGGATCGAAATCGGAGGCGGTTTCCTCGATGTGCTTGGCATAGGAAAGCCCGATCGCGAAAATCCCAGGCGGCGGATCAAGCGGCACATGCGAGCCCTGATTGAGATCGTAATGGTGGAAGATGGCGGGCACCGGCTTGACCGGCAATGGACGGAACAACCAGTAGCCGACCGCCAGCATGGCGAGCAGCAATGGAAGGCCGATGATAGCCGCGATCCTGGTTTTTGGAGCAATCACTCTGGAAATATTTGGCAGATGCGAACGCTTGTTGCAAAGGTGGAATGAGGCAAGGTGGCGGAATGCGGCTTTGGTCCGCCGACGTGCCCGACTTTCCGTCGGATGCGGCAGGCGGGTTTTCATCAGCCGATCCATGCGGGCAAGGAAACCCTCATGTCTCGATTCGCTCCCTCTTACGCTTGAGGCGACAGGTCATTTTTGAACGGGTGAATACCGAAAGGCCTGCTAGAACTGATAGACGAACTTGAGCCAGAAATAGTCGCCTTCGAGTCGGTTTTTCGTGTCGAGTTCCGGCAGCCAGCGGGCCTCGGCAACCAGAGTGCTGTCTCCCAGCGGAAGTATGTAGCTCAGAACCGGGCCGATCCCCACAGTCCGCCCCCGGAAGCCGCCAAGGGTGGCACCCGCACCTTTGTCGTCGGTGATTTGCTGTTGATAGAAGCCCTCCACACCGAGCCCGATCAGGCCGTTGCCAACAGGCAGCAACTGCTGCGCGCTGGCATCGAGGTGGAAGACCGTTCCGTTGCGGTAGTCGGTATCATTGTTCTCGGTGCTGAATGCGAAACCGGCATGGGTGGCGAAATTGAAGCCGGTCTTTTCGTTCGAGTAACCGGCCGCGATGGTCGGATCGAAAGTCCAGTGATTGAGGCCGGGGTTCGCCAGGCGACCGGCATCGTAGTCACCGGTCGGCGCGTAGACCGGCAACGACGCGTCGATTTGCCAGCACTCGTTGGGCTTCCATGCCATGAGAAGCGGCATGAGGCATAGGTCCCCGATGCCATCGACACTTGATGAGCCCTTGGCACCGAATGGGCCAAGGGTGATCCGCGCATCGACGTCGGTCCACACATAAGGCAGCATGGCGCCGATCGAATAGTAGGCCCCCCATAAAGGTTGCTCGAAGGTGTGGAAACCACCCAGCGAAAGCGCGTCACTGCTTGCATCCAGACCGAGTGTGAGGAGGCCCGCAGTCGGGATGCGCACGCTGCCCTCGGCGTCCCCCTCGTAATGAAGATATACCGCCTCGAAGACCCAGCCGGGCTTCGTCGGCAGCAGGTCGATCAGGGTGCTCTTGCCGCCCGGAACCACATGACCGGATCCGCCCTCTTCCGCGTGGGAGAGAGGGATGAGTATGGCACAGGTGGTGATGGTGAACAGGATTGCCTTGGATGTGACGGGTGTTTTCATGGAGTCGGTTGGTTTGGGATTCAGTTCGATGAGATTGATTCTTTTTCGGATGTGAGCGTCGACATTGAGCTTGGGAGGTTGCGGAGCATCTGTCCGTGGCGCTCCGCTCGCGTGAAGACGGTTTTGTAAACTTCACAATATGGATCCTTGGCGTCGATGGTTCCCAGCGCGGCATGGGTCCTGACCGGGCAACCGCCGTGACAGATCGAGAGAAAGCGGCATTCGAGGCAGTCCGCCTCCAAAACGAGCTTGCCCGGGCGTTCGACGAATTTCCGCCGTGCCGGGCTTTCGCCGAGCATGCGGGTCAGGTCGGGTTCGAGAAACAGGTTGCCGAAATGGTAATCGGGTTCGCTGGTCACCCAGCAGTCGCATTGCGCCACGGTGCCTTTGGAATCAACCGAGATGAACTGGTTGGAGCAGTTTTCCTTCCAGATGCAGGGCAGTCGTGCGGGCCGTCCGGTGAAATGGTCGATCAGCGCGTCGAATGGCCCGAGGGCGACTCCCCGGTCGATTCCATCGGCGATCCAGAGGTCGAAGAGCTCGCCCATGAATCTGGAGAGCTCCTTCGGGTCGAGTTGAAACCCGGAGGCCGAATCGTTGGCGGGGCCGCCGGGGAAGGGGGTGTTGACCTGGAAGTCGTCGAGACCCAACTCGCGGGTGAAGAAATGATAGAAGGCCTCGGCTCCGGCTTCCAGGCTGCCTTGGTGAAGCACGGCGATCACGCCGATGTGGATTCCGGCCCCGCGCGCTTCGTCGAGTCGTTTCCGCCAGGTGTCCGTGTAGCTCTCCGCACTGCCGTTGAACATCTTGCGGTGGAGGTTGGGATAGTCCATCGAGGTGCCGAGACTGCCGCCGAACATGTCGAAGATCAGATCGTTCCAGGCAGGCGAGTAGCCGATCAGGTTGCTCTGCATCGAGTGCACGAAGCGGTGCCCCCGTGCGGTGGCGGCCTGCTCCATGATTGTCCTGACCGCCACATACCACTCCGGCCCCATCAGAAAGGCCTCGCCACCTTGCCAGAAGATTTCGCACTCCGCGATGTCTTCCCGCTCCATGTGGTCGAGCAAGCGTTTGGTTAGAACCGGGACCACCTCCAGCGACAACCGGTGCGGGTCCTTTTTCTCGAAACAATAGTCGCAGGCGACGTTGCACTGCGACGTCGGCAAAAGGATCACGCTGAAAGACCGGTGGTTCATCAGTTGGGCATCTCGTCCTCCGGTTGTGGTGCGAAATCCCCGATTTCGGTGGCGATTTCAGTTGCGGCGGCACCGAGTAAATCGAGCGCCTTGACGATTCCCCCGCAGGAGTAGCCGGGGTCCGGCAGTTTGAAGTAGCCACGGCAGAAAGCGCTCCATGAGCAGGTCGCGCATTCGGAGCGATCGCGCCGGAGCTGTTCGATGTGATCGCTGACGAAGGTTTCAGCGGTCGCGCCGGGCCGGTCGGCGGGAAGCAGTGGTTTGCCGGCATCGTCGAGTTGCTGGAAAACAGCGGGATCGCGCTCCAGTGCCAGCCAGAGATCCGTGATCGATCCTCCGGTGCTCCAGCCGAGTGCGGAGTGGAAAAACTCGACCGGCGTGTCGACCATCGGATCGTGTAGATAGAAGTGGATGGCTTCCATCAACTCCCCGAGTTCTTCCTCATCGGGTTGCTGCGGAAGCAGGCGCACCGGCAGATGGAGTGCGGCGGCCAGTCGGAGGGCCTTGAGAAATCCCGTGCGCAGCGGAATCGTGACGCGCAGGCCTCTGGCGTTGTGGACATCGACCAGACGATAGAGCATCGGATACTCCACGAGTGGATCCGACATCACCACATCGAGGGCAACGTCGTTCGGCGCGCGTGCGGCATCGATCCAGGCCTCCGGTTGATCAAGCAGTCCCTCGACCTGGATCCACTGGACGGCAGGAGTGGCTTGCCGCAGCCAGTGGTGGAATTCCCCAAGGTTACGCACAACGACCACGCAATCCTCCGAACCCATTCCTCCCGCGGATGCTGCGGGAAGAATGGGCAACTCATACCGCGCGGTTCCGGAGTCCGGGACGGCGGGTTCGGTTAACGGCGGTTGATCCATCCTCCTCCACCCCTACGATTGACCCATCCACCGCCCCCTCCATTGACCCATCCGCCGCCGCCGCGGTTGACCCAGCTTCCGCCTCCGCTGTTGATCCAAGTCCCACCTCCATTGACCCAACCGCCGCCGCCGTTGATCCAACTGCCGCCGCCGTTGATCCAACCGCCGCTGCGGTTGACCCAACCGGCACGGTTGATCCAACCGGCCTGGGCGGATCCGGGGGAAGAGAGCCATGCGGCTCCGCCGATGACTGCGGCGATCGAGGCTCCGGACCATCGGCCGAGTTTCCCGAGAAATTCGCGTTTGCCGACCAGCGGTGCCTGCGGATTCTCCGGCTGTATGTTTTGATGTTCGTTCATGGCATGGTTCCTTTCTGGTATTGGGTTCATGCCCCCTCCTTGCCCGTCAGGGTGGAGAAGTGCATGGCGGCGATTTTCCAGGCACCGCCATTCTTAGCCACCGTCAGCGAGATATTGAGCGGATAGCTGAATTCCTTGCCGTCCTTCTTGCCTTTGACGGTTCCGGAGGTCATGGCCCAGCCCATGTCATCGGCCAGGGCACCGTGCATGAATGCGGCTTCGTATTCCTGTTCGCCCTTGTCGAAAACCATGAAGAAGTGCTCGTAAGCAAGCTTCAGTTCTTCCGTGCCGGACCACATTTCTCCGGGGCCGGTGCCCATCACGGCGGCATCGTCGGCAAGGCTGGCCATGACGCCTGTGAGGTCGTGGTTGGTCAGGGCCTTGTCGTGGGCGGCCAGCAGCTTGCGCACATCCTCGAGTTCGGAGTTCTTGGTTGCGGGAGTCTGGGCTCCCAGCTTGGAGATGGCAGCGGCGGAAATTCCGGCGATGCCTGCGGCGATCATGTTTCTGCGGTTCATTGTGTTTCCTTTCGTTTTGGTTTCGGCGAATTGGTTCGCCATCATGATGATTATCGACCCTCCAGAACCTCGGCGAGGACCTGGCCGCGGGTGCCGGAGGGCGGCTTGGTGCCCGCCACAGCGGCGAGCGTCGGTGCCAGGTCGATGGTGTGGATCTCACGATAGACTTTCCGTGGTCCGATCCCGGCCCCGGCGAAGATGACCGGCACGAAGGTGTCGTAGCGCCAGGGCGAACCGTGGGTGCTCGCCACCGCGAGGCCGTCGAAGTCGTTGATGAACCAGTGCGGCCGGAAGACGATATAGATGTCGCCGGAGCGGCGCGGATTGTAATTGTTCAATACCGTACGCAGCAGCGGGGTGTCGGGCAGCCGCCCTTGGGCCATGGCGGTGCTCGACACGGCCAGGGCGACGCCCTCGAACTTGACGAGCTCCGCGGCGATCGCCTCCTCGACCTCACCAAGGTCGAGTCCCTTTTCTGCGATGAGTTCCCGGTTCAGATAGAGGTAAGGGTGGGCGTATTGACTGATCAGCTTCTCGCCGATGCCGAAGCGCTTTTTCAAGGTGGCGAGGCCCGCTTCCTTCTCCCATGAATCGGGGTCCACGTAATTGGCCT
>JALOUA010000155.1 GCA_025457625.1 Akkermansiaceae bacterium
ACAAACTGGGCGTAGTCGCCGACGCGGGTTTCCCATGCGGATGCCATCAGATCGCTGCCGACCGGCACGAAGCGCATGCGGAGGCTGTTTTCCCATGGCTTGCCGAAAACCACGCCCTCGTTGCGTTGCAGGACCAGCGTGAGCGCGGTGCTTTTGCCCTCCTCGAGCCGGATGGATTTCGTGAGCGGCTTGTAGCCCTCCATCACGAGCGACACTTGGACCGGCCCGGGTTTGAGCGCGGGGATTTCAAGCGGCTCGCGGGTATTGCCGACGAGGTCTCCGTTCAGATAGACATCCGCGCCGGGCGGCTTGCTGGCGAGCCGCAGGCTGCCCGCCTCGAAGCGGCGCACGACGATGCGGAACGGCCGCAGGCCCTCGTTCCGCGCCCGCTCGCTCATCGCCGGGTGCTCGAATGTCCGTTCGATCTCCGGCCGTGCCTCGAAGCTCGGCGAGAGGTAACCCGCTTTGACGGCGGTGGCATGGAACCACCGGCAGAACTCCACGGCGGAGGCCTGGCTGGCCAGCATCACTCTAACAGGTTTCCCGTCCTGCGAATAATCCAACACCTCGGCCGGATGATTCGTCTCGCCACGCTGTTTGACGAACTTCCGCCAGACATCCTCCGTGACAAAACCGGAGCCCAGATGGAACCCGTCCTGCGGTTGGTAGCGCCCGCCGAAGGGATCCTTCCACAACTCTCCGGGCACCGGCAGCCGGTAAAGCCTGAGGCGCGCCGAGAGCACCATCGGCTCGCTGGCTGCCGCCAATGTCATGCGGCCGCGGATTTCCTCCGGCTCGTAGCCTTTCTTGCGCAAAACGAGCGACAGCTCACGCCCCACCGTGGCGGTTAGAACGGGAGTCGGCGTGGTGCCGATCAGTTGCCCGTCCTCGTCGAAGACATCGGCACCCTCCGGTGTGCTGAACACCCGCAGCAAGCCGACCGCGGGTGCGGGATGCGTGGCCTTTTTCGCCAGCCCGTCCAACCATCCGGAATCCCTCGCCAACTGCCACGCGGCCCAACACGTGAACAGGCTGAGCAGACAGGTGGCGGTCCACACGGCGGCCATGCGCGGGCGCCCGCGCCGGCCCGCCTTGATGCGGCGGATGGCATCGGCCATTTGCGTGGCGGTGGTGATGGCGCGTTTCGAGAGGCGCGGCTCGCAGACATCGCAGATGACGCGGTTGAGTTCGAGCCAACGTTTGCGTTCTCCGCCAGAGGGCATGTCATCGGGCAGTTCGGGGAAATTCATCCGGTCCATGCCGGTGGCGATTTCGTAGAGCACCTTGCCCAGGCTGTAGATGTCCGCCTGCTCGGAGCCGGGGCCTTCCGGCGGCACGAAGCCCTCGGTGCCGACAAAGGTGCGCTGGCCATGGGCGGCGACGAGGCCGATGTCCGCCAGTTTGGCGCGACCGTTGACGAAAATGATGTTGGAGGGTTTCACATCGCGGTGGGCGAGGCCGCGCGCGTGGAGATGTTCGAGTGCCTCGGCGAGGCTCAGGCCGACATCGAGACACTCCTCGGTATCCCAGCGCCTGCCGGGTGCCTGCGGATGGTCGGCGCGCAGCGTGCGCGGTTCGTATTCGATCGGGTTGATGTCGCGGCCGGTGGTGATGTCATCGCCGAGTTCCATCACATAGTAATAAAACGAAACACCGTCCGGGCTGCGGCCGACGTGGAGGATGTTGACCAGCGCCGGGTGGTCGCGCGAGATCGGCTCGAACTTGAGGATGCCCTCGAACTCGCGCTCGAAGCCCCGCTCATCCTCGAAATCCTCGCGCCAGACCACCTTCACCGCGCGCAACGCACCGGTCACACCGCGCGCCAGCCAGACTTCGCCGTAGGCTCCTCCGCCGATCCTGCGCAGCACCTCATGGTCGGGAATCACGGGAAACGGACGCTCCCTAGCCGGCATGATCCTCCTCCTCGAGTTTCGCCAACTCGCGTTTCAGCACGCTTCCGACCCGGTGTTTCGCGAGATAAACCTGGGCCATGCTGACGTTGAGTTTCTTCTGCACCTTGCTCGCGTCCCATTGCTTGATCACATAACAATCGAAAATCTGATACTGCTTGGGCGAGACGAGCGCCTTGACGCGGGCCAGCGCGGCGTCGGCCACGTTCTTGCGCCACTCGATGTCCCACAGCCGGTCGAGCACCTCGCCGGCGGGATCCTCGACGCGGTCGATCGCCGAGGTCTTGCGGTCGTTCTCCCACTCGCCGCCGGCCATCGCCGTGTCCTTCTTGCGCTTGCGGAACTGGTCGTTGATGCGCCAGCGCGTCATGTTCATCAGCCAGGTTTTGAACGAGCCCTGCGCGGGATCGTAGAGCTTGCGCTTGCTCTGCTTGGCGATCGTCAGAATGGTTTCCTGGACACAATCGAAGGCTTCGTCCTGGCGCAGCCCCGCCTTGATGGCCACCGAGTAAATCAACCGCCAGTAAGTCTGATAGAACTCGTCCCATGTCCGCTGGTCCTCCCAGTTTTCCAACCGCGCGATCAGGCTTTTGCGCGTCTTGGCGTAGGCCTGTGACAACACTTCGTCGCGCTCGGCGTCTTTATCCTCTTTATCCCCTGACATTGGGAATTACTTAGCCCATTCCCCCGCGGCTGTCTTTCTCAGAATCGATTTTTTCACAATCCGCTGGTTTTCAATTCCGGAAATCTTGGTAAGGCTCTCCAAACGGTCACAAAAACCGAAATTCCACCGAAGTTGTTTACAAGCCAAGGGGGCATTCGCTAGATTTCAGCCATCATTCATTCCGCCGTGTCTGCGATCCCCCCCGGATCTCGGGCTCCCCCCACGGAGAACCGCAATGTCCCCCACCCCATCACCCCTCAATCCCTCCCAGACGGTCGAACGCATCCGGGAAATCATCGTGGGCCGTCAGCTTGACCGGCTCGAACAGAGGATCGCGCGTCTGGAATCGCCGGGTGCGGGCCCCTTGCCGGTGGCTGGCGGGGCGCCATTCGAGGATCGCATGGGCACCACCGAGGCGCGCGTCGAAGCGCTGCAGCAATCATTGCAGCGTCACGCCGCCGCCACGCGCGAGGAAATCGAGCGTCAAGGCCAGCAGCAGCGCGCGGATGCCCAGCGGCTGGCCGCGCAAATCCAGCAGGTGGCGGCGATGAAAAGCGCGCAGGATGGCGAGGCCGCCGCAAGCCGCCTCGAAAGCCGGATCGGCACCTGGCTGGGCAACTGGCAGGGTGCCTTGCAAACCCACCTCAACCAGCGCGAACAACAGCTCGCCGGCCAACTGCGCGGTGAAATGGCCGCCCTCTGGGAAAACATGGAAAACCAACTCATGCGCCTGCAAAGCCGCGCCACCGACCGCGAACTCATCGAGCAGCGCTTCGCAAAAGTCGCCGCCGCGGCGCGCGCGCTCGCCGATGCCGCCGCCCCTCTCGGCAACGATTCCACTCCGCCGCGATGAACACGCCTTCCCTCAGTCCCCTTCCCACGCCTCATGCGCGTCCCGCCGGGCATGACGAACCGCTGCGGACGATGGAAATCCTGCCGTTCCCCATTCCCGGGGAAACTCCCCATCCTCCGCCTGGCGCGGGTTTCCCGGCTGCATGGCCGCCTCCTCCCGCAGGCGACCCCGTACCGCTCTTCGGCATGCCGCCCGCGACAGCCGCCGCGTTTGAAAAATCCACGCCGGATTTCACCGACGACGAATTGTCCGAGGCCTTCGGGCCGATTGTCGAGAAAGCCGTGCGCAAGGCGGTTTACTCACAGGAAAACGGCATCGACACCTACCTGGAGCCGATGTTGCGCGCCACCATCCGCCGGGCGCTCGCCGAATACTCGCCGGCATCACGCCCCTTCGAGCCGCCGGGCGTGCTCGACCGCCTCGTCTGGCATGTGCGCGCGCTGTTCACCAGCCGCACCTATGAGGACATCCTCTTCGAAAAAACCCGGCGCTTCCAAGTCGAGGAGGTATTTCTGTTAGACTCCTCCACGCTGGCCCTGGTGTCCTTCGCGAGTTGTGATCCGGCGCGCCACGCGTCGGTGCGGCGGGTGACCGCCACCGCCCAGAAACTCGCCGCGCAGTTGCGCGATTCCAGCGGCAGGTTCCACCCGGCGCTGGAACTATCCGCCACCCACCGCGCGATCGCCCGCCGCGGGCGCCATGTCATTCTGGTGGCCATCGTGCGCGGACGGCCCAGCGAACTGATGCTCGCCGATCTGGAATTCTCCCTGCGGCGCATCGAGGATTATTTCCGCGACCAGTTCGCGCAGGAAGGCTCGGCGCTGCTGCACGAGTTGCAGCCTTTCCTTGAGGACTGCCTGCTCATCCAGTCGCCCGCCGGGGGTGCGGGTTGATTCGGGAAACCCCCACCCTGCCGCTTATGGCCGGCGATGGGTGAAGAAATAGCGCGCGCATTCGAGAATGCCGGTGGCGATCTCGCCGCAGTCGAGCCCGGCGGTGTCGAGCTTGAGATGCGCGGTTTCCTGATAGAGCGGAGCGCGCCGCCGCATCAGCTCGCGGATTTTCGCCGCGGGATCGTCGGCATGCAGCAGCGGCCGGTGGCGGCTCTTGCCGGTCCGCTCGAGGATCACCTCCAGCGGCGCGTCCAGCCAGACGACGTATCCGAGACCGCGGAGCAGGCGGCGGTTTTCCCCGCTGCCGATCACTCCCCCGCCGGTGGAAATGATCCGCCGCTGGTCACACGGCAAGGCAAGTTCCCTCAGCACCTGGGTTTCCAGCGCGCGGAAGCGGTCCTCACCCTCGTCGGCGAAGATCGCGGTGATCGGCTTGCCCGCCATGCGCTCGATCTCCTGATCCATGTCCACCAGCGGGTAACCGAGCCGTTGTTGAAGCTCGCGACCGACCGTGGATTTTCCGCAGCCCATGATGCCGATGAGGAGAATGTTCTCCGGCAGGCTCTGTGTTTCGCTCATGGGCGCGACTAAACGGGGTTTCGCATCGCGCGGAAATCCCAAAATCCGGACCGGTTTGAAGATTGCTTGAAAGCGCCAGTTGCGGAGCATGGCTGCACGGAGGCAGCCACTGCGCGAGAACTCAGCGCCTGCGACTGCGGGAGCGTCCCCGGCCGCCGTTGCCGGATGGCTTCGCGGTGGCGCTGGCGAAGGATTTGCCGCGCGTGTGGCGGTCGGCGAGCGACTCGATGTGCCATTCATGCGCGTCCCAGCGCGGGATCGGCATCTTGATGATTTTTTCGATCTCGCGCAGGTATTCGAGTTCGTCCTCCGAGCAGAAGGAAACCGCGCGCCCCTCGGCCCCGGCGCGCGCGGTGCGGCCGATGCGGTGGACGTAGGCTTCCGGTTCGTTGGGCAGGTCGAAATTGATGACCAGCCCCACATCCTTCACATCCACGCCGCGGGCGGCGACGTCGGTGGCGACGAGCACGGGCGTGAGGCCTTTCTTGAAACGATCCAGCGCCTTCTCGCGCTGGGCCTGCGACTTGTTGCCATGGATCGCGTCTGCGGGGAATCCCGACGCGCACAGGCTCTTGGCGAGCTTGTTCGCGCCGTGCTTGGTGCGGCTGAAGACGATGGTGAGCTTCTGCCCCGCCGCGTTGGATTGGGCGCGCAGCAGTTGCTCCAACAAGGGACGCTTGCCCTCGCGGGCGAGGAAACAGACCTGCTGGTCGATCTTCTCCGCGGTGGTCGTTTCCGGAGTGATGCTGACGTGCGACGGATCGCGCAGGATGGTGCGCGCGAGATCGACGATGCTGGGCGCGAGCGTGGCGGAGAAGAACAAGGACTGACGCTTCGCCGGCAGCAGTGAAACGATGCGTTTCACATCGCGCAGGAAACCCATGTCAAGCATGCGGTCCACCTCGTCGAGCACGAAGAACTCGACTTGTGAGAGATCGATGTGGCGTTGGTCGATCAGATCGAGCAGGCGGCCGGGAGTGGCCACCAGCACGTCCACGCCGCGGCGCATCGCGTTGACCTGCGGCACCTGGCCGACGCCGCCATAGACGAGCGTCTGGCTGAAGCGGACATATTTGCCATATGTGGTGAAACTCTTGCCCACCTGTGCGGCAAGCTCGCGGGTGGGGGCCAGCACCAGGGTGCGGCAGCCCTTGGGACGGACCTGGCGCGGGTTTTCATGCAGCGCCTGCAGGATCGGCAGCGCGAAGCCCGCGGTCTTGCCGGTGCCGGTCTGGGCGCAGCCTAACAAATCGCGGCCTTGCAGCAGCAAAGGTATCGCCTGCGCCTGGATCGGCGAGGGAGTGGTGTATTCAAGTTCGCGCAAAACGCGGTGAAGGGGCGCGGCCAGCGGCAACGCCTCGAATGCGGTCGGGGTCATGTCTTTCAGGATGCCCGCACCCTCCGGGAATCGGCGGCGGGCGGTGTCGATGAGCGATTTGGCAGGTGAACCTCAAACAATCTCTCATCGATGAAGACCGGACAAGGGCGGGAACAATCAAGTGATCCCGCAGCGGTGCGGGCACCGCGCGGCGGGACTGATAGTCTGAAACCGCGGATTGGCAAGGTTTTTAAACGCCGTTTTCAACCACAGCACCGGCGCGAAGGGAATCCGGAGGTGGAGGCGATGTGGCAAAAAACGGTTTCCCGCCGGTCACGCTCGGAGTTTTTTGCCAGGCATCCATCAGCCCGCCGCGTGTTCGTGGACGAAATGCGGCGGCTCGCTGTGGACTTGTTTTTTCTCGTCGATGATCTCGCCGTCGTCCATGCGCGCGATGCGGTCGGCGTAGGAGAAGATGCGGTTGTCGTGGGTGACGATGACGACGGCGCGGCCGGGCGAGCGGGCGACGTTGCGGAAGAGTTCGAGCACGATCTCGCCATTCTGGGAATCGAGCGCGGCGGTGGGTTCGTCACAGATGACGAGCGGCGGCTCATGGACGAGGGCGCGGGCGATGGCGACACGCTGCTGCTGGCCGCCGGAGAGTTTGTTAGGGCTTTCCTTCCAACGCGCGCCGAGGTCCACGGCATCGAGGACCGCGCGCGCGCGGCGGATGGCCTCGCGATGGGAAAAGCCCTGGATGAGCAGCGGAATGCCGATGTTTTCCGCCACGCTGAGGGTGGGGATGAGGTTGAACTGCTGGAAGATGAAGCCGATGTGTTTCGCGCGGAAACGTGTCAGATCGCCGCCGGACATGCGGTGCAGGGGCTTGCCGAAGACGTCGATTTCGCCGCTCTCGACACGCAGCGTGCCGGCGATGGCGCTGAGCAGGGTGGTTTTCCCGCAACCGGACGGGCCCACCAGCATCAGGATCTCGCCGGCATAGGCCTGGAGGTTGACGTTGCGCAGCGCGTGGATGCGGTCCGGTCCGTCGCCGAAGTGTTTCTCGACAGACCGCACGTCCACCACCAGCCGGCCATTCGTTTCATTCATGCGCGGAAGACCATGGCGGGTTCGTAAAGGCTGGGGCGGATCACGCCGGACGCATTCAACGTGCCAAGGCGCCGAAGGTTGTCGAGCACGATTCGGACTGCTGCAAAGCAGATGCCTTGACGACCTCCTGCGAAGGTGTATTCATTTCCGTATGACAAAAATCCTGACGCTGCGGATGGATCCCGTTCTGCTTGAAAAAGCCGAGGCGCGTGCCGCCCGGCTTGGGCTGGACCGGGCGAAATACGTGCGATCGCTCATCGAGGAGGATCTCGCCTCCGGCGGAAAAGAAAACGGATCCGGTTTTGCATCGTCTGATTTAGCAGGGATCTATGAAGGCAGCGGCAAGCCGGCGACCAATCAGGAAACCCGCGCGAACATGCGCCGGAAGTCATGAAGGAAATCGCGGATACCGGAGTGATTGTGGCATTGCTGTTCCGCAACGACCCTTTTCACCGATGGGCATTGGAGGCGTTCCGCAAACACGCACCCTTCCTCACCTGTGATGCGGTGCTAACCGAAGCCGCAAGCTTCTGCCCGAATCCAAGCACCGTGCTCAAACTGGTAACACGCGGCGACTTGGTCATTGACCCGGATTTCTCGCTCGCAAACGAAGCATCGCATCTCGCCGCACTGGTATCAAAATACGCCGACCGCCCCATGGACCTCGCGGATGCCTGCCTCGTAAGGATGAGCGAACTCCACTCCAAGTGCCGGCTCTGGACAGTGGATCGAAACGACTTTTCAACCTACCGCCGCATGGAAAAAAGGACTATCCCCTGCGAAT
>JALOUA010000156.1 GCA_025457625.1 Akkermansiaceae bacterium
CGTGCCGACCTTGAGATACGGGTTGAGCGAGGTCATCGGGTCCTGGAAGATCATCGAGATTTTCCTTCCGCGGTAGGTGTTCAGCTCGCGTTCGCCGAGTTGCAGGAGGTCGGTGCCCTGGAACAGGGCCTTGCCGCCCTCGATGCGGCCCGGCGGCATCGGGATCAGTCCTAACAACGAATACGCGGTCACCGATTTTCCGGAGCCCGATTCGCCGACGATGCCCGCGACCTCGCCGGGCTCGACTTTCAGCGACACGCCATCGACCGCCTTCACCACCCCGTCGCGGGTGTGGAAGTGGACTTTGAGATCCCGGATGTCTAACAGGGCGGGCATTGTTTCGGTTCAATCCTTCGACGACTTCGGGTCGAGTGCGTCGCGCAGGCCGTCGCCGAGGAAGTTGAGGGAGAGCAGGGTGAGGATGAAAAAGATGGACGGGAAAATGAGCAGCAGGGGATTGGAGAGCATGCGGTCGGCACCGTCCTTGATGAGGATGCCCCAGCTGGAGTAGGGCGGCTGCACGCCCATGCCGAGGAACGAGAGCGTGGCCTCGAAGAGCATCACCGAGGGGATCGTGAGAGTGGCGTAAACCACGATCGGCCCGATGGCGTTGGGGATGATGTGGCGCATCAGGATGCGCCGGTGGGAGAGGCCGAGCGACTTGGCCGCCTCGACGAACTCGCGCCCCGCGATGTCCTGCACCGAGGCGCGGACGATGCGCGAGATGCTCAGCCACGACAACGCGCCGATGGCGACAAACAGCGGGATCAGGCCGGTGAAGGGGGCTATCGCATCGCGGTTGAAACCTGTTAGGCCGACCAGCCAGTCGGTGAGGTCGCTGGTGTAGCCTTTCGCCAGTGCGGAAAACAGGATGACGATGATGAGGAAGGGCAGCGAGTAGAGGATGTCCACCGTGCGCATCAGGAAAGCGTCCACCTTGCCGCCGAGATAGCCGGCGACGGCCCCGACGGCCACGCCGATGGTGAGCGAGACCATGGTGGTGATGAGGCCGACGAGGATGGAGATGCGCCCGCCGTGGAGGATGCGGGAAAACAGGTCGCGACCGAGGTGGTCGGTGCCCATCCAGTGGCTCCAGGAGGGCGTGCTGTTTTTCCCGGGCAGGTCTTGCTGGGCCGGGTCCGGCAGGGCGGGTAGGAACGGCACGATGAAACACATCAGGATGATGAGACCGAGAACCGCGCAGCCGCACATGGCGGCGCGGTTGTGGCGCAGGCGCAGCCAGGCGTCGCTCCACAGCGAGTGGCCGGCATCCGTTCCGGCGTCCGGAATGGTGGCGTTGTTTGCGGTGATGGATCGGGATTTCTCCATGGACGGATCAGGCGGCGGCGCGCGCGCGCAGGCGCGGGTTGAGCCAGAGTTGGATGAGGTCGACGAGGAAATTGGCGGTGACGATCAGCGTGCCGTAAAGCAGCACCGGCCCCATGATGAGCGTTTCGTCGCCGGTTTCGATGGCCTTGATGAACAAGCGGCCGATGCCGGGAATCTGGAAGATGGACTCCACCACCACCGATCCGCTGATGGTGCCGGCGAAGGCCGGGCCGAGAAAGGCGATGGACGGGATGAGTCCGCCGCGCAACGCGTGGCGGATGATGATGATGTGTCCTTTCTGGCCCTTGGCGCGGGCGGTGCGGATGAAATCCTGGTGGAGGATTTCCAACATGCCGGCGCGGGTGAGGCGCGAGAGGTAGGCGGCGCTGACGAGGCCGAGCGTGAGGGCGGGCAGGAACATGGCCGACGGACTGCGCGGGTCCCAGCCGGACACCGGAAACCAGCCGAGCCGCCCGCCGAAAAACTCCGCCAGCAAGGGGCCGATGACGAAGTTGGGCAGGCAGATGCCCAACAGGGCCACCGCCATGATGATGTAGTCCGGCGCTCGGTTCTTGCGGATGGCGGCAAGCACGCCGGCCGGGATGCCGATGCTGATGGCGATGGCCATGGCGAAGAGCCCGAGAGTGAGCGATACCGGAAACGCCTGCAACAGGATGTCGCTCACTTCGCGGCCCTCCATCACCTTGATGCTGGTGCCCAGGTCGCCGCGCACGATGTTGTTGAGGCGCAGCCAGTATTGGGTGAGCAGTGGTTTGTCGTAGCCATGAATCTGTTCCAGGCGTTCGCGCACGTTGTCCGGGATGGCCTTTTCATCCTGGAAGGGGCCGTAAGGCAGCGCGTGGACGAGGAAGAATGTCAGCGTGCCCAGCACGAAGAGCACGAGCAGTCCCTGCATCAGGCGGTTGGCGATTTCCCTCCACATGTTTCTAACAGATCAAGGTCGCAGGGTGACGTGTTTCCACGGATGGTTGTCGAGCACCAGCGGGTGCCAGCCGCGGACTTCGGGGCGGTGGAGGTAGAGGCGCGAATACCAGGCGATGGGCAGGATGGGCATGGCCTCCATGAGTTTGCCCTCGGCCTCGGCGAGGATGGCGAGGCGCGCCTGCGGGTCGGACTGGCGGGCGGCCTTGCGCAGCAGGGCCTCGTATTCCGGGCTGTCCCAGCCGGTGTTGTTGTTGCCGTTGCCGCGCGTCCACATGTCGAGGAAGGTGGTGGGGTCGAGGTAGTCGCCAATCCAGCCGGCCATGGCGATGTCGAAGTTGAGGCTTTGCTGGGCGGCGACATAGGATCCCCAATCCTTCTGCTGGACTTCGACGCGGATTCCCAGATTGCGGAACGTCTGCTGCATGGCATCGACGCCCGCATTGAGCCGGGAGGTGAGCAGGGAAAAGGCAGGCAGGCCTTTGCCGCCGGGGAAGCCGGCCTCGGCGAGCAGGGCTTTGGCCTCCTCCAGGTCATAGCGCAGCACTGCGGGCGGGCGGTATTCGCCAAGCCGGGGCGTGTAGGTTTCCGCCGGAGCGAAACCCTCATAGATGAATTTGCAGAGTTCCTCGCGGTTGACGGCGAGCGAGATGGCGCGGCGCACCCGCGGATCATCGAGCCCCGGGCGGGTGGTGTTGAAGCGCACGAAGACGGTGCCGACGTAGGGTTCGGTGCGCAGGTATTGCGGGTAGTCGCGCCGGGTTTTTTCCAAAAGGTCGGGCGGCAGGCTGTAGGTGGTGTGGAGTTGTCCGGCGAGAAACGAGCGGGTCTCGGTGTAGGCGTTCTCGATGGGGTAAAAACGGATGCCGTTGAGTCCGACGTTCGCGGCGTCCCAATAGTATGGATTGCGCCGCACCTCGATGAAGTGGTTGTAACGCCACTTGTACAGTTTGAAAGGCCCGTTGCCGACGTGGTTGCCCACCGTGGCCCACTTGGTGTCGCGGTCGGTCATTTTCCCGAACTTCAATATCACATGCCTGGGCACCGGAAACCAGGTGGTGTGGCGCGTCATGGCCGGCAGGTAGGGCACCGGCTCGCGCAGCGTGACCACCAGCGTGTGTGGATCCGGCGCGCGCAGGCCGATCTTCGCGCGCTCGAAGAGATCCGGCGCGCCGGCCTCGGCATGGGCGAGCAGGCGTTCGATCACGAGCCGCCGTGTTTCGGGAGGAACAGCCTCCGGCCAATCAAAGAGTGATGGGTCGTCGAGGATGGCACGAAGTTGTAACGCGTTGAGACGGTCCAGGCCCTTCGCAGCGAGCAGGCGGCGGCGCTCGTCGCCGGCGAGCGAGGAGAAATCACGATTGGCGAGATCGCCGGCGTCGATGGATTTGTCGCCCTGGAAATTCGTCTTGCGCAGGATTTCCCACGGCGTGGGAAATTGCTCATCGAGCCCGCAGAGGATGTGTCCGCGTTCGTCGCGGTTGTAGGCTTCGGCATTTAGGATCGAGTGCAGCATGGGCGCATAAGCCGCGGCCAGCTCCGGATGGAGCATGCGGTGGTAGGAAAACAGGAAGTCCGCCGCGGTGAGCGGCACGCCGTCCGACCACTTCGCCTCCGGCCGCAGGTGGAAGGTCCACTCGGTCAGATCCCCGTTGGGTTCCCAATGGGTGGCCACGCCGGGTGCCATCGCCTTGTCGTCGCTCGGATGATCCCCGACAAGTCCCTCGAACAAGGCGTTGAGGATCTTGCTTTCCGGCACACCGGTGACGATCTGGAGATCGAGCGCGCGCGGCTCGGCGGAGTTGCCCACCAGCAGGATGCCCTCGCGGTTGGCGCGCCCGACCATGGTCTCGCGCTTGCAGCCGGTGAGTGCGGCGATGGCAAGTGACAGGACCAGTGTGATGCGCGGCAGGTTCAACGCACGGGACACTAATGGGATGTTCCCGCGTGCCAAGGGATTTATTGGATTCCGGGGCGGTGGTTTTTTCCCATCACATCAGGCGTAAACCCCATGAGGCGCTGCGAAAAATCCGCATGGCCCGCGTATCAAGGCGCCGGCACGGACTCAACGCCGGCCGTATCAAATCGCCGCGGATTTCTAACAGAACCGGCGAATCCGGCGGCAGCCACCGCCTCAAACCGCAGCAGCCGGGTGCTTGATGGAGTTTTGGATTTCCGGCGCGAACGGGAATGGGATCACAGGCTGTCAGGAAACGAAACCGTAGTCGTATGGTTTGCGCATCTCGCGGGCGACGTGGGAGTTGGCCTCCTCCGCATGTTCGCCGGTGAAGAGTTCCTTTTCCGGATCCCATTGAAGGCTTTTGCGCGTGCGCAGCGAGATCGCCCCGAGATGGCATACGGTGGCGGAGCGGTGCCCCGTCTCGACATCGGCGATGGGGTCCTTCCTGGTTTTCATGCACTCGAAGAAGTTGCCCATGTGATCATTGCTCACATAAAGGCGCTCGGCGTCGTCGGGCAGCGGTTTGGCGAGCAGTTCGCGGTCGGTGGCGCTGATGCCGTCGCGGTTCACCCAGATCCAGCCGTCGCTGCCCTCGAAGCGGATGCCGTTGCGCTGTCCGTCCGGATTGATGACCGCGCCGAAGGGGCTGTCGTCGGCAGTGGTGCGGACGTGGAAGACCACGCCGTTCGGGTAGGTGAACCTGACTTCGTAATCGCTGATGGCCGTGTAGCCGCCGGGAACCGGTTCGGTGAGAGCCTTGCTTGCGATGGCCGTGGGCGCGGGCAGGCCGATCGCCCAGTAGCCGATGTCCATGTGGTGCGCGCCCCAGTCGGTCATCGTGCCGCCGGAGTAATCATACCAATTGCGGAAGGATGTGTGGCAGCGCTCCGGCACGTAGGCGGTGGCGGGTGCCTGGCCCTGCCAGAAATCCCAATCCAGGTTTTCGGGCACCGGCTTGGTAGCAAACGGGCCGCCGCGCAGGCCGGCGGGCAGCCACACGGTGACTTCCCTGAGCTTGCCGATGCGGCCGTTGCGGACGAGCTCGCAGGCCAGGCGGAAACGCTCCGAGCTGCGTTGCTGGGTGCCGGTCTGAAGCACCACCTTGTTCTCGCGGACCGCGCGGACGACGTGCTTGCCTTCGTCGATGGTGAGGGTGAGCGGTTTTTCCGAGTAGATGTCCTTGCCCGCCTTGGCGGCGCCGATGTTGATCAGGCTGTGCCAGTGGTCGGGCGTGCCGTTGATGATGGCGTCGATGTCATTTCGTTCCAACAGTTTCCGGAAATCGGTGAAGGTGTCGGTTTTTTTGCCCTCATCGGCCAGAAGTGCCGCGGCGCGGTCCACATGCAGGCGGTCCACATCACAAACCGCCACGATGTCGCCGAAGCGTTTGGCGTTGCGCGCGTCGCCGGTGCCCATGCCGCCGCTGCCGATCAGGGCGATGCGCGGGCGCTCGTTGGCGGATGGGGATTTCACGGGTTCCGCGGCGCGCGCCAATTCGCGCTCGATGAACCAGAGTGGCAGACCCGCGGCGGCGGCGGCGGTGGTGGTCCGCCGGAGGAAGGAGCGGCGGGAAATCTGAATGCGCTTTTCCAGGAAATGGGGCATGGCGGGAGAAATACAGCGCCGCTCCCGTGAATCGATCATTTTTCCGCTGGTTTTTCGCCTTTGGTTCGGCCGGCCTCCGGGCTGGGCGGTTTTTTCCCATCCGAGGGACGCAGGCGCAGGATGACCTTGCCGTCGATCTCGGGCAGCCTCGCGCCATCCACCTGCCACATCAGGGCATCGTTGGCCTGCTCATGGAAACCGGGCAGACACAGCAACTCGTCGCCGAATGTGGAAATCGAGATCACATTCCCCTCCGTGTCGCACAAATAATGGCGCGGGCCATCGCCCTCGCCCACGAGGGTCGAACCGGCAAAGAGGAAAGTGTGGGTGGGAAACCTTGCCCTTTGATCCTCCGCGGCGGGTTCCACCGACGCGTCCTGATCGTCAGCCGCCTTGATGAAGTCGCTGATCGGCAATTCCACCTGTTTGCCCTCGGGGGCAGGGATGACCAGGAACACATCCACCGGGCTGCCACTGGGCGGAATAAACCTGAAATCCGTCATTTCGTCATCAATCGGCTGCTGTGACGCCGGGCTGCCGGGTTTCGCCCCGAGCAGGAGCAGCGCCGTGTGGACATGGCTCGGCTTGGCTTCGATGGCGATGATCGACTCGTGTTCCTTGGTGTCCTTGACGCAGGCGATGAGTTCGAGCAAGCCCTCCCTGAGGGAAACCCGGCTGTCCACATCCACACACCATTCGTCCAGGTTGATTTTCACGCCGGGCATCTCCAGTTTTCCAACCGCCGCCCTGAGATCGGCGGGGATTTCCCGCGGGTTTCCGGCCGGAGGTCCGTTCGCCGGCGCGGGTTCGGCTCCAAATGACGGACCGGATGCCATGGCCAGAAAAAGACAGAGGAGTGAGCGGTATTTCATGTAGGGTTAGAAAGTTGCACGTCCTGATGCTGCTGGCAAGCGCCGGCCCCGACAGCACTAAAAAATTCACTGAATGGGGAATAACCATTGACACCATTTCGATGTTCCAACATATCCGGAAGATATGACGAAGCCCCTTCTCCCATGAGCGATCGGCACCTGAAAGAGCTCGAGGAGCGTTTCCTTCGATATGTCCGGATCGAAACGACCGCGGACCCGGAATCCACCACTTCCCCCAGCAGCCGCATCCAATTGGACCTGTGCGAGCTGCTCGCCGGCGAGTTGGGGGAGATCGGCGCGGCGGACGTCGAACTGACCGGCTACGGCACGGTGCTGGCGACGATCCCGGCGACGGTTGACACGCCTGGCCCCACCATCGGGCTGCTCGCGCATGTCGACACCGCGCCGCAGTTCTGCGGAAAAGACGTCCGCCCGATCGTCCATCGCAACTACGACGGCGGAG
The DNA here is from genome assembly GCA_025457625.1 of Akkermansiaceae bacterium. Classification (GTDB taxonomy): domain Bacteria; phylum Verrucomicrobiota; class Verrucomicrobiia; order Verrucomicrobiales; family Akkermansiaceae; genus Luteolibacter. The sequence continues at coordinate 7,172 of JALOUA010000156.1, forward strand.
ACATCGTGCTGCCCGACGACCCCGGCATGATCCTCTCGCCCAAGGCGCTGCCGTATCTCGGCATGAAAACGGGCGACGACATCGTGACCGCCTCCGGCACGACCTTGCTGGGCGCGGACGACAAGGCGGGTGTCGCGATCGTCATGGCGGCCGCGCGGCATCTGCTAGAAAACCCGGACATCCCCCACGGCAAAATCCGGATCGGATTCACCTGCGACGAGGAAATCGGACGCGGCGTGCACGCCGACCTCCCGCGCGACCTGGGAGCCGATGTCGCCTACACGCTGGATGGAGCGGCTCGCGGCGAGATCGTTTATGAAACCTTTTCCGCCGATGCCGCGAAGATCCGCATCAAGGGGGTCTCGATCCATCCCGGCTGGGCCAAGGACAAGCTGGTCAATGCCACCCATCTCGCCGCGAAGATCGTGGACATGTTGCCCCAGGCCACCCTCACGCCGGAGACGACGTCCGGCCGCCAGGGATTCCTTCACGTGACCGGGATGAGCGGTTCGGCTGCGGAGATGAGCATCGATGTGATCCTGCGCGACTTCGAGAGGGAGCCGCTGGCGGCGCAGGGCGAGCTGCTGCGCAAAGTTTGCGAGGCCGTGCAAGCCGGCGAGCCGCGGGCGGAGATCACCTGCGAGATCACCACCCAATACCGCAACATGCGTTATTGGCTGGAGGACGACATGCGCCCGGTCGATCTGGCGCGCGAGGCCTGCCGGAAGGCGGGGGTCGAGCCGTTCTCGGAGCCCATCCGCGGCGGCACCGATGGCTCGCGTCTGACCGAAGCGGGCGTTCCGACCCCCAACATTTTCACCGGCATGCAGGAAATCCACGGGCCGCTCGAATGGGTCAGCCTGCAGGACATGGCGGCCGCGACGGCCACGA
>JALOUA010000157.1 GCA_025457625.1 Akkermansiaceae bacterium
AAACACCATCGTCATCTACTCGTCCGACCAGGGTTTCTACCTCGGCGAACACGGCTGGTATGACAAGCGCTGGATGTTCGAGGAATCCCTCGCCATGCCCTTCCTCATCCGCTGGCCCGGCGTCGTGAAACCCGGCGTCCGCTCCAAGGCGCTGATCCAGAACATCGACTACGCGCCCACCTTCCTCCAAGCCGCCGGTGTGGAAATCCCGCAAGACATCCAGGGCAGCAGCCTCGTTCCCGTGCTCAAAAACGCCGGCACCGCCCCCGCCGGCTGGCGCAAGGCGATCTATTACTTCTACTCCGGCGAGGGCACCCACCGTGTCGCGGCCCACAACGGCGTGCGCAACGACCGCTACAAGCTGTTTTATCTCCCGAAAACCGACGAATGGCAGTTGTTCGATCTCGAGAAGGACCCGCAGGAAATGAGAAGCGTCCACGACGATCCCGCCTACGCGGACGTGCTCGACGGGATGAAGGCGATCTATCGGGAACTGCTCGCCAAATACCAGGTCACCTCGTCGTAATCCGCAACGTCGCGCGCCGGACATGCAGCAACAGCCCGCAAACGAGTTCATGGACATTTTACGAAGTGTTGCGCTCACCATCCCCATGCTCGTTTCCGGCGCGCATGGCGAGGTGGATTTCGCCCATCAGGTGGTGCCCGTGCTGCGCAAACACTGTGCCGAGTGCCACATGGAAGAGGCGAAAAAAGGCGGGTTCTCGATGAACACCCGCGAGTCGCTGCTCACAGGCTCGGAAGACGGCGCGGTCGTGGAGCCGGGCAACGCGGCGGACAGTCTGTTGATGGAAGTCATCCTCTCCGACGACAAATCCGACCGCATGCCGCCGAAAGGCCCGCGCGTTCCCGCCGACGAGGTGGAGATCCTGCGGAAATGGATCGACGGCGGCCTGCACTGGGAGCCGGGATTCACCTTCGGCAAGGAGGCTTACGAACCTCCGCTCAAACCGCGCGATCCGGAGCTGCCGCCAGTGGTCGATGGCCGCCATCATCCGGTGGACCGGTTCGCGGACGCGCATTTCGCGAAGCATCAAATCACCCGCCCGGCACCCATCGGCGACGCGGCCTTGATCCGGCGGCTCACGCTCGACCTCACGGGCCTGCTGCCCGAACCCGCCGAGGTCGATGCCTTTGTGGCCGACCAGTCCCCCGACAAGCGTGAAAAACTCATCGCCGCCATCCTCGCCCGCGATACCGACTACGCCGAACACTGGCTCGCTTTCTGGAACGACCTCCTGCGCAACGACTACCAGGGCACCGGCTACATCGACGGCGGCCGCCAGCCGGTCACCGCGTGGCTCTATCAGGCGCTTCTGACCAACAAACCCTACGACGAATTCGCCCGCGAGCTGCTCGCCCCGCCGGACAGGCGGTCCAGCGGCTTCATCGACGGCATCCAGTGGCGCGGCAGTGTCAACGCCAGCCAGACGCGCGAGGTGCAGTTCTCCCAATCCATCTCGCAGACCTTCCTCGGCCTGAACATGAAGTGCGCGTCCTGCCATGACAGTTTTGTGGACCGCTGGAAGCTCGCCGACGCCTACGGACTCGCCGCCATCTTCGCCGAGCAGCCGATTGAAATGGCCCGCTGCGACAAACCCACCGGCCTGATGGCCAAACCGGCGTGGATCTTCCCCGAACTCGGCGAGGTGGACCCGGAGGCCTCCAAACCGGAACGCCTCAAACAACTCGCCGGCCTGATGACACATCCGGAAAACGGGCGTTTCACCCGCACCATCGTCAACCGCCTGTGGCACCGCCTGATGGGCCGCGGCATCGTGCATCCGGTCGATGCGATGGACACCGAGCCGTGGAACGGGGATTTGCTCGACCACCTCGCCGTGCGGTTCGCGCAAGACGGGCATGACCTGAAAAAAGCACTGGCCTACATCGCCTCGTCGCAAATCTATCAGTCCGAAGCCATCGTCACCGCCCGGGATGGGGATGCCGCCATCTTCCGCGGGCCGCTGGCCAAACGCATGAGCGCCGAGCAGTTTGTCGACGCCGTCTGGACGCTCACCGGCACCGCTCCGGCAAAACCCCACGAGGCCGTCACCCGCCCTGCGGATGACGCGGGAAAAATGGTGCGCGCCTCGCTGGTCCCGGCCGACCTCCTGATGCGCGCGCTCGGCAGACCCAACCGCGAGCAGATCGTCAGCATGCGGCCCGACAACATCACCACGCTCGAAGCCATCGATCTCGCCAACGGCGAACAACTCGCCGCCTCTTTGCAACACGGCGCGGAACGCCTGATGGCCGAAGGGCACTCCGCGGATGCGCTGGTCGAAACGGTTTTCATGCGGGCCCTCAGCCGGCCTCCTTCGGAAGCCGAAACCCGCGGCTTGGCCGCCATGCTTGGAGAAACACCCACCCCGCAGGCGGTGGAGGACCTCCTCTGGATGGTGCTCCTATTGCCGGAATTCCAATTCGTCCGCTGATCCGAACCTTTGTCTAACAGCCATGGAAATCAGAAGCCGCCGCCAATTCCTCAAAGCCCTCTCCGCCTCCAGCCTAGCCGCCGCCATGTCCGGCGCGCCCCGCGCGTTCGGCGCGGAACCGCTCGTCCACCCCGGGGCCACCGCCGATTGTTGCATCCTGCTGTGGATGGCTGGCGGCATGGCGGCACCGGAAACCTTTGATCCCAAAGGCTACCAGCCATTCCAAAAAGGCCTGCCGGTGGACAGGATCCTCAGCACTTTTCCGGCCATCGACACGTCGCTTGATGGCGTGAAAATCAGCGCCGGCCTCGATGAGATCGCCCAAGTGATGGACCGCGCCACGCTCATCCGCTCGCACGTGCAGCCGGACCTCGGCTCCATCCTCCACTCGCGCCACCAATACCACTGGCACACCGGATACGTGCCGCCGCAAACCGTCGCCGCCCCGCACATCGGCGCGTGGATGGCCCGCGTGCTCGGCCCGCGCAATCCGGTCATGCCCGCCTTCATCAACATCGGCCAGCGGCTCGAAGGCATCGGCGAAAGCGAGGAACTCAAGGCCTTCACCACCGGCGGATTCTTCGGCGCGGAATTCGGCCCCTTCAACCTGCCCGATCCCGACGACGCCGCACGCTCGGTGCGCCCGCCCGCGGGCATGGACCCGGGACGCTTCGCCAACCGCTACAAGATCTATCAGAAACTCGTGGACGCCAATCCGCACCGCGATTTCATGAGCGACCACCAGCAGGAATCCATGCTGCGCTCGCTGGAGAACGCCCATCGGCTGTTAGGTTCAAAGGAAAAGGAAGCCTTCGACCTCTCGCGGGAGCCGCAAGCCGTGCTCGGATCCTACGGCACCGGGCGTTTCGGCCGCGGCTGCCTGCTCGCCCGCCGCCTCGCGGAGGCCGGCGCGCGTTTCATCGAGGTCACCACCGAATACGTGCCCTTCCTCCACTGGGACACCCACGAGAACGGTCACGAGACGACGGTGCGCCTCAAACAGGAAATCGACCGCCCGATCGCCACACTCATCCGCGATCTCGAACAACGCGGCATGCTCGACCGCACGCTGGTCGTCATCGCCACCGAATTCAGCCGCGACATGATGATCGAGGGCGTGCCCGGCTCCGCCGCCAAGGACCAGTCGCGCGCGATATCCGACACCCTCGAGGAACCCAAGCACTACGGCCTGCACCGCCACTTCACCGGCGGCTCGTCGGTCGTGATGTTCGGCGGCGGAATGAAAAAAGGCCACGTCCATGGCGCCACCGCCGATGAACGCCCGTTGGTGGCCGTCAAGGACCCCGTCACCATCACCGACCTCCACGCCACCATCTTCACCGCCATGGGCATCAGCCCGAAAACGGTTTATGACATCGAGAAGCGCCCCTTCTACGCCACTGAGGACGGCAAGGGCCGGGCGATTGACAGCCTTTTTGCCTGAGTGCCCGATCAAGGCACGGATCAAAACACGCAAAAGCATCCGATGGCGCCCCCATTCGGTCACAGCCTGCCGACAGCGCTGCCAGGGATGCCGGCATCCGGGGCGGCCGGAGTCCTGCCGGCCGCCTTTCTATCAGATTCGGTGGCGGCCTCGGGATCCACGGGCTCAAGTGACGGTGCTCCGGGTTTCTTCGGCAGTCCGGTCAGGTGCAGGTTCCGTTTGGGGGCCTGCAGGACCAATGCATAGACGCAATTGAAGAGGTCGTCGGCCCCCATGTAGGGCGCGCCCATGTGCGGCTGGGTGAACTTGAGGCCGTAGCCCGGTTCCCACGCCAGGGAAAACCACCAGGCGTAGTCGCGCATCACCGCTTGATACGACTCGGGAGACGCGAGTTGCAGCGCCAACAGGCCCCAGCCGCCGCCCGGTTCGCCGTAGGCATGGCTGTTGCGGATCCATGGATGCCGCTCTGCCATGATCGCGGTCATGGCGTCGCGCATGTCCGGGCGCTCACCCCGCAGGTGGGCGGCCATCGCGAACAGCCCGCTGCGCGACCAGAACTCGCCGAGGTCCTTGTAGGAGCGGTTGTAGCCCAGCGCTCCGTGGCCTCCATCCTTGGGATCCGACCACGACATTTCCATGTAGGGCATGAGCAATTCCCAAAGCCGCGACTCCATGCCACAACGCATCGCCAGGGCCTCGAACACGAGCAGGTGGCACGCCGGCGCCACCAGCGCCTTCTGACTGTAGGGCAGTCCGTCCGGGCCATGCCCGAGGGCCGGCACGCCCCAGACGCTCTGGTGCTGTCCGTCAAATGCCCAGTCGCGCATCGCGGTGAGGTGGGGCAGGACGCGCTCGTCGCCGGTTTTCAAATACCATTCGCTGTAGAGGATGCCCATGTAGGCGCCCGACCAGAAGCCGAGGTTCCCGTGCTTCTCCGGTGCGGGATACTTGGCGAGCGCCCAGTCGATGGCGCGCCGGACCGCCGCTTCGTGCGGCTTGTCCCCGGTGGCCAGCAGCGCCAGCGCGCCGAACATGGTGCGCTTGATGTCACCCGACCATGAGCCGTCCCTGGCCTGATGCTTCACGACCCATGAAAGAACGTCTTCCAGCATGGCCGCGGACTCCGGGTCATCGGCTGGATTCATGCCGGCGAAGGGACGGCTACGCGGAAGCTCGAGCGTGAGCGTCACGAGCTTGCCCCCGCGCAGCACCCCGAGCGTGAGGGACTTGCCCCCGGCCTGCAGCACCTGCTCGGTTTCGCGGCCGAGCGTCGCCTCGTGGCTGTGGTGAAACCATTCCCATCCGGGATTGACACTGTTGACGGCGAGCGGCTTGCCCGCGACCGCGACGATCGCATCGCCGAACACCAGTCCGGCGGCGGCGGCCGGCCCGTCCTTCCGGACTCCGGCGACCGGAAGAACCGTCTGGCCGTGCTCGGTCATGGCGGTGAAGCCGAGCAAACCCGCCCCGAGAAGATCCGGACCGCTGACGCCATTGGGCTTTCCATAAAGCTTGCCGCCCGGAACCGTGCTGACCTGGCACCAGTGCGGGATCCCGAGCACGACCTGCCCCCGGACTTCGGAAATCCGCAGCTTGAACGACTTCCCGCGCGCCGCCGCCATCACCGCCTCGGGAACTTCCAGCCAGGCCCTGGTCTTGGCGGTGACCGGCTCTTCCTTCACCAATTCGACCCCCATCGGCACCACCTCCCCGGCCGTCCCGAAGCCGCCTTGGCTCCAGTCGCTCTCGATCACGAAACGAAACGCATCGACCGTCATCGGCCCGGCAAAGCGTGCCTCAAAGGCCTCGCGACGCTCCGCCGCCGCGGCGCGGTCGGATTCGCCGGATGCCACCTTCTCCCATGCGCCTCCCTCCCTGCGAACGTCCACCCGCCATTTTCTCGCCACACCATTCGCAAGACCCTCCTGCCGCGGAAGGTAGCGCACACCCTCCATCTGCCGCGGTGTTCCGAATTCGAGCCCCAACTCATGCGGCGGACTTGCCTTCTTTTCGCCATAGTCCGAGTGCCACGATGACTTGGGGTCCCCATCAAAAGCGCGCGCCGCCTCTGCGCCCCTGTGTTCCGAAGAGGCAATCACCGTCCATGCCGCCCGCGGCGCGACCCCGGACGCCATCGCCGTCGTGCGGGCAAAGACCTCGCCCGTGACCGGATCGAGCGCTTCCATGTTCACTTCGCCCGCCTCGCCGTCGGCCGTGCCGAAAAGATCCAACCCGAGCACCCCGCGCCATGCGCCTCCGGCAGACAGTTGCTTGTCGGTCAAGGCAGGCACGGACACGGCCGCCTCCTTCGCTTGACCGGCGGCCACCACGATTCCACTCCGGTTCCCGGGGAGGTTCCAGCCTTCCGCTTCGCTGAACGTGGGTGGAGGAAGAACGGCCGCGAAAAGCGGTGGGGAAACCAGCAGGAATACTGCAGCGCGCGGAATCATGATGCAATCAACGGACGAATGGGCGGCCAACTTTCCAGGATGGCCGGATTTGGCACAACATCAGGCATCTTTTGCCACGGATAACAGGTCACACGGATTTTCAGAATGGAATCATGTTTGAAACCGCGTCGAGGCCGCTTTGATCGATATGTTGACTGCTTTTCATCCCAATCCAACCGGTGAAATCCGGGTCATCTCTGGTTCCTGTCGTCGATGTCAGCATAGGCTCTCCCTGATGTATCCTGAGAACCTTGTGCCAAAAAAGAGTTCGACAAGGCGGTTCGTAAAGCTAGGTTCCCCGAGGCTGAATTACACCCCGAAGTCGCCGACAAACCCCAGATTCCGGCTTGGACCGTTGTTTTTCGTTCCGAAACACCGCTCCACCGTAAAAACCTCTCCCGCGCTCCCTGATACCGCCCTCCGGTCCGGCCCCACGGCTGTTTCAGGAGCCGCACGCCAAAAGCAAATTCCCGCCAGCCAGCCTCGAGGTCCCGGCCCCGGAGAGACATCGAAGAACCCACCCGCAAGCAACCGGTTTCACAAGCACATGATGAACTGCCGCCAAAATCCCCACCAACCAGGACCCCTGTTGGCGCTCGGCGCCGTGATCCTTGTGCTTTTCTCTGGTGCGGTCCACAGCCAGACAACGGTGCTTGTGGAGGAAAACTTCGGCGGAACCGGCGGTCCGCTGAATGGCGCGAGTGCCGATATCTTCGCCACCGCCATTACGGGTGCGGGTGGTTCCGCCACTTGGTCGGCTGATGCCGGCTTCTCCGACAATGGAGCGGTCAGCGTGAGTCGTAGAGGGGCCTACCTCAATCTCGGCTCCTACATCAACGACGCGAAAGGGACCGCGAACGGAAAGTTCGATCTCACCATGACCATCTCGGAGACCACCGGGGCATGGATTTCGCTCGGGTTTTCCACGCTTAACACGCCGGCCACTGCAGTCGACTTCACGGCAGCCAGTGGCCTGGGGACGATCGTCTACCGTGATGCCATCAACGAACTCGACATGTGGATTGGCCCGGGAACCGGTGGGGCTCAGGACGGACCGGACAACAACACCGGCCCGCGGACGCTCACCGTCAGTCTTGATCTGACGCCGGACGGCGGATACAACGGGGTGACGAACTTTGGTACGGTCACTTGGACCGTCAGCGGCCTGGGCGCAGTGAACAACCTGGGCACCGCCTTCGCCCTGCCGAATCAATCGATCGGCGCGATTTTGGTTTCCGGAGCCCTCAACACCTCGGGCACGGTTAGCGCCCTGACCCTGAGCCAGATCAGCGGCGGGCCGGACATCAAGTCTCCAACACTTGTCAGCACGGACCCCGCGGACGGAGCGGACAACATCCCGACTTCCGCCAACCTGGTGGCGGAGTTCAACGAACCGGTCCGGGCCGGCACCGGCGACATCATTCTAAGGGAGAGCATCGGAGCGGTCGAAGTGGAACGCTTCGAGGTGGAATCGTCCAGCCGCCTCAAATTCGGCGAACGAAACGTCTCGATCGACCCCACCAACATTCTCGAGCCCGGAATCGGCTATGAGGTCGTGATTGAATCATCGGCGATTGAGGACCTGGCCGGCAATCCCTTCGAGGGCATCACGACCCCGGGCGCTTGGAGCTTCACGACCGACGCCACCGCGCCAGGCAATCTCGGCACGACCCCCATCGCCGCCATGAGCGGGGT
>JALOUA010000158.1 GCA_025457625.1 Akkermansiaceae bacterium
CCCGCACCGAACTCACCCGGCGGCCCCGCGCTCACGCCCCAAATCACGCCGCTCGTGGGGTCGTCCGGAACCCCATACGGACTCACCGGTTGCTGGAGCACGCCGAAATGATGCCGGTGATGCAGCACGCCCGTTTGCACCCCGTTCCACTTCTCGCCATAAACACTCTGCGCCTCGCGTCCGACGTGATAATCCACTCCCGCCGCAGCCATTAAGTCGCCCTCGTAGCTCGCATCAATGAACATCTTCGCGATAAACTGCTTGCCGCTCAACATGATGATCTGCGAAAGGGTCGCCCCGTTTTTGTGAACGCCGTTCGCGCGATCCAGCCATTCCTCGCGATAAACCGGGATGCGGTATTCCTTGATCAACGACTCAAAAACCTGCTCCGCCACGTGTGGCTCAAAGACCCACATGGTTTTGGTCTCGTCATTCTTGGCGCGCGTGCCCTGACCCTGATTGCCGAAGGTTTCGCGGGGCTGCCAATTCCAGGCTTTCGGGTCTTCGTAGTGCTGCCATATCCGATGATGAAACTCGCGGGCCAGACCGCCGATCACCGCCGTGTTGCCCGTATCCGCAAAGCCCAATCCGCTGCCCGACATTCCGCCGAGATGTTGATCCGGCGTGACCAGCACCACGGACCGGCCCATGCGCGCCGCCTGTACCGCCGCCATCACCCCGCTGGGCGTGCTGCCGTAAACGCAAACATCCGCCTTCACCACCGCACCGCCAACACCCGGCGCACGATGCGGTTCAAGCGAATCGGCGGCGTGCAACGCGGCGAGCGACGCCAGCAGCAAGGCGGTGAATGTGGGTGCGGCTTTCATGGGTTGGATGCCGGTCCTGCTTCCACAGGCGTCACCTTGGCCTTTGGCGGAGGCGGTTGCGGCTCCAGGGAAACGGGCGCAAACAGACTCAAGTCAGGCAGTGTGGTTTGCACCCCGGCGGCGGGCACATCGAGTTTTGCAGTCCAGACGATCCCGTTCAGGATGTAGCGGCGCAGATCGTCGAGTTTCCAGTTCCGGTAGAAGTGCGGCATCACCACAGCAAAGCCGCGCCCGCTGTCAGGCCGCTCGATGCACCAGGAGACAGGCTCAGGCTTCGGCATGGCGGGCGGGAGCATGGAGGTGGCGAGGACGGTGACGTTGGCGGCCGGCGCGTTGCCCTCCTTGCCAAAGTAGTTGTTGAAGTAAGGCTCGTCGTCGAGCGTGAACTCGCGGCAGCCACGCCACACGGGATGCTGCGCCGCGGCGGGCTTGATGGTCGCCTCGGGAAAAATCCTCGCGAAGGACTCGTGATGCGGGCAGGAGCGGTTGGCAAAATAACCGCCCATCCAGCGCAACAGCGGGTGATCGCCGTCCGGTTCCACATCGGCGCCCAGCAACCCGGTGGCGTAATGCACGCACACAATGCCGCAGCCGCGCTGCATCATCGTCCCAAGCTCCGCGAGGTTCTCCCCGGCATTCGGCAGGCGGTTGGGTGGAAAGGTGTCGCCGATGAAGACGATGGCGGATGCGGCGTCGCGCAGCGCTTTGTCCTGTGGCCATTCGTTGAACAGGTCCACCTTCACATCCGGCAGATTGGCCATGTGCTCCAGGCAATGTTTCATCAGGCGTCCGCCCGCAGCGACTTCGTGCGTGCCCGGCGGATGATCGCCGGGGCCGACGACGAGGAGGATGCGCGTCGGAGCGGCGGCAAGACTCGCCGCGAAGGAAATGCGGGGCGGTAACACAACTGAAGCCGAGATGACTGCGGTGCTTTTCAGAAATTGTCTTCGTTTCACGGTGATTTACAGGTTTTAAGTTTCCTGAGGCTTTACCATGGTTTGCCGGCCCGCATCGCCGGGTTGCCCATCCGAGCCGCCTGCACCACTGCAATCATCCCACTGGACGTGCTGCCGTAAACACAAACATCCGCCGCCACCGCATCGCGATCGCCTGCCTCGCGATCGGGTGCGGATGAATCGGCGGCCGGCAAGGCGGCAGCCGACGCGAGCAGCAGAGCGGCAGGAAAAGCACCGGCAGGTTGGCACCGCATGCTTGTATGGTCCGGCATTTGCATGACCCGATCCAATGCCGTCTTGTCGCGGCCGGGGGGATTGCAGAACTCCTGCCGCGATGCCGGGTTATCCAGCCCGCTCGTGCCGATCTGGCCGGGATGGCCATAGCAGCCCAGGTCGTTGTTCATGTCGTCCACCGCGATGAAGAGGACATTGAGCTTCTTATCGGCGGCGGAGAGCATTGAGTCTGAAGCCAAAAGCATGATAGGCAGGGCAAGGAGAACTTTCAGAGTGGCTTTTCATATATGAGTGCGGTTGTTTTATGCTACGGCTGGTTCACGCCACGTTGCAAGCGCTCCCACATAGCCGCCTTCGGACGAGGCGGCATTATTCCAACAACCGCCGCGGCCGAAAACTTGAGGGGGCCGCGACGCGACCAGCGCTGCTAGTTGAAATCGGGCATCGGGTTCATGGCCACAAAATGCCAGACTCATCCTTTGGAAGGAAACCATTTCACCAATTCCTCTGCCACCAGTTGGTGACCGGCAGCGTTGGGATGATTGACCTGCGCCATCAGATTCGTCAGCGGCGTGCCGGCGACCAGCGCCGCCTTGAATTTCGCCAGCGAATCGACCAGACCGACATGATATTCCGCCGCCAGCTGTCGGATCTGTTCCGCGTGCTGGTTCAACGGATCAGCCGGATCGTCGAGCTGGGAGGACTGATCGGGCGTGGGCGTCAGCAAGATCACCTTTACGTCTGCGGCCAAAGCCTTTTGAATCATTTCCGTCCACGCAGCTTTGGCTTTTTCCAAACCGATGCGGCGGTCGTTCAACGCGTAGTCTATGAACAACACGTCCGGTTTGTGGGTGAGCACATCGGCATCAAAACGGGCCGCGCCCGTGTCGGAAGCTTCGCCGCCGATGGCCGTGACGATGACATTGATGACCGCGTGCGAATATTTTTCCGCCAGTGCCACGCGCAATAAATTCGGATAGGCATGAAGCGAATCCACTGCGGGCGTCTTGAAGTAGCCGGACGGCACGCTGTGACCGTGGAACACGATGTTGACCAGGTGGTTTTTGGGCCAGACTTCTTCCAGTTTTGAAACCACTGGCGCAAGATAGTTGGTCGGCGATGCCGGTAGGGCGAGATCGTCGGCGAGAATGAAAATGATGTTGGGTGTATTCTCCGCGGGTTTCTGCTTCATCGGCGCGACCGCGGCCGGGTCAATGGCGGGCTGAGTCAAAGTTGGCTCGCCCTTGAGCCAGCCGAGCGCGCCGAGGAACTTGTCCGCCTCGATGAGCGTGGCCGTCTTATAAGGTTCTTTGTTGAAAAAGCCGTGCGGCTGCCCGGCGTAAACGTGCGCTTCGCAGCGCGCGCCGGCTTTGGTCATGTTGGCCTTGAAGCGTTCCAGCACATTCGTGCTGATCAGCCGGTCGTTGTCGCCGAGGAATACAATTGTCGGCGGCGCATTCGAGGTGACGTTGTGCGCCGGGGAAAATTCGCGGTAGCGATCTCCGAAGCGCGCCACGCCGTAGCCGCCCTCCGGGCCGTTGTCGAAAACGGGATTGAACAGCACCAGCGCATTCGCTTTCGGCGAAATCTTCACATCATCCGCCGGATCATCCAAGTCCTCCACCAGGCTGGTAAACGCCGCGAGATGGCCGCCAGCCGAGCCGCCGGCCGCCGCGATGCGTTGCGGGTCAATGCCAAGGTCCGCCGCGTGCGCGCGCACCCAGCGCATCGCGGACTTGGCGTCTTGGCAGCAGACCACCGGCGGGCCTTTGGCGCCCTTGGGAAGGACGCGATACTCCACACGGATGCCGACCATTCCGCGGGTGGCAAGATATTCACTCTGTCCTTGGAACTGGCCCGGTGAGCCGCCCACCCAACCGCCGCCGAAGAAGAAGACGATGGCCGCACGCTGGTCGGTCGGCTTCCAGTCTGACGGCTTTTCGACGTAAAGGTGCAACTCACGGTCGCCCGCCATTTTGTAAACGAGCGTCTCGCTCGTGAAGTCAGCCGCGGCGGTTGCTCCACCGACGAGACCGATGAGCCATACGAGTAGTGGGAAATTTTTTGAGCGCATAGGCGGCAGATCAGTTCTCGAGGTCTTGCGGCGCTTCGCGGAAAAGAGACTCCTTCAGTTTTTCGAACGGAATATATGGCCCATAGGGCAGCGGCCCTTGGGGATTAAAATCCGGGTTGGCCTTGGGCAGATAGGCGGCGTTGCAATGAGTCCGCAACCAGCCGGTCAAATCAGTCAGCATGGCCAGCGCGAGCTGCGGTTGGACGCGGGCGAGGTCTTTCGTTTCGGAAATATCCTCGGCGATGTTGTAGAGCGCGACCTTGCCTTGATAATCGTAGTGCAGTTTGAAATCACCTTTGCGCAGCGCCGCCCAGGTGGCGAACTGGTGATAGCCGGTGTAACCCATTTTGCCGTAAAACCAGCAGAATGAATCGCGGGGGTAATTTTTCTTTTCATTCTTGAGATCAGTGAACAGCGGCGTGAGCGATTTGCCATCCGTGGTTTTGTCCCCTTTGAAGTCGCTGTAATCCACCCCGGCAATCTCCATGAGGGTCGGGTAGATGTCGGCCACATCGGACGTGACGTCACAGGCGGTGCCGGGCCTGGTCCGTCCGGGCCAGCGCACGATCATAGGCACGCGGATGCCGCCTTCGTAGAGCATGGATTTGCCGCCGCGCAGAGGGGCGTTGCTGGTGACAGAAGCGAGGCCGCCGTTGTCGGAAAGGAAAATCACCGCCGTGTTTGTGGCGAGCCCCAGTTCATCCAGCTTGTCGAGCATGGCCCCAATGCTGCGATCCATGCCTTTGAGCAGGCCGGCGTATTCAGGCTTGGCGAAACCGCGGCCAGACCATTCCGGTTGCGCGGCCTTCTCCTTGAAGTAGGCGAGGTCGTCCTTGCGAGACTGCACCGGTTGATGAGCTGCCGGGTGCGCCACGTAAAGAAAGAATGGTTGGTCGGATTTCTTGGCCGCTCGTTCGGTCAGAAAGTTGTTCACCCGTTGGGCGATGTCATCGCACAAGTAATCCTGCGGCGGAATGAGCGGCTCGCCGGGCATATCCCAGTTCTTCGTCTTGGCAGCCTGTGCCTGGAAGGGCCGGTGGTAGCTTGAGCCGCCGCCATCAAAATAAGCGAGCACTTCCTGAAAGCCGCGATCCTGAGGGCGGTAGCCTTCGTGATTATGACTGCCCAAGTGCCACTTGCCGACGAAGGCCGAGTGGTATCCCGTCAGGCCTTGGGGAATCGTCTTCACATCATGCAGCGCCGTTGCCGCAATCGGGATGGTGACTCCGCGATCAGTCTTGCTGTAATGATATTCGTCCCAAGGTTCGTTATCGAGGATATGCGCTCCGGCGGGCACCGGTTTGCCGGTTTTCTCGAAGGTGGTGTTGACCGTAGCATAGGCATCCCACATGCCCAGGCGATTGCTCATTTTTCCGGTCAGCAAACTGGCTCGCGTGGGCGCGCAGACCGTGCAGGCGTAAAATTGTGTGAACAGCGTGCCCTCCCGGGCCAACCGATCAATCCGCGGGGTCTCGTAATAGAGTTGGTCGGTTGACGTGTGATTCGCCCGCGCCGCGAATGCACCGATGTCGCAGTAGCCAACGTCGTCCACCAGGATGAGGAGGATGTTCGGGCGTTGGTTCGCGACTTCCGCGTGAAGTCCTGCGACCAAAACAACCAACGGGAAAAGAAATGCAAAGGTCTGTTTCACGGTTCCAGCTTGTTCCATTTTTCTAACTGCGGGATTCCTTTTAAGGCGCATTCTCCCGAGACCTTTGGCGCCTGCGACTATTTCACCTTTACCGACTGCTTGCCGGGTTTCAGCGCTATGGTGTTGCCGCCCCACTCAAACGTGCCACTTAAGCCGGACGGGAGGGTGACGACTCCCGTGATTCCCGCTGCGCCAGCCCGCTGTAATTGCACCTCGATCATTCCGCGTGCGTGCGGCATCCGGGCCGTGATCGTTTTCAGCGCTCCGAGGGCCGGGGCAATACGCACCCGGGCAAATCCGGGCGCGGCAGGCGTGATTCCCGCGACCGTCGCCAAAAATTCGTAGTTGGGTGACGACCCCCACGCATGGCAATCAGAGCGGGAGGGCTCGGGTGATTCCGCCCAGGTGGTGAGGTTGAGCTTCAACTGATCGCGCCACACGCCGAGCGTGTCGAGATAACGGTCCGCCAGCCCCGTTTTGACGAGTGCTCGGTTGTAGTAGAAACGAAAGTAGATCGTGGCTTTTGTCATCTTCGGTTCCCCGTTGAGAATTTTTTCCATCACCGCCCGCTGCTGCGCCGGCGGAATGGCATCGGTCAGAATTCCCAGCAAGTTCATGTGCTCCGTATAACGATTCATTCGCGGGTCGTCGGCCAGAATGCCTTTCTCGTTGTCCCAGCACCGGGCATACACCGCGTTGCGGATGCGCTCGCTCCGGGTTTGATATTCCTTGGCTTTCGTTTCATCGCCGAGATAACGCATGATTTCCGCCGCCCGGTCCAACGCATAGATATGATTCAGTGAGATCAATCCCGACGTTGCTCGCGCGCCTTCTTTTCTTTCTTTTCCATGGCTCAAATGGCCGGCCCAGTCCACGAAGTCCCATTCGCCGGCCCGGCTGAAGGTGATGAGCCCCGTCTCGGGGTCGGTGTAGGTTTCAAACCGCTTCAGCACCGTCTCCATCGCGGGCACCAGCTTCCGGATAAACTCCTTGTCCCCGTTGAGCAGCCGGTAGTCGTCAATCATCGCGATCCACCAGTTGCAGAACGTCGGGATGATTTGCCGGAGTTTGCTCGGGTAGCGGCTGGCGGTTAGCCCCTCGTCACCCAGCGAATCGTTGAAGAGATCAATCGCCTTGCGCATGAGCCGGTCGTCGCCGGAGACATAAACGGAAACCAGCGCCTCAATGCGCGTGTCGCCGGCATATTGCAACCGTTCGTAGTAGGGACAGTCGTAAAAATTATCCACCGCGCACAGCCGCAGCGTCCGCCAACCCACGTCCCAAATCCGCTTCAGTTCGGCATCGCCCGCGTCAAAAGCAGCGCGCTCGACAAACGGGTAGCCGGTGAACTCGCCACGCAGATCCACCAGCGTCAGCGGTTCGTCCGCCGTTTGAATTTCCAACTGAAGATAGCGAAAGGTCCGGAACCAGAGGGCCCGATAGAGGCGGTTCGTTCCGCCATCGGCGATGATCTCATCGGCAGCACCCACCCACTTTTTCGCCTCCACCACGTCGCGGTCCCCTTTCATATTCTTTTCGCCGAACAGCGCTTCGGCATAGCCCATCTTCACGCGGCCACCCCTGCCTCCACTGATGGTCAGCTCGGGATAGGCATTTATCAGCTCCCCGCGATCGAGCAGAATCGTCGCCTTGGTCTGCGGCGGAACCACCACCGGATGTTTTCCAGCCAGAAACGCCTCTGGAACAACCACGCCATCGGCCTTGCGCACTCGGACTAAGCGTTCCGGACGGTGTTCCAGCGGCGGAATCTCGCGCGGCACCAGAGTGTATTTCTCCGAACTAATAATAGGCTTCGACCAGTCGCGGTCATCGAAGGCGGCAGTTTCCCAGCCCCACGGATAAAGCCGGCCATCCATCTCCTCAAAATCACCGAGTGCATAGTATCCATTCACCTTGGCTGCCAGCGGGCTGTAGGCCGGATTCACATAAGCCCGCCAAGCGCCCGTGCCCGTATTCACCATGGGATGGGATTCCCCTTGCAGAAAAAATCCCGGCGCCTTGCCCATCATGCAAATCGGCCCAACCCACGGGCGCTCCGGATGCCAGACCACGGCGGCCAGCACGTTGTCGCCCGTCAACAAATGGGGTGACAGATCAATCTCGTCGTAGCGCCATTTGCCGGGATCGCCCGAGGTGGGGCCCGAAGCGACGGGCAGCCCGTTGACAAACAGC
Source organism: Akkermansiaceae bacterium (assembly GCA_025457625.1). GTDB lineage: Bacteria > Verrucomicrobiota > Verrucomicrobiia > Verrucomicrobiales > Akkermansiaceae > Luteolibacter. Next base: position 7,936 of record JALOUA010000158.1, read on the forward strand.
CGATACACGGAATCGGCGGTGACGCGCACCAAAAACTTTTCCGGCTTGGACGTGAGCGGAAGGTGCAACCGGAAATGCGTCACGAAGTTGGGGGC
>JALOUA010000398.1 GCA_025457625.1 Akkermansiaceae bacterium
GGGATCGGATCAGGGCGGTTTCAGAACCTCCGGCTCAGCGAGAGGGAGCTTGGATCGCCGAAGCGCCAGTGCAGATCGGTCGCGCGGGAGATGCCGATGCGCGGGCCGGCGATGGTCTCCACCGGATCGCCGGTGAAAATGCCGCTGGTGGTGGCACGCAGGAAACCGGTTCCGTGAGCCGAGCCGTCGATGCCGAGCGCCCGCGTGAGCCGTCCGGGCCCCGCGCCTAACAGCGCGTCCTTCACGCCCGGCCGTCGCGCGCGCATCAGTTCGATGCCGCCCAGCGGTTCCAGCGCGCGGAACAGCACGAAACCGGACCGCCTGCCGCCCTTGACGAGCACGTTGAACAGCCAGTGCACGCCGTAGTTGAGGTAAACATAGGCGTCGCCCGCAGGGTGTTTTGCGACAAACGCGCGGGTGGCGGGCCGGAACCACGTGTGGCAGGCGGGGTCGTCCACGGAATCGTAGGCCTCGGTTTCCACAATGCGGCCGACGCAGCCGTGCCAGTGGAATTGGCAACCGACCAGACCGCGCGCGCAGGTCAGCGGGTCTTGCTCGAAAAAATCCTCCATCAGGCGTTCCACAGCGTCATCCGTCCGCCAATCGCCGTGGCGGGACAAGTGGAAAAACCCGCCGATCGTGTCTGCCAGAGCGGGCAAGCGGACGGCACAATTCTCGTCGGGGCGGAGTTCCAGCCTTGCCAAGCGGGCGAAAGGCCGTAGGTTCCGCGGCGAGCAGGTTTTTCCAACCTCCGAAGCCCAATCCGGTCGATTGCTAGTTGACCCGCGCCACGCCAAGCGGCGGCGGGACGACCGGCGGCCCAAGGAAACCGGATCCATCTGACTCGCGGGCGGCGGCGCAGGCCGGTTTGTTCCGACATGGGGAGAGGTTTCCTTCCGCAAGCCGTTGCGGAGCCCTTCCACGGCACCAATAAGCCGGAAATGTCGGCGACACGCCGGTCCGCACGGGGTCCTTCCAGCACAGCCGGATTGTCACAATCCACCGCGCCGGGCCGCCTGCAACCCCTGACCAAGCGACAAACATGTCAAACGCAACACCAAATCCCCGCCAGACGGGAGACAGTCAGCGCCGCCGTTCGCGCGGCGGCAAGAACCGCAACAGACAAAACGACAACCGCCGCGGCGGTGGCGAGCGGGGTCCCCGCGAAGCCCGCTCCGAGGAGTTCCGGCCGCAGGGTCCGCGCCCACCGCGTGGCCGCCCGCCGGTCCAACTCAGCTGGTGGCAGAAGCTGCTCAAGGCGTTCGGCCTCTACAAAGAGCCGGTCCGCCCGCCGCGCAAGCCGCAGGAAACCCAGCCGAAGAGCGAGGCCCGGCCGCCCAAGAGCAACACCCGCAACGCCCGCAGCGGCGACGGAGAGAGGGATGCCGCCAGGCCCCCCGCCGGTGACAGACCGCCACGCCGCAACACGCGCGGCGGCGACGGTTCCACCGTGGAATCCCCGCGCGTTTACGTCGGCAACCTGTCCTACGACGTCACCGAGCAGGACCTGCAGGAGCTCTTCAAGGGCATCGGCGGAGTCCGCAATGTGGAAATCGTCTACAACCGCAGCACCCATCGTTCGAAAGGCTACGGCTTTGTGGAAATGCTCCACAAGGACGAGGCCGTGCGTGCCGTGGAGGTGCTCTGGGCCGCAAGCTGACCGTTTCCGGGGCCATGTCGAAGGGCCAGGACGAGCGCGAGGACCGCGAGGACCGCGAGGAACGCGGCAGCCGGGAATCCCGCACCGTGGCCCTCGCCCCGCTGCCCGCCGCCGCGGAACCTGCCGCGGAACCGGTCATCCAGACCGTTGTGGAAAACGTCACGCAAGAGTCCGGCGGGCAAGCCGCGGCCGGGGAAGAACCCAAGAGCGAGGTGGCCTGAACCTCCATCGCCCGTTCACAGATTGATCATCACCCCCGCCCGGTATCGCCGAGGCGGGGGTCTTTTTTTGCCTTTTGGACTTCGCGGCCACGAAAAAAGCGGCCCGCGGGCCGCTTTTCGTGCTGGATGGATGATCCGGGAAACGGGTGTTTCAGAGCCCCTTTTTCGACAGCCGGGTGCCGACGGTCGCGCCTTGGCGGGCCTTGAACTTGGGGTTCGACTTGCAGATCACATAGACCGTGCCCTTGCGCTTGACGACTTGGCAATCGGCAGGCCGATCGCGCGTGCCAACCGGGGCGCGAAAGCTAGCCGGACAACCCGCCTTGTAAAGCCATTTCTTGCCGCGGATTGGGAAAATTACGAAATGCGGGACAAGAGGCCAGGCATGCGAATCCATGTGTTCAAAGAGCAGTCCGGATCGACTCGATGGTTTTGGCGTATTCCGCTTCGGATGGAAGGCGCTTGGGTTCGGGCATCATCGTGAAGGTGGTGCCCCAGGCCGGGCCATCGACATATTTCGGCACCAGGTGGAAGTGCAGGTGGGGAAGCTTGTCCGAATAGGCTCCGTAGTTGATTTTCCCGGGATGGAACGCGGTCTGGATGGCCCGGGCGGCGCGCGCCACGTCCTGCATGAAGAGCGCCACTTCGGAGTCCGGGAGTTCGAAGAGTTCGTTGACGTGCCCGTGATAAGCGACGACGCAGCGGCCGGGGTGGGTTTGTTCCTTGAAGAGATACAGGGTGGAGACGCGCAGCGGGGCCACTTCGATCATGAGATCCGCGAGACGCTGGTCCTTGCGGCAATAGAAACAATCCGGGAGCGGGCCATCGGCTGGGTTTGTCATGAAGCAAGCATGGCAAAAACCCAACCCTGGGCAAGTTTCTCTTTGCCGGAAAAGGGCATGGTCCACCTCCTGCACCGACACTGGCACTTGGGAGAAGATTGTGGGTTTCGCGGGCGACGAGTGGTTTCGCTCGCGAATCATCGTTGGCAAGTTCAAGGGCAGACTCTAACAGGATTCACGGGAGGATGCGGAATTGAGGTCGTGGCTGGAGTGGCTGGCGGAGTCCACGAGCGAGCGGAGTTCGGCGATGGGCAGTGGTATCTCGCACAACTGGACAATGGCTGCGGACTGGAAAACGCGGCGTTTCTCGACCTGCAAATCCAGGAGAATCCGGGCGGAACATCCATCGCCGCCGGGCTGGTGGTTTTCCAGCAACCGGAGATCGAGCTTTACCAGCGACTGGTGGTGGCGTCGCGGAACCGCCTGGCGGAACTGGAACTGGAACTGGAATACGGGATCGAGAAGTCGAAGGTTGATTCCGTCCGTTCCAGATTCTGGAGATGATCGAGACGCTAGACGAACTCCATAGCAGCGCCGGGATGGAAATCTTCCGGGAAGTCGAGCAGGACGAGAAAGTCATCGACCGGACCGCCGCCGCGCAGCGTGAGGAGTTGGAGCAGGAGATCGCCACCTTGCAGGCCGAGGCAGAACGAGTGGCAGAGGAGGCGCGGGAACTGGCTGGCGAGGTGCCGTTTTGAAGAGAGAAGAAGATGACCAGCAAAGGCTTTCAGGTAGGTAATTCCAAATTCCCGCGTGCCCCGTGCCAAATACGCAGGATCGCCAGCGTGGCAGCCTCATCATCGATTTCGTATACAATTCGATAGGGGGCCATGATCAGCTCCCGCAGGCAATCCTCCCGGTATTCGGGAACGATTCGGCCAATCCTCGGAAAATTCCGAAGTGATTGGACCTTGGTCACGATCAAATCGCCGAAACATTTTGCGACCTTGCGGTCATCCCGCGCGATGTAGCGGACGAGGTCGCGCAGATCGGCGAGTGCCGCTTCAGACCAGACTATTCGGAAAGCCATCCGTTGAGAAGGTTACGAACTTCATCATGTGGGACGATATCTCCGCGCCGGACTTCTTCGCGGGCATTTTCAATCGCGGCAAGAAAGTGGATCCGTTCTTCGATTTCATGCCAAGAGGCATTTTCGGGCAGTCCCTTGATCGTTTCCATTGCCAGTTCCTTCGTGGACATGTGGGAAAATTAGGTGATGGAGTATGCCGTTTCAAGGCCGGAAAATGCGTGATCCTTCTCTGATCCGTGCGACCGCGGAAACATCGAGTCGCTGGAACGCATCGCCTAGGACCCGCAGGCGTTCATCCTAAATCAAGGCTGGGGTGGCGCGGCCTCGCCGCGGGCCGCATGTCAAAGGATGGAGAAAGCCGGATGCCAAGGGCGTGCCGATAAGTCGATTCTTGGGTCTTTTTGCGGTCCTATGGCATGCGCCCCCGGCGGTGGCGCGCCACCTTTGGAGGAAGAATGGAGCCAGATGCATGAAGTCACATGGGCTGGCCCGCGGCCGCCACTTCCTCCTCCACCTTGGCCGCGCGGCGCAGGCCCTGGGCGCTGGAGTGGCCGGTGA
>JALOUA010000399.1 GCA_025457625.1 Akkermansiaceae bacterium
CCTGATTTCCGACGGCCATGTGCGCTCGTTTCCCGGCATGAAGAACGTGCAGCCGATCGCGGTGTGCGACGTGAAGGAATGGCAGTTGAAGAAGGCGGTCGGAACGCTCAAGGGAAAAGGGTTCGAGGACATTCTGGCCACCGCACACTTCGAGGAGGTGCTCGCGCATCCGGACGTCGATGCCGTGTGCGTGACCACGCCTGACCACTGGCATGCGGCGATCGCGCTGGCGGCGATGAAGGCGGGCAAGGATGTGTATGTGGAGAAGCCGATGACGCTGACCATTGAAGAGGGCAAGGCGCTGGTGGCGGCGGAGAAGAAATACGGCCGCATCCTGCAAGTGGGCAGCCAGCAGCGCTCGTCGATTCATTTCCGGATCGCCGCCAACCTGGTTCGCAACGGGCTGATTGGCGAGATCAAGGAGATCTACTGCCGGCTCGGCGAGTTTCCCCAGCCGCCGGATGTGGAGGAGATTGTCCCCGTGCCCGATGGCTTCGACTACGACCGCTGGCTGGGGCCCACGCCGTTCTTCGAGTTTTCGGAAAACCGGGTGAAGGGGAATTACGGCGGCGGCTGGCGTTGTTATTGGGATTACGGCAGCCGCAAGTTCGGCGATTGGGGCGCGCATCACTTCGACATCGTCCAGTGGGCGCTCGACCGCGACAACTCGGGGCCCGTCGAGTTCATTCCCAAAGGATTCGAGGGGGCCACCCATCATCACTACCGCTATGCCGACGGCATCACCGTCTGGCGCGACAAGCAGCCCGACAAGGGCCACATGATCCGTTTCATCGGCAGCGATGGCGAGGTGCTCGTCAGCCGCGGCAAGATCGAAACCTCACCCAAGGAACTGGTGCGCCACAAGTTCGGCCCGAACGACGTCCAGGTCTATGAGTCGAAGGATCACCGCCTGAACTTCATCGAATCCATCGGGTCCCGCAAACCGACCATCTGTCCGGCGGGCGTCGGCCACCGCACGGGCAGCATCTGCCAGCTCGCGGCCATCGCCCAGCGGCTCGAGCGCGCGCTCAAGTGGGACCCGCAGGCCGAGCAGATCGTTGGCGACAAGGAGGCCGCCGCGATGCAGGACCGCCCGCGCCGCAAGGGCTTTGAAATGCCCGCGTGATCAACGCCCGAGACGCCGCATCACCATGTCGAGCGCGTCGCGGGCTTCGGCGACTTTGAGCACGCGCGCCGCGGCGAAGTAAACGCCGGCGGCGACGGCCACCGTGGCCATCAGGCCGCCGGCGCGCAGCCAGAACGGGAGTTGCGCGGGATCGGCGAAGAAGAAGCGGTCGGCGGCGAGGCACACGGCGGCCATTGCGGCTCCCGCGCCGGCGAGTTTGACCAGCAGTCCCAACAGGTCGCGGGTGCCGAAGTCGCCGGCGTATCTGCGCATCGCGAGGTAGAGGATCACGAAATTGACGGAGGCGCTGATGCTGGTGGTGAGGGCGAGCGACTCGTGGCCCCAGCGCATGACGAAGACGAAGAACCAGTTGAAGCCGATGTTGATGGCCAGCGCGAGGAAGCTGACCATCATCGGGATCCAGCGTTTTTCGATCGCGTAAAAGCCCGGCTGCAGGACCTTGAGCCAGGCATAACACAACAGCCCGTAGCCATAGGCGCGCAGCGCGGCGGCGGTCTGCAGGCGGTCGTGCGCGTCGAATTCGCCGCGCTCGTAAAGCACGCTGACGATCGGCCCGGCCAGCAGCACCAGCCCGAGCGTGGACGGCAGCACCAGGAAGGCCACCAGCCGCAGGCCTTTTGCCAGCGTGCGATGGGCAGCTGCATCAGCCGGAAGGCATAACTCAGCCAGCTCACCGCGCCCTCGCCCACGCCGAAGGCGAACATCGCGTTGATCACCACGTTCACCTGCACCACCGAGGAGGCGATCACCGCCGGACCCATTAGCCGCAGGATCTGCCGCACGCCGGAGTCCTTCCACTGGAAGTCCGCGGCGAAGCGGTATCCCACGCGCCGCAACGCGGGAAACTGGCAGGTCAGTTGCGCCAGTCCGCCGATCACCACGCCGATGGCAAAACCAATGAGGCTGTTCTTCCCCCATGTCGGGTCCATCCACCAGCCGAGCGACGCGCCGCCGATCATCGAGCCGAGGTTGAAGAAACACGACGACAGCGCGGGCATGCCGAAGACGTTGCGCGCGTTGAGCATGCCCATCACCAGCGCCGCCAGCGAGACTAACAGAATGAAGGGATACATGATCCGCACCATCGTGACGGTGAGCGCGATTTCCTCCGGGTTGTAATCGCGCGGCGAACTGCCGGCGCGGGAGAGCGAGGTGAGGAGTTCGACGATCCACGGCGCGATCAGGATTCCCAGCAGCGTGACCAGGCTCATGAAGACGGCGGCGAGCGTCATCATCTTGTTGGCCAGCGCCCAGGCGGAGGTCTCGCCCCCGGATTTGAGTTTTTTGGAAAACGTGGTGACGAAGGCCTGCGACAGCGCGCCCTCGGCGAACAGGTCGCGCAGCAGGTTGGGCACCTTGAAGGCGAGGTAAAAGCAGTCCATCCACCTGCTGCCGCCGAACAACCCGGCGAACATCATCTCGCGCGCAAGCCCGAGCACGCGGCTTGCCATCACGGCGGCGCTGACTTTTCCAGTGGCTTTGGCGGACATCGGGCGGACGCCTCATAACCGCATCCGCCGCCGCTGGCTATCGCGGGATGCGGAAATTTCCCGCATTTCTTTGATTGCATCCCGTGGCGCAGGCTGGCCACACTCCAAAGTCATGAAACAAAAAATACTCAAAACCGCCAAACTCGCACTGGGGCTCATCGCCGCGCTTGCGCTTTCAAGCTGCCTTCAGAACGAGACCACGATCACCCTCAACAAGGATGGCAGCGGCACGATCGTCGAGGAAACCATGCTCGGCGCGCAGATGATGGCCATGATGACCCAGTTCGCCCAGCCGGGGCAGCCCGATCCCGTCGAGGAGATGTTCAAGGAGGAAAAAGCCAAGGCCAAGACCGCCAAGCTCGGCGAGGGCGTGGAATACGTCAAAACCGAGATGATTTCCAAGGACGGAGTCAAGGGTGCCCGCGTGCACTACAAGTTCGCCGATATCAACAAGGTCAAGGTCAGCCCCGGCGATGCCGTCGGCGGGGATGAAGCGGAGGCGGAGGCCGGCAAGAAGGACGAACCCGTGAAGTTCGCCTATGCCGATGGCAAACTCCGCATCATCGTCCCGCCCGCGGATTTCGACGAAATGACACCGGGCGGCGATGAGGAGGACGGCGGCGCGCAGGCGGCGCAAATGAAGCAGATGCTCGCCGACATGCGGGTGACCGTGAAGCTGGTCGTCGCGGATGGCATTGCGGAAACCAACGCCAGCCACGTCGATGGCAACACCCTCACCCTGTTCGATGTCCAGGTCGGCAAGATGCTCGCGCAGGAGGACGAGATCGACAAGATCGCCGAAACCGCCAAGACGGACAAGGCCGCCGCCATGACCGCCTTTGGCAAACTCGATGGCATCAAGATCGAGACCAGGGAAGACGTCACCGTCACCCTCAAGTGATCGGGCGTCCGCCGCATCCGCGTCACCGCGCGAGCCAGCCGCCATCCACGTTGAGCACCGCGCCGCTGAGGTAGTCGGCCTAAGGCGTAATAAAAGCAAGCGGGGCCTGTAGCACCGTTGATAGGAATTTGCCAGCCCGCCATCATATCCGTCATGAATGCGACCGCCATGACGGATATGAATGAAGCGATTTTGAAAGCCGGCCGGCGCGGGTGCCTGCGCTGCACTCCGGAGCAGAAGCAGGCGCCTGTCGAAGCCTGCGAGGCCAGCGCTCTCAGTTGCCCGCGCTTCGCCGCGCCGCACGGGGGCAATTACCAGACCTTCGTTTTTAGCTTATGTAGAGTCGGCAGAATGACTCGCGAATGG
>JALOUA010000159.1 GCA_025457625.1 Akkermansiaceae bacterium
TCACCGACATACTGGCCACCGCGGCCGAAATCACCGGCACCGTGCTGCCGGAGAACGCCGGCGAGGACAGCGCCAGCATCCTGCCGCTGCTGTTGGGACGGGACAGGGAAACACGCGCCTACACCCTGCATCAGACATGGAATCTCAGCCTCGCGATCCGCCAGGGTCCGTGGAAATACCTCGACCACAAGGGTTCGGGCGGCAACTCTCTCAAAACCCATCCCGCACTCCGCGCCTTCGAAATCCCCGACCCGGCGCCCGACACCCCCGGCCAGCTCTACAACCTCGACGAAGACCCCGGCGAAACCACCAACCTTGTCGCGAAAATGCCCGAACGCGCCGCCGCCCTCAAAGCCTTGTTGGACGAATCCCGCCGCTCCGGCCGCAGCGTCCCGCATCACGGCAAGTGAACGACATGCCGGAAATTCCCCGTCCTGATGAATCCCAACAAACCGCCGTCGCGCATTCGTCCAATCCTATGGGCCACCGGCTTCACCGCCATCGCCGGAGTGTTGTATTCCATAACTTTCAGGATCTTTCCCGCTGGCGGCATCTGGGACGGCATGGCGCTGGGTTATGCCGGATTGTTTGCGGAATACGGCGAGACCAACCGTATGGAACACAGCGTCCGCCAGCCGTGGAATACGATTTCGAATTTCGCCTACCTGTGGGTCGGTTTTCTGATCCTGACCTTGGGCTGGTTCGACGCAAGACAGGCCCCGGACGGCAGCGGCCGGCGGATGCGCGATCATCCGGGCTTCAGTTATCTGATCGGCGGCTCGCTTGTCTATCTGGGTCTCGGAAGTTTGTTTTATCATGCCTCGGTCACGCGTCTGGGCCAGCAGTTCGATGTGGGCGCGTGTTACGCCGTGGTGCTGGGCTTGATCGCTTGCGGTGTCTTCCGCCTGCTGGCCCCCGAGGGAAAGGAGCGTGTTGCCGCGCGTGTTTTGATCGCAGGTGTGATTGTGGCCGACGTGCTGCTGCTGGTTTTCAAATGGCGGATCTCGATGTGGGTGGTTTTGCCCTCAATGGGCGCGACATTGAGTCTCGTGGTCTGCCTCTGTCTCTGGAGATCGCGCGATTGGCGTGGGCTGGGATATGCCGTTTCCGCAATGTGGCTGATTGTGGCGGCCTTCGGTTTCCGCCAGCTCGATACAGGTTGGGCAAGGTATGGGATCGACGGCGGCATGTGGTGGGGACACACGCTTTGGCATCTGCTCTCCGCGGCGTCGCTGGGTTCGGTTTATGCCTTTTATCGTGTCGGCAAAGAGCCTTCCCGATGAATGCGATGGAGCATGCCCGGGTGAGGCCCCGCCGAATCGTTGCATGGCATTGCAATGGAGCCGAAGCCGCCATTCATCATCCGGAGAGGCGGAAAAACCGGACGGCATTCCTCAATCCCGATGATAGGGCGAGCCGCCGCGCAATGACTCGACACGGTAGAGTTGCTCCAACAGGACCAGCAGCGCGAGTTCGTGCTGGAGCGTGAAGGACGAGAGCGCGAGCAGGAGGTCGCTGGCGTCGCGCAGCGCGTCGTTGTGCCCGTCCGCCGCGCCGATCAGGAAGGCGGTGGTCTTGATGTCGCCGCGCGCGGCAAGTTCCCCGAGCCTCGCGGCGAACGCGCGCGTTCCCATCGAGACGCCCCGTTCGTCCAGGGCAATGCGGTGGCAGCCTTCGGAGCGTTCCAACAAGCGCGCGGACACTTCGTCGCGGCTTCCCGCCTTGACGGTGACGATTTCATAAGGGCCGCAACGCGAGAGGCGCTTGAGATACTCGTCCACGCCCGCCTTGGCATAGGCGAGCGCGGGTTTCCCGGCGACAATCAGACGGATGCGCATCAGCATCCGAGCTTGCCTCGTCTCCGGCGGCGGGCCAGTCTGAATTCACATGAGCCGTCCGCTTCTCCTCTCCATACCCGCGCTGCTTGCCGGCGCTTGTGCTTCCGGGCCCGGACCGGTCGTGCCCCAAACCGCGACCGAGCGGAAAATGATCGGCCTCTTGCAAAAATTCGACCGCTGGGATGACAACGGCGATGGTGAACTTGATCGTCAGGAACTCGCCGCGGGCCTTGAAGGCACGGAGCATGATCCGGACCGCGTCATTGATTTCTATGACACCAATGGCAACCGCCGCATCTCGCTGCGCGAGGCGCAGGCGGGCTACGCACGCGCCGCGGAGGCCGAACAACGCATCAAGGCCCGTGGGGCAGCCGGCCGATGAGCGCGATCTACGAGAGCGAAAAGCTGCTGGCGGAATACCTGCTGTTTCATTTTGGAACGGCGGAGGAAATCCTGCCGCCCGGGCGCGAATGGCCGCCCGGCATGCGTGATGCGCTCGGTTTTCCAATGCGCACCGTGGCGCACTTCTCTCCGGGCAGCGCCGCGCGCGGGCTCGACCTCGGCTGCGCCGTCGGCCGCTCGGCTTTTGAAATGGCGCGTTGCTGCGACGAGGTCACCGGCATCGATTTCTCCCATGCCTTCATCCGCGCCGCAAACGCGCTGCGCCGGGGCGAAACCATAACCTATCAGCGCGTGGACGAGGCGTCGCTCCGCACGCCGCTCACCGCGCGGATGCCGGATGGGGTTCCCGCCGGGCGCGTCCGCTTCCAGCAGGGCGACGCGATGCGCCTGCCCGCGGATCTCGGCGCATTCGACCGCGTGCACGCCGCCAATTTGTTATGCCGCCTGCCGCAGCCGCGGTTGCTGTTAGAGCGCCTGCCCGCGCTCGTCGCGCCCGGCGGAGAACTCGTCCTCGCCACGCCCTGCACCTGGCTGGAGGAGTTCACACCGCCGGAAAACTGGCCGCCGGGCAATACCTTCGATTGGTTGATGTCATCACTGGAACCGGAGTTCCAACTCCTACGATCCTCGGAGGAACCCTTCCTCATCCGTGAAACCGCGCGCAAGTTCCAATGGACCTTTTCACAGGTGAGCGTCTGGCGGCGGCGCGATTCGTAATGAAGAAGGCACGCGCCATTGGTGCACCCCCGTTGGGCATGCGCGTCATGTTTGGCGAATCGCGCGGGAATCATCACCCGGCGGCGGATCGGAACCCGCCGCTCCCTGGATTGCTCGCCGGTCTTGTTCCGGTTGGCCCCACCCTTGACTTGGCGCGCACGCCGGCAGGGGCTTCGGCTTTCACCGCCGCGGCGGCCCAGACCACTGGAACCGGCTCAGGCCTTGCCGGAGGCGAGCTGGCGCTCGGCTTCCAGCCAGTCGCCGCGCGAGTCGCCGGGCAGTCCCTGTTCGACACGCCGGCGGTAGTTGAGGTAGGCGGCGCGGGCGATCGCGTCGGCGGTCACCTTCGCTGCGGCAGGCTTGGCCTCGGGGGATTTTTCTGCGGCAGGCTTGGCGGGGGCGGCCTTTTTCGCGGCTTTTTTCGCGGCCTTCTTCGCAGCAGGAGCGGCGGGCGGGGCGGATTCGGTGGTTTTCTTCACAGTCTTTTTCGCAGCCATGATCGTTAGGGAGGTTCGGTTGGGGATTCAGCACGCGAGGTGCCAAGGCGAGGATAAAGCGCATTTCCGGTGATTGCCAGCCCGTTCGACCGTTGTATAGTGGCGGCATGGCCGATGGCTATTCATGGAGCGAGCTTCGCGACGGCGGCACTTACCGGCTGCCGGGTCCCGAGCACATCGGCTGGTGGGCGGCGGTGGCCATGTTGCTCTCGATCCTGCTCCATGTGGCGGTGTTCATCGTGCTCGACCACATGAAAATCGCCCTCCGTTTCGAGCAGGCGCGCGAACTCAACACCGGCACCATCAATGTGCGCCAGGTCGAGGTGCGGCCGATGGAAATCGACGAGAGCGCGCCGCCGGAAAACCTCGTCGTGCCACCCGAGGATGCGGCCGCGCTGCTGGAGGAAGTGGATTTGCTCAATGCCTTGCCCAAGAATGTGGAGATCGACATCAAGCCCGAAATCCAGGAGGCGGAATACGCGCTGCAAATGCAGAATCCCGCGCTGGCGGGTGATCCCGCAGCCATCGCCATGGAGGTTTCCTCCAACCTCGACTTCGAGACCGACCTGCCGGAACTCGGCCGCGAGCCGGAGAGACTCAAGCCCGCGGAAATCGGCCAAATGACCGTCGATCCCGGCGCGGTGCCGATGGAGGACAACGAACTCGGAAAATTCACCGAGGAACTGATCAAACGCGGTGCGGGCGGTTCGGTCGAGAAAGGCGCCCTCGATGGCATCACCTCGCTGGACGACCTGCTCGACCTGCCGCCCAACGTCCTTCTCTCCAGCAAGACCATGCTGCCGAGCGACCTGCTTTTCGAATTCAACAGCACCGAACTCCGCGAGAGCGCCAAGGTCGGCCTGATGAAGCTGGCACTGCTGATGGACCGCAACCCGGAGCTGTATTGCTGGGTCGAGGGCCACACCGACCTGGTGGGCGGCGATGAATTCAACCTCAACCTTTCGATCCGCCGGGCCGAGGCCGTCAAAAAACATCTGGTGGAATCGATGCGGATGGATGCCTCGAAAATCATCACGCGCGGTTTCGGGCGTTTCCAACCGCTGGTGATCACCGGAGACGTCAACGAGCAGGCGATCAACCGCCGCGTCGAGATCCGCATGCGCAAGGCGCCGCCGGCCGATGGCCAGATGAAAATCGTCCCGCAAAAGGCCGCCATCGTCGATGAGCCGCCGGCACCGCCTCCCGCAGCCGTGCGGGTCCAGCCTGCCAAGCCCGTGGTCGAGGAACCCCCGCCGCCGCGCGCCGTGCTGGTGAAACCCCGGCGCGCGCTGCCCGTCGAGGAAGAACCCGCACCGCCGCCGCCGCGCGCCGCGCCGGTGATCGAGCCCGCCACGCCGCGTGCACTGCCCGTGGAAGTGCCCGAAACACCGCGCGCGCTGCCGGTCGGGGAGTGATCATGGTCGGACATTGGAGGTTGAAACCCGGAGCGGGCGGGGTTGAATACCGCTGATGTCAGCCCCACGCCAATCCGAGGATGCCGCCGCGACGGCGGAGTCTCTCATCACGGCGCTGCACATCGGCGCGGGCTCGGTCTCGATGATGGTGGCGGAGCGCACGGCCGATGGCGGGCTCAAACCGGTGGATTTCCTCGAGCAACCCGCACCGCTGGCACGCGACATTTTCCGCGCGGCCAGCGTCAGCCTGTCCACCACCGAGCGGGTGGTTTCCATCATCCGGGGCTATCAGAAAACCCTCGCCGAGCTGGGCATGGATCCGCACGGCATCACCCGCGCCGCGGCCACCAACATCCTCAGCGAGGCGCGCAACCACGAGACGGTCATCAACCGCATCCGCGTCGCCTGCGGGGTGAAGGTGGGCACCATCGACGATGGCGAAATGACGCGCCTGATCTATCTGAAAACACGCCGCCGCCTGCAACACCTGCCGGCCATGCGCAAGGACACCACGCTGGTGGTGCACGTCGGGCCGGGCAACACCCGCGCGCTGTTGTTCGAGAACGGCAGGATCACCCGCTACACCAGCTACCGGCTGGGAACCCACCGCACGCGCGAGGCGGTGGAGGCGTCACACTCCGAGGGCACCGCCCTGCTGCGCGTCATCCGCGAACACGCCTTCGGCAACCTCGCGCAAATGCGTTTCGACTACTCGGACGTGAAAATCGACGGCCTGGTGCTCATCGGCTACGAGGTGCAATCGGTCGCCGTGCCGCTCACCCGCGGCAGCAGCGTGTGTCCGCTCAAGACGCTGCGGCAGTTCACCGCCGAAGCCGCCGGCATGAGCGATGTCGAACTCGTCAAGCGTTTCCACCTCGACTATCAGACGGCCGAGGCGCTGCTGCCCGCGCTTGAAATCAACCTTGCGGTGGCGGAAACGCTCAAGCTCGATGACGTCCACATCCCGACGAGTGATTACGAGCAGGGCCTGCTGCACGATCTGCTCGTTTCACGCGAGTTGAGCGGGGCCTTCACCGAGGACGTGCTGCGCTCGGCGCGCATCCTCGCCGGGCGCTATCAGTCGGACCCCGGCCACGGCGAGCACGTCGGCAACCTCTGCGCGAGGTTTTTCAGCGAACTTGCCGACCTGCACCAGCTCACTCCTCATGACGCGCTGCTCCTGCAGGTGGCCGCCATCCTGCATGAGGTCGGCACTTATGTCAGTCCGCGCGCCCATCACAAGCACTCGGAATACCTGATCCTCAACTCCGAGGTCTTCGGGCTCGACCGCAACGACGTCGCCATTGTGGCGCAGGTCGCACGCTATCACCGGCATGCGGTGCCCTTGCTCGATCATCCGGGGTATGCGGCGCTGGGCATCGACGACCGCATCCGCGTCTGCAAGCTCGCGGCGCTGCTGCGCGTGGCCGACGCCCTCGAGCGCACGCACGCGCAACGCGTTTCGCAAATCGAATTCCACCGCGAAAACGGCAAACTCCGCCTCCGCCTCGCGGGGCTTGCGGATGCCGCCGTCGAGCGTCTCGCCATGGCCTCCAAGGCCGATCTCTTCGAACAGGTCTTCGGTCTTTCCGTGGTGATCGATGAAGACAGTTGAAGGTAAATGCTGAAAACTGAAACGCTGAAATCCTGAAATCTCCCCGCATGCCCGCTCCCTTCCTCAACCGCGAACTCTCATGGGTCGAATTCAACCAGCGCGTGCTCAACGAGGCGCTGCGCGACGACCTGCCTTTGTTGGAAAGGGTGAAGTTCCTCGCCATCACCGCATCGAACCTCGACGAGTTCTTCCAGGTAAGGATCGGCGGGCTGATGGCGATGCGGCGCGGCGGCGTGAAGAAACCGGACTCCTCCGGACTCACTCCCACGCGCAACCTCGCGGTGCTGCGCGAGCGCATGCTGAAGATGAATCAGGATCAATACGCGCTGTTCAGCGAGGTCCTGGTGCCGGCCCTGCGCAAGGCGGGCATCCATCTGCTATCCTACAGGGAAGTGGGGGTGGATGCGGCCGCCCAGCTCTCCGCCACCTTCGACGACCTCGTCTATCCGCTGCTCACGCCATTGGCCGTGGAACCGGGCGAGACCCCGCCCGCGGTGCCTGCGCTGCAACTCGTGGTGGCCTGCCGTTTGCTGGACCCCGAAACCCGCGCCACCCGCCACACGCTCATTCCGATCCCGGAAACGCTGGCCCGCCGCGTGCCCGTCACCGGCGCGGCGGGAACCAGCACCTTCATCCTCATCGAGGACCTGGTCGCCAGCCATGCCGCACGGCTTTTCCCCGGCGAATCCGTCACCGCCACCACCACCTTCCGCGTCACCCGCAATGGCGACATCGCGGTGCAGGAGGATGACACCATGGACCTTGCCGATGAAATGGAGGACGTGCTCACCGCCCGCCGCTTTGCCGATACGGTCCGCCTCGAACTGCGCGCCGACGCCCCGCGCGACCTCGCGCGCGTGATCCGCGAGGCCACCGCCGCCGGGCCGCAGGAAATCTATCAGGTCGCGGGCCCGCCCGGCCTCGCCTCGCTGATGGAAATCGCCTTTCTGCCGGATTACGACCGCCTGCGCAACGAGGAGTGGCCGGGCCAGAACTCGCCGGCCATCGTTCCGGGAACCTCGATGTTCGAGACGATCTCCTCGGGCGACCTGCTGCTGCACCATCCCTACGAATCCTTCGAACCGGTGCTGCGCTTGTTGGAGGAAGCCGCCGCCGATCCCGACGTGGTGGCCATCAAGCAGGTGCTCTACCGCACCGCGCGCAAGTCCCGCATCATCGACGCGCTCATCACCGCCGCGGAAAACGGCAAGCACGTCACCGTGCTCGTCGAGCTCAAGGCGCGCTTCGACGAGGCGCGCAACCTCGACCGCGCCGACGAACTCCAGCGCGCCGGAGCGCAGATCGTTTACGGCGTCAAAGGCCTCAAGACACATGCCAAGATCTGCATGATCATCCGCCGCGAGTCCGGCCACCTGCGGCGCTACGTGCATCTCGGCACCGGCAACTACAACGAAACCACCTCGCGCCTCTACACCGACATCTCCTACCTCACCTGCAAGACCGACTATGGCAACGACGCCTCGTTGTTCTTCAACGCCGT
>JALOUA010000160.1 GCA_025457625.1 Akkermansiaceae bacterium
CTCGGCACCCGCAACCTGCCATGGCGCTTCGACGTCATCGAAGTCCGGGTCGAGGAAGGCGAAAAACCCAAAGTCAACCACGTGCGCGACGCGTTCTGAACTTCCCCGCCCGGGATTTGGAAACGCATGCGAGTCCGGAATATCGAATCCTGTAATATTGTTTGAACTTTTGAGCATCCCCCCGCACTTAACCACACGGAACTTCTCACCTCATCCGGGTACATCCCCAACTTCCTTGATTACCCCGCACTCATCCGGCAATCCCGCCGACCAGGAACTGATAGCCGCAATCAACGCTGGCGATGAACAGGCCTTCGAGTGGATCTATGAGCGCCACCGCGAATGGGTATTTCGCATGGCCTGCCGGATATGTGACAGCGAACACCACGCCCAGGATGTGGTGCAGGACGTCTTCCGTTATTTCCTCAGCAAGTTTCCCGGCTTTGAACTGCGCTGCGATTTGCGCACTTTCCTATACCCTGCGGTTCGCAACCTCTCGCTTGGCGCCCTGCGCGGGACTCACCGCTTCATCGGTGGAGATGCTGGCGCGGTCGTGCTCGACCAGATCGCCGCTCCAGCAGAGACTCCCGCCGGAAACCACGATCTCCGGCAAATAATCGCCAAACTAGGCGCGGATCACCGCGAGGTTCTTATGCTGCGTTTCGTCGATGGCATGACACTCCCCGAAATCGCCGCCCTCACTGGCATCCCGCTGGGTACCGCAAAATCCAGGCTTCACCACGCACTCGCCGCCCTGCGGACCGATCCGAAAATCAAACAAATTGAAAATCCGCTGAACGATTCGCCCATTGACCGCACTTAAACCAAAAAGATCCATGAATCAAGAATTCACGCACTCGAATGTCCTGCTCGATGACAAAATCCCGCCATCATTGCTGGCGGCACTTTGCGCATTACCCTCGGAACACCGCATCCCCTCACGTGAAACCGACGCCGCCGTATTGGCCGATGCGCGGAAAACACTCTCCGCCATCCGCCGCCGCAGATTCCACGCCCGCCTTTGGCCGACGCTAGCCGCTGCCGCTTGCTTCGTCCTGTTCATCCACTTGCTCTCCCGGCCGACTGCCACACCAGACAGCACCAATAAAGCGCCCGCCGAGGACAAATACGCGCTGATCCTGCGCGAAGTCTCCGCCGTTTTCCCGAGACAGGTCCAAGCCATCATCGCGGACGGGGGGGAACTGCGGATCTCCCTTGCCGACTACCCGGTCTCCAACCACAAAAAGGCGGTCGTCGTCGAACTTTGCGAGCAAAACAAATGCACCGCCATCATAACTTATGTCGGCCAGACGGTGGAAATCGGCGCACACCGCATCACCGTCCGCACGAATGAGAAAGGAGCCATTGTAATCGATGACCCGGAGTTCCATGGAACGGGAGATCATCAGGGACATTCGCTTCCCGGCCTTCATATCAAAACCCGCTGCATCTGATGCTCCCGCACATACCATTGATGGTTGTCTGTATCGCCACCCCGGCGCTGGCCGATGTGATGGCAACCCATCGTTTCAGTGCCAACGGCATGCACATGCCCGCCGGATGGCCGAAGGACTACACGCCCAAGCTGCTCGTCCTCGCCGGAAAACCCCTGCGCTTGCATTTTGATGGCATAGCCGCCGATTGGCAACCCGGCGTATATCTCCACCGGGTAACCTCCGGCCGCCGCGTGCCGCTGCAGGCCGATCCGGCAGAGCCCGCCGCAAACGGCTTGCAGTGGACGTGGACTCCGCCCACCACCCGTGGCCCCGCGCATTACGAAATCCGCCTCGAAGGCAGACCTGCCCGCGTCGTGCGTGTCGAATCCCGCGATCCCGCCTGGCTCAAGACGACTCTGGAAACGCTCACCACCATGGTGGACTGGGATGCGCAAGGCCTCACCGCCGATGAACTCGCCGCTATCACCGCCCACGGCCTGCAACTCGGCAGATCATCAGCCGGCGGGGGAAATGGCGTCGCTTCACTGCAAATGATTCCCCGCCATGGTGGCGGCGCACGACGTCGCGTCGTCTGGGACAAGGAAAATCCCGAGCTCGTCGTCTGGCGGCCGGGTCCGGCCGCAGGCGATCTTGAAGTGCGTGCGCCGCGTTGGTGGATTTCTCCCGAAGCCCTCGCCGCAGACCATGGTCTCATCCGTTTCCTCGATCTCTTTTCCGAACCACCTCCCAGCCCCTGATCCATCATGAACACCAAGCTCCACTCCATCCGCCCCGTTTTATGGGCCATCGCCCTGCTGTTGCCATCCGCCGCAAACGCCCAGGACGCAATCGCCCCACCGCTTTCCGCCGCCGTGCTCAACTTTGCGGATGGTGCCAACGGCATCGAGGGCGTCGGCAAAGATGTCTCCGCACTGCTCCAAGTCCAGCTCACCATCCACTCCAGCGCCATGCTCGTCGAGCGCGCCGAACTAAACGAGGTTCTCGCCGAGCAGGAACTCACCTTGTCGGATGCCGTCACTCCCGCCCAAGCCGCCAAGGTCGCCCAATTAACCGGAGCGGAAGTAATCATAAGCGGCCGGGTGTTCGCCGTGCAGAACCGCGTGCATCTCGTCGCCAAAGTCATCTCCGCCAGCACCAGCCGCGTATTCGGGGCCACCGCCGCCTATGACAAAGGCAAACCTCTCGACGAAGCCGTCAACAAACTCGCACAGGATGTGGCGAAAATCCTAACAGAAAAATCCGCCGATCTGCGCGGCGGTCCGTCGCTTGAGGAAAAGACCCTGGCAGAAATGAAATCCCTGATGGAAAACCACAAGCCCGGCCGGATCTATCTCCACATTCCCGAAGCCATCATACAAGTCGTGGTGCCGGATCCGGCGGCCCAGACCGAAATCGCCCGCTCTTTTGAGAAAGCCGGATGGGAAACCGTCGATGCGGCGGACAAGGCAGACCTCGTCATTCGTGGCGAAGCGTTTGCCGAGACCGGCATGCGTCGCGGCAACCTCTGGTTCACCCGGGCCCGGCTTGAATTCACCGTCGCCGACGCGAAAGGCAATATCCTCAAGACCGACCGCGCCGTCTCCGGCAACGTTGATCTCGCGCAGGCTGTCTCGGCAAAGGGCGCCCTGCAGAAATCCGGCTTGCTCGCGGCACCGATCGCGCTCAAGACATGGGTTGAATCCCAAGTTCCGGCCGCAAAGTCCGGCAATTGATCATTCTTCGCAGCGCATACCCATCATACCCGGAACTGGAGCGACACGCGTCACCTGTCTATCAGCGATCATTCGCCAAGCCATCCCGCATCCTATGAAAACCTCACCATTCATGTGGCTAACCGGTTTTCTCACGAACGCCGTCGCAACGACCGCGCTTTTTTGCCTCGTGCCTGCCCGGCTCCATGGCGCACCATTGTCATATGCGATCCGCTGCGCGGATTCCGCCGCGACTCAACGGGCGCTTGAAGCCGGTGTAAATCCAAACCATCTGGATGCCGCGGGTGCGTCCCCGCTCTATCATGCGGTCATCACCCGCAATCCGCAATTGGTGGAGATACTTCTGAAAGCCGGTGCAAGACCCGATATTGACGGGCAATCGAAAGAACCGTTGTGGGCGGCCTGTGTGAACGGGGACTTGGAAATCATCGCGGCGCTTCTCAACCACGGTGCCAATCCGGAGGCGGGTGCCCCGCCGCTCAGGGCGGTCAATGCGGCGATTCTCTCCGGCCGCGTCCCAGTCTTGCGCAGACTCATCGATGCCAGGCCGGGGATGGCGCTGCCGTATCTATTCGCACGCAATCAGAATCATTTTGAAATGTCATCATCCGGAGCGGGTAATTATGTCTATGACGCCCTGATCCAGCGGCATTACGAAATGGCGGAGTTTCTAGTCCTGCAAGGTGCGGTCAAGGCTGACCGGGCTATCTTGTCCAGCCTGCTCTTCGAAGCGGTTTCCCACGATCCTCAAGCCGCGCTGGTGGTGGATGCATTGTTGAAAGCGGGCGCTGATCCCAGGGAGAGGGTCGGCTATGGACGCCTATCGATCTGGGGGCGTGAATTGATGCGGCCAACGTCCGCGGTAGAGGCCGCCGCAAGAATGGGGCACGCCGCATTGATGGAAAAACTTTCTGCGGGAGTATTCGATCAAAGCTCGATGGACCGCCTGCTTACATGTGCCCTGAATTCAGGCAATGAGGAAACGGTTCAGGCGGTCCGCGCCCGATTCCCGGACGCTCGACCGATCAAGCCGGCAAGAAGACGCTTGAATTCCAGCTTCCTGCTGGGTCCGGAGACGGACCCGCGAAACTCGTGGGACACACAGGCGTCTGCGGAAATACTTCTCCATCCCCGCCTCAAACCTCCACCCGCAGCAGATACAACACCAGGTGGCAAAACCCGCGTCGCCGTAATTCCGGATCAACGGAGCGGTCCCGAAGCCGACTTGCTCTCCGCACGCCTGTCTATGGCCAAAGACATGGAAGTCTTGGATCGGGAGGAAATCGCCAACGCACTGCGCGAGCGCGATTTCGCATTCGGGGAAAGAAGAAACCTGACAGGCGTGGGGGATCAGTTGCGTGCGGACGAACTCGTGCTGGTCAGCAAGCCCGGTTCCGGAGACGCCGGAGTCCTGCGGGCGGAGATTGTTGATGTCACGACCGGGTTGGTGACCAGCCGGATGCACGCCGCAGCCGCGGCCTTCGATCCCGACGACTGGGTCGGCAGAATCTCCTCCGCCATCGCCCGTTCGCGTGAGAAGTTCAAGAATCCCGATGGCGGACTTCATGCTGTAACGCTGTTGGGCGTCGGCACCATCGAGGGCATGGCCGGCGCGGACACGGCGCGCTCCCTTATCTCCGCAGCGTTGATGGCGGAGGTGGATGCCATGCCCGGTTGTATCGCCATGACACGGCTGCAAATGAAGCCGGTGATTGAGGAACAAGCCCTCGGTGGCACCGCCTCTTTATGGAAAAACGGCTGGGCCCTGCAGGCCGGCGTGGCTCTCACAGAAGATCGACGGATGGTGCTCAGGCTCAGAATCAACAACCTCAATGGTGGCGGATCCTTCGATGTGGAGACCACGGGTCCTCCCGGTGATGTTGCCAAGTGCGTCAGGCAAGCATGGGCAGAACTCGTGACGAAATCCAATCTCGGAAAAGCAGGAGTGATCCCTGCCTCCATCACCAGTGACGAGGCTGAAGTGCTGCTTGAGGAGGCGCAGTGGAGGTACCGGCTCAGGGAGTTTGAGGCGGCGTCACGCCTGGCGGATACCGCAAGTCTCATGGGCAACTCTGATCCGGAAACCCAGCGAATGCGCATTGACGCCCGCGTCCGTGCGCTCCTTCCGCCACCCGAGACCGCTGATGTGGGCACAATGCTTGAAGACGCCGGCGCCTGGCATGAGATTGTGTCACTCATGAACGAGAATTTCGACGTCGTCCACACAGCGGCCGTCGAGCGAACCAAGCGGTTTCGGGACGAAGATCTCCACGGCCCTTCATTCTGGCTAAGTTATCTGCTTACCTATCGCGCCGGCACATTCGACTGGGCGGCGGACAAGGAGCAAAAAACCGTGCTGAAGGATTTCGACAAAGAATTCGAGCGCTGGTGCCGGAGATTGTTCGCGAAGTGCATGGAGGCGCCGGAGACCGGCTGGCTGATTCTCCAACCTTCCCAACTTGACGACTCGATGCGGCAGTTGGATTTCCACGCTTTCCCATGGCTTGCGGATCTCATGGCCGATTGGCTGGTCAAGCAATATCAGGTCAACTTCAAGAAACCCGAAAAACGTCGTTCTATCGCGCGTTTGATCTATCGCTATGCCAATCTGCTGTCACGACAGCCGAGCTCCAACCTCAATCCGGCTGTCGTGATATCAGAGAAATTCACGGGGGAATTCGCCTCGTTCAAAGAAGCTGCTGCTCAGGACACCGCCTTTCCGGGACTCGCTGACCAGGGACGCGAGGAAGCTGCCCGCGCGGCAGCCGCGCGCCTCATCTCCGCATACCGTTCCAATCGGCCGGAAATCCACTCCCTGCTGCCTTTGTGGGAATTGTCCCGCTACATGGTGATTGAGAGTAGCAACTATTGGTTGATGCCCGAGACGGAAGACTGCCTCCTCGCACCGGTACCGGACGAAGGGATTCCCGACCAGGAACTTCTCAGAAAACTCGCGGAATATTGCTTCATCCGTGAGACGCCCCCTGATGAACTGATCAATTCGTTGAAGAGCACCGCCACCATTCTATCCTCCCGCGAGGCCAACCCCGGAACCGCCCGTCTCCGCAGCCGCGTGCGATCGGTCGCCCGTCACGCCGGATTGGATTCACCGGAACTTGAGGTATTCCTGCAAAAAAATCTCCCCCCCGACATTCCGCGCCACAGTGAAGACGACGAAACTGCCGATGCTGTCGGAACCGATGGCAATTACTTCACCAAACTCACGGAAGGACCGGATGGCGCGTCTTTTTTCATGGTGGCGAGAGTCGTTCCGGATGCGCACCGGAGACTGATCTGGTGGGTGGGATGTTTTGTCCGTGGAACCGTGCCCGCAGACGATACGCCTGTTGATATGCTGCCCGCTATCGTGCGTCTGGATCCGACCAGCGGGGAAACCAGGGTCGTCACCGCATCGGAGCGATGGTTGACAGGAGATCAGGACAACAGGGCCCTAATCAGTCCATTGTGGATGTCCCTGCATGCCAACAGGGTCGCGGTGGTTTGGCACGTCCCGCTCTTGGGTATTTGGTATGTGAATCCCGACACACTGGCACTCGAGTCCCTCGCCGAAAAGCCACGAATACCCGGCAATTACACCCAAGGTCCCGCCGCATCCGCGCTGATTGATGACGTGTTTTTTGTGGCTGAGGCCACCGACGGATACAGTGGTCCACAGCAGGTCCTACGGCTGCGGCGCGGTGACAAGCCCGTGGTCTCGGTGCTTACCGGCAGACGCCCGATGGCATCGGCACTGGATACCGGCGGAACATATCTGGAATTGATCTCCCCGCGAAAGAACGGAATCCGGGTCTTCGCAAATGTCCAACCCGCCTACCTCAGTAAAGGAATCATGATGGCGGATTTCGACAAATCCGGCTCTTATGTGCCGGAAAGTCTCGTCCTCAAGCAGAGCGAAGTCGAGCAGGCATACAAGCAAGCAGGAATTGCCAAAAACCAGATCATGTCCCCGCAGGGCAAAGGCTGGATCCTCAAGCGCGGCGGCACCGCGCGCACAGGCAGGAAAATTGGAACCATTCTCTGGTCCCACAAAGGCAATCACCGGGATATCCCGGTCGATCTGCCGCTGCCCTCAGGATTCAAGGCGGATTTCCATGGATGCCGCATCGAAAAGGCAAGTGGACGGAAAACCAATGAAAAGATGACTACGAATGCCGCCGAACTCATCAAGGCCCGCGGAACACCTGTGATTGTCCATCAAAACGGTGACGAGTTGGGCATCATGGTTTCATGGAGCGGATTTGGAGGAAGATACCTGTTTCCCATCGTCTGGCGGGTGAAGGAGTCCGACATATTCCCCCCGGTTAAGGAATAGCCCTTTTGCAATACACATGTGCTGTCACTCCGGCATCCAGCAGGACTAGCGGAGATCATACCCTGAAACAAATCCTCATGCCCCATAACTCCATCTTCGACACCTTCAAGAACGACCGAGTCGTCTCTCGCGACGTCGGTCTCGCCAGCTCCACGCCGCATGATTTGCCAGCCACAGCGGAATGAGCGCATGAAACTCCGTATGCAACCTTTCCTCACCCGCCGCGTCCCCGCGGATGAGGCGATGCGTATCTCCATTCAAGCCGGTGAACTTTCGGTGGCAGTGCGCATGGAAGACCCCGTGGCTTGTGCGCTCGCGCTGCACAACGGATCTTCGGTCAAAGAACTGAATCCGCCCGCTCGACGCCGTGGGCCGACCCAAACAGGCGCTCATCGAACGCGGCGCCAACGCCTGGCTCAAGCAACTCGGCACCCGCAACCTGCCATGGCGCTTCGACGTCATCGAAGTCCGGGT
>JALOUA010000161.1 GCA_025457625.1 Akkermansiaceae bacterium
GAAGACACTGGCGGCCTCGGGGGCGGCGGCGGCCTCCGGTTTCCATTCCTCCAGCAGTTTGGCGTCGGCCTCGCTGAGGACCGATGACTTGATCACCACCTTCTGGCCGTTGCGCATTTTGAATTCGCCGGATTTTTCGCCGCCGGCCTCAGTTACGGAGAGGAGATCGAGTTCGGCGGTCTTGCCGTCGTTGCGGGTCCATGTCCGGAACTCGGCGGATGCGGATGCGGCGAACAGAAAGCCCAGCAGGATGGGTAGGGTCGTTTTCATAACGTGGGAACCGTAGCATCACCTGTCGCACTCGCCCATCACGAAATCAAGCGAGCCGAGGATGGCGGGAATGTCGGAAACCATGTGGCCCGGCAGCAGGCGCGAGACGATCGAGAGGTTGCAGAACGAGGGACTGCGGATTTTCAGGCGGTAAGGAACGCCCCCGCCCTTGGAGTGGATGTAGAAACCGAGCTCGCCCTTGGGGTTTTCCGCGGCGAAGTAGACCTCGCCGGGCGGGGCGTCGATGCCCTGGGTGGCGACGATGAAGTGATGGATGAGCTCCTCCATGGACATCATCACGCGCTCCTTGGCCGGCAACATGCTTTTCGTCTCGCCGAGGTTGACCGGGCCGGAGGGCATGTGGTCGAGCACCTGGCGGCAGATGCGGACGGACTGGCGCATTTCCTCCATGCGGATCTGGTAGCGGGCGTAGCAGTCGCTTTCCTCCGCCACCGGCACGTCGAACTGATAGTTCTCATAACCGAGGTAGGGGTTGTCCTTGCGCAGGTCGCGCGGCACGCCGGCGGCGCGCAGGTTCGGCCCGGTCATGCCCCATGCGATGGCGGATTCGCGGCTGATCACGCCGACATCGACCATGCGGTCGAGGAAGATCTTGTTCTTGTCGAGCAGTTTGGAAATCTCGCCGATGGTGACCTCGCACTCGGTGAGGAATTTCCTGACCGACTCTTCGAAACCGGGCGGCATGTCGCGCAACTGGCCGCCGACGCGGGTGTAGGAGGTGGTGAAGCGCGCGCCGGTGAGTTGTTCGCAGAGGTTGTAAACCTTCTCGCGCTCGGTGAAGGTGTAGAGGAAGACGGTCATCGCGCCGACGTCCATGGCGCAGACGCCGACGCCGAGCATGTGGGAGGAGAGGCGCGCGAGTTCGCAGCACAGCACGCGCAAGGCCTGGCCGCGCGGCGGCAGCGTCCAGCCCATGAGTTTTTCCACCGCGCAGGCGTAGGCCACATTGTTGGCGAGCGGCGCGAGGTAGTCGAGGCGGTCCGTGTAGGGCACGAACTGGTTGTAGTGCATGTTTTCGGCGATTTTCTCGTCGCCGCGATGCAGGAAACCGACGTCCGGATCGGCCTTGGCGATGATTTCGCCGTCGAGTTCGAGCACCAGGCGCAGCACGCCGTGGGTGGCCGGATGCGAGGGTCCCATGTTGAGGACCATGCGCTCGCCGACCAGATCGTCGGTCTCGGCATGGTAATGGTCCGCGGCCCTGGCGGCGCGGGCCATGGTGTCCGGGGCCTCGATTTCGGTGGTGGAAGTGCTCATGCCGCTGCGCCGGGAATAAGCACCCAAAGCCCGTGGACCCGCAAGGGGTTTGTGATTTTTTTCATGGTCCGCTGCGGCCGTAGCGCTCGCGGAATTGCCGCAGCAATTCATCCACGCGATCCGGGTTCGGCGGGGCTTGGCCGGGGGATTCGGGCGGCGGCGCTTCCTGGGAATCCGCCGGGTCCGGCGTAATCGGCGGCGGGCATGCGGGCTCCGCCTCCGGCAAAGCGCTCTCCGGGGCGGGCGGATGGATGACGAAGGATTCCCCGGCGGCGTTTTCCACCGGGGCGGGAGGCACGGCGGCGGGCGGAGCCTCGGATTCCGCCGCCTTGACCCACGCCTGGCCGGCGGCGCGGATCAATCCGCGTGCATGCCTGCCGGATTCCTCACGATTGATGCGCGACAGGATGCGCTCACCCAGTCCGGGCGCGTGGGAATTGAGCAAAGCCACCATTTCCTCATCGGTGAGCGGCTCGAGTTCCACCACCACTTCGGACAGGCGGTCGGCGAGCCCGCCGCTGAGTTTCGGCAGGAACGCGCTCTGCCAGATGTCGAGATTGAGCGAGAGGACGACATCAAGCCGTTCGACGGATTGCCGCAGGCTGCCAAGGAAGGCTGCGAGCCGCAGGGCGGCGGTTTCATCGGAGGAGAAACCCTCGAGTTCGTCCGCCACCAGCACCACGCGCATCAACAGGGTGAGCATGCCGAGCAGCGCCTCCAGCCGTTCCATGAACACGCCATCCGGTGGATTGCCGGCGTGCACCGAGTCGCTGAGGACGCGCAGGCGGAGCGGATTGTCCGGGCTGGTGGCGGCGAAGCGGAACAGGACATCCACCCAGAACGCGACCTCGCGCACCGGCATGCCGCAGCGCTGGGCCAGCTCCGCGCCGAGCCGCTGGCCGAGGATCTCGAAATTCTCGCGCGCCCAGTGGGCGGTGACGGCGTTCGGATGATGGAAATCAAAGGTCTCGATCGGCCGCAGGCGCAGCGCGGCCAGGGCGGCCTCGCGATCCTGACACGGCACCTCGCCCGAGCTGACCAGCGGCTGCAATGCCAATGCAAACAAGCGTCGCGTGACCAGATCGAGCGCGCAAAGTCCTCCGGCGGCGGGCAGTGCGCGCAGCAGCCGCCGCAGCGTGTCATCCGTCACCGTGGAGGCATCGATCTGGCAGCCGAAGGCGGCGTGCAGCGGGATGAACTCATGGCTGGAGCCGAGTTGGTGCTGGATGCGCGAGAGCAGGTGGGTCTTGCCGTGGCCAGCGCGCGGGGCGCGCAGCAGGATGCAGCGGCCCGGTTTTTCCAAAGGCACGTCGAGCGCCTTGTGCAGCACGTCATAGGCATGGCGGTTGACCGGCTCGGCATGGACGAGCGGGAGACGGCCCAGGGTTTCGAATAGCGTCTGAAAAGGGTGCTCGCTGGCCATGATGAAAAAGGTTCGATCTGTGCGGAGACTGCCTGTCTTTTCCCGCCCCCACAAGCGCGGAGTCGCCATCCGCCGTGGTTTCCCTTTGGCAATCCCGGCACGCTCTGCTTGGGTGTGTCCATGCAGACCTACCTCATCATGACCGTGCTCGGCGGCGATCGCCCGGGCCTTGTGAGATCCCTCGCCGACACCGTGGAACGCCACGGCGGCAATTGGCTGGAAAGCCGCATGGCGCGTCTGGCCGGGCAGTTCGCCGGCATCGTGCGCATCGAGTGCCCGGCCGCCAGCGCCGATGCCCTGCTGCGCGAGTTGCAGACTCCCGGCATTGCCGGCCTCACCATCCAGGCGGCGCGCGAGTCTGTCGGGGAAACTCCCCACCGGCGCACGCTCCACGTCGAGGTGGTGGGCAACGACCGCCCCGGCATCGTGCGCGAGCTCACCGCAGCGGTCGCCGGGGCCGGTGGCAACGTCGAGGAACTCACCACCGGGCTGGAGAGCGCGCCGATGAGCGGGCATCCGATGTTCCGCGCGAAGGGCGTGATTTCCATCCCGGAAAACGCGGAACCTTCCGTTCTGACCGCCGCCATCGAAACCCTCGGCGGCGATCTCACTGTGGACGTCACGGTTTAAAACGGCCAGATCAGCGGGATCAGGGAACAGGCCGTGATCCAGCAGATGAGGTTCAACGGGATGCCGACGCGCAGGAAATCCGTGAACTTGTAACCGCCGGGGCCGTAGACCATCATGTGCGTCTGATAGCCCATCGGCATGGCGAAGGCGCACGATGATGCCACGGTGCAGCCAATGATGAACGGCCGCGGATTCACTCCCAAGTGCACCGCGAGCGAGACGGCGATGGGAATCATCATCACGGCGGTGGCGTTGTTGGAGAGGACTTCGGTCAGGCAGAGCGTGAGGAGGAAAATCAGCCACAGCATCACGATGGCCATGTAGGGTGCCGGGACCACGCTCTCGGCGATGCCCACCATGCCGCGTGCCAGCCACTCGGCGGTGCCGGTGTTCTGCATCGCCATTCCCAGGCCTAACAGACCATAAAGCATCAGCAGCACCTGCCAGTCGATGCTGGCATAGGCCTCGCGCGGTGTCATCACCCTTAGCCACAGCAGCGCCAGCGCGCCGATCATCGCCGCGTAGT
Source organism: Akkermansiaceae bacterium (assembly GCA_025457625.1). Lineage (GTDB taxonomy): Bacteria > Verrucomicrobiota > Verrucomicrobiia > Verrucomicrobiales > Akkermansiaceae > Luteolibacter. The sequence continues at coordinate 4,128 of JALOUA010000161.1, forward strand.
GGATCGGCACCGACGGGATCGCCGGATTCATGCGGTTCAACAAATCGGAGAGGGTCGCGGTGAGCACCACGCCGACCAGCGCCGACCATGCGAGCGCGACGTGCAGCGGCCGGTGGTGGCGCGCGACCTCGGGCGTCGGTTCGTCAGGCGTGTCGGTCATCACGAAGTCGCGTGTGGCATCCAGCGACTCCAGGTTGTTGCGGGCGGTGATCACCAGCAGGGTGTCGCCGATTTCAAGCGGCAGGTCGGCGATGCGGTCGGTGATGTTCACGCCGTTGCGGTGCACGGCGAGCACCACGCAGTTGTAATGCTGGCGGAAATCCGCCCGCGCCAGCGTCCGGCCGATCAGCGAGGACTCATCGCGCACGACGAGTTCGGTGACGATGCCCTCCACGGTGGATAGTTCCTCCGCGCCGATCTCCTCAAAAAGTTTTTCCGAGCTGGCGGCCCTGCCGCGGCGGCGGTGCAGCGCCACCAGGAAGCGGTCGTTCTTTTCCACGGTGATTGCCGAGAGTGGCAGCATCACGCGCGCGCCCTTGCGGCGGACTTCCATGATGTGGATGCCATCCTCACGCCTGCCCAGTGCGGTATCAAAGAGCGGTTTGCCGATGATCGGCGAGTTGCTGCCGACCAGCAGGTGGTGGAGCTGCGTGGTGCGCATCTCGATTTCCAGGCTGCCGGTGATCGACGAGCGCGCGGGGATGAGTCTGGGCCCGAAAATCGTCAGGTATCCGATGCCGGCGATGGCCATGGGAATGCCGATGGGAGCCAGTTCGAACATCGTGAGTGGCGCGATGTTGAGGTCCCGCAAGGCACCGCTCACCAGCAGGTTGGTGGAGGTGCCGATGAGCGTGCAGCAGCCGCCGAGGATCGAGCAGTAGGACAGCGGCATCAGCAAGCGCGAGGCGGCGATGTCCTTGGAGCGGGCGAAACCGAGCGTCACCGGCAGCAGGATGGCCACGATCGCCGTGTTGTTCATCCACGCGCTGAAAAAGGCCGACACCAGCGAGAAGGCGAGGATCGCCCAGCGCACATTGCCGGAGAGCCGGTCGCGCAGAATCCGCCCGATGTGGTCCACCGCGCCGGAGCGTTCGAGCGCCCCGCCGATGACAAACAGGGCCGCGATCGTCAGCGGCGCCTCGTTTTTGAACACCTCCGTCATCCTTTCCGCCGGGACCAGGCGCAGCCACACCACCAGGCAGAGGATCGAGAGCGCGAGCACGTCCGGTGGCGCCCACTCGCGGATGAACGCAACCAGGGTCAAAACGATGACCAGCAGGGTGAGGAAAATTTCCAGCGTCATGGCGAGGTCCGGCGGAAGCGGGCAGGCCGCTCCATGAACGCCCCGGCCGCGTTTGGCAAGGCCATGCTGCCGGCACTGCGGGCGATCTCCGGAATTTCAATTGCCCAATCCATCCCCGGAAATCCACGCTGCCGCCATGTCCCGCCCGTGGATCTCCACCAACCTCGCGATTTCCGCCGATGGCAAAATCTCCTCGGTCGCCCGCCGGCCCTCCGGCTGGACATCCCGTGAGGATCACGCACGGCTGCTGCAACTCCGCGAATCCGCCGACGCGTTGATCGTCGGCCGCGGCACGCTGGAGAGCGACCGCATGACGCTCACCGTTCCGGGAAAACCCGTCCAACCGCTGCGCTGCGTGGTTTCCCAAACGGGCAGGATTTCCGCCGATCACCCGCTTTTCCAAAAACCCGGCGGGCCGGTCCACTTGCTCGTCACCGGTGGCTCAACGCCGGATTTGCCCGCTGAAGTCACGATCCATCATGGCTCGCTGGCGGGTTTTCTGGAGACGCTCGCCATGGGTCTGGGAGTGCGACACCTCCATTGCGAAGGCGGCGGGCAACTGATCCGCGCGCTCGCGGAACTGGATGCGATCGACGAATTCCACGTCACGCTCGCCGGGCATGCGTTGTTTGGCGGCATGGAGGCACCCACCGCCACGGGGATTGGGGTGGATTTCCTCCCCGCATCGCTGGATTTCGCCCTCAGCCACTTCGAGCCGCGGCCGGACATGGGCGAGTGTTTCCTCAGCTACCGGCGCGCTCAATGAGCCTCATGCTTTTCCGCATCGCCGTGGCCGGAGTGGTGTTCGTGGAGTCGTTTCGTGCCGTCCGGGCCTTCGAAATCATGGCGTTCGCAGGACACTCCCATCAGGGCAACGGCCACCAGCAGCAGGGGAAAAAGTTTCATCGCGGCGTTTCATAGCGGCTCGCCGACGGAACGCAACCCCCAAGCTCATCCCTGTCGGGGCCGGAACAAAACCGGACAGAGACGGAACAAAACCGGACTGGGAGACGGAACAAAACCGGATTTCTTCGTCTTGCCGCTGCAATTGACTGGTGGCCAGCGCTTTGAAGGCAAGCATCAAGTGTCGCCCGCAGGATACGGCTCTGCTGGAGAGCAACCGGAGCGGTGGGCTTCGCCAAAGGGGCACGTGCCTCCGGATCGCGTGTTGGCGCAATGCTAGCGCGCGGTCCGAATCCCACAGCCATCAAGCCCCTTGGCCACATGCGAAAAACTCCGGAGGTTTGGAGGCAGAGCCTCCAAGGATGCCGCAGGAAAGACTGGCGCGAGACAAGTGAGCCAAGGCATGTTAGCGGCGTGAAAAGAAACAACTGATTCATCGGCTGCCAGCCGAGTTCGTCCGTAGTGTCCTCATCGACTTTAATGCCGGGAGCCTCGATCCCATCACTGCAGCCAGCCACCTTGGGGTAAGCCGCACGAGGCTCTACGAGCTGCGCACAGCGTTCCTGCGCGACAAGGCCGGCTATAGTCCCCAGCCAAGCGGTGGTGCTCATCGTGGCCCATGGCCCGCGGGGGTTGACGCCTTCCTGGAAGGCTTTCTGCCCTTGCAGAACCCTCCCAACTATCAACTCGTGGCGGATGAAATGGAACGCCTCTGCGGCTTCAAGCGCGCTCGATCCAGCGTCGAGGCCTACGTCAAATCCCACTTGTCTCATCTGGTGCCAACCCCGCAGCGCAAGCCCCGCACTTACCGTCGGTTTCGCCGGGCGAGGATCGGCGAGCTCTATCAGCACGACAGTTCCATCCACCAATGGTGGCCCGCTCCCGACAAACAATATCTGTTACTCACCGTCGATGACCACTCCGGTCGCAACGTCGCGGGCACCTTCGTTTCCGCCGAGACCACTTGGAATCACTTCCAGCACTTCCGCCGCGCGTTTGAAACCCATGGCCTGCCGGAAATCATCTATACGGACGGCTTGAGCCTCTTTGGCACGAGTTCCAGCACTGACAGCGGCGACCCCAAAAGCCAGTTCCAGCGTGCCCTGCGCGGACTCGGTGTGGCTCACATCGTCGCGCCCACTCCCCAGGCCAAAGGCAAAGTCGAACGCCGCTTCGGCACCTTTCAGAACCGAGTTGTCACACTTCTGGCTCACGCCAAAGTCAAAACCTACGAGCATGCCGACGAGATCCTTCAAATGGAAATCATCCGCCAAAACCGAACCCGACAACGAAGCACCGACCTGATCCCGCTGGAGGTGTGGGATCGCGCCATGCGGGAAAACAACGGACGGCTCCGTCCAACGCCCGTTTCAAGCCTGCTTGATTTACACCTCTCCATGCGCGGCACCCGCAGGGTCAATAACGACCAAACCATCGATTTTGAGGGTCGAAACTACGAGATCGCCACCACCGCCCGGAAGTCGGTCACCATCGTACACCACCCAAACCTGAAATTCTGGGTTGTAGAGCACCCCCCAAAAGACGTTTGGCCCCCAATTTTAGGCACTTTCGGTCTCTAACAAACTGTCCGGTTTTGAACCGGCAAGAAATCCGGTTTTGAACCGTCGCCGACA
>JALOUA010000162.1 GCA_025457625.1 Akkermansiaceae bacterium
CCGTCTATCACGGGCCTGATGGACTCCGGGATATCGCCATGGAGGTGAACCGCAAGACCCGGACACTGGCAGCGGCACTGAAGTCCGCGGGCGTGGAAGTGCTTCACGAGTCTTTCTTCGATACCATCGTGGTCCGCGTTCCCGGCGAGGCTGAAGGATGTTGTCAGACAGCCACGATGAACGGCGTGAACCTGCGCCGCATCGACGACGACCACGTCGGCATCTCGCTCGATGAAACCACCGATGACGGAGACCTTTATTCGATCGGAGGAGTTTTCGGAGTGAGTGAAATCGATTTCAATCCCGCCGAAGCGGCATCTCCATCCTGGAGCCCCTCGCTCTCCCGTGACACCGCTTTCCTCACCCAAAAAGTCTTCAACAGCCACCATTCCGAGACCGACATGCTGCGCTACATCAAGCGGCTCGAATCGAAAGATCTGGCGCTCAATGAATCGATGATCGCGCTGGGCTCGTGCACCATGAAACTCAACGCCACCTCCGAGATGATACCGCTGAGTTGGCCGGAGGTTTCCTCACTGCATCCCTTCGTGCCCGCCTACCAGAGCGCGGGTTACCGCGAAATGCTCGGGCAGCTTGAGTCCTGGCTGGCCGAGGTCACCGGCTTCGCCGCCGTTTCCCTCCAGCCGAACGCCGGCTCGCAGGGGGAATACGCCGGTTTGCTCGCCATCCGGAGTTATCACCTCTCGCGGGGCGAGGGACACCGCGATGTCTGCCTGATCCCCGTCTCCGCCCACGGCACCAATCCCGCCTCGGCGGTCATGTGCGGCATGAAGGTGGTGGGCGTGAAATGTGATGATTCCGGCAACATCGACATCGCCGACCTGAAAGCGCGCGCCGGCGAGCATGCGGCGAATCTTTCGGCGCTCATGGTCACTTATCCCTCCACGCACGGTGTTTTCGAGGAAACCATCAAGGACATCTGCCGGATCATCCACGAATGCGGCGGCCAGGTTTACATGGACGGCGCCAACATGAACGCGCAGGTCGGCCTGACCAGCCCGGGCCTCATCGGTGCCGACGTCTGCCACCTCAATCTTCACAAGACGTTCTGCATCCCGCATGGTGGTGGCGGTCCGGGTGTCGGCCCGATCGGAGTGGCCAGTCAGCTCGTGCCCTTCCTTCCCGGTCACCGTGAACTGGGAAATCCGGCCGGGGCCGTCTGCTCGGCACCCTGGGGCAGCGCGTCCATCAACACGATCTCATGGATGTACATCGCCATGATGGGCGGCAGCGGCTTGAAAGAAGCCACCGAAGTGGCCATCCTCAATGCCAACTACATCGCGGGGCGTCTCGCGCCGTTTTATCCAATCCTCTACACCGGCAGCCACGGACTGGTCGCGCACGAGTGCATCATCGATGTGCGCCCGCTCTCCGAGCAAAGCGGCATCACCGTGGAAGACGTGGCGAAACGACTCATGGACTATGGTTTCCACGCGCCGACCATGAGTTGGCCGGTGAGCGGCACCTTGATGATCGAGCCCACCGAGTCCGAATCCAAGTCCGAGCTGGACCGCTTCTGCGACGCGATGATTTCCATCCACGGCGAAATCATGGCAGTGGTCCGGGGCGAGTCCGATGCCGCCGACAATCCGCTCAAACATGCGCCGCACCCGGCGGAAACCATCTGCGCCAACGACTGGCCGCACGCCTACAGCCGCGAACAAGCCGCATATCCCCTGCCCTACCTGCGCCAGCACAAGTTCTGGCCGTCCGTGGGCCGCATCGACAACGTCCATGGCGACCGCAACCTCGTCTGCACCTGCGACAGCGTGGAGGCTTATGAGGGTGGAAGCTGAGATGCCGAATTATGGAGAAGATAGCATCGCCGATCGACTGGAGCACCTGGCAGGGCGAGATCCACGCCACGCTCATGTTCATCGTGAAGGATGGACGCATCCTGCTCATCGAGAAGAAACGCGGCCTGGGTGCCGGAAAAATCAACGGTCCGGGCGGCAAGATCGATCCCGGGGAAACCCCGCTCCAGTCCGTCATCCGTGAAACGCAGGAAGAACTGCTGATCACTCCGCTGGGCGCGCGCAAGCTCGGCGAGTTGTGGTTCGCCATGTCCGACTGCCCGGACATCCTGTGCCATGTCTATCGTGCGGATGACCACGACGGCGAACCCATGGAAACCGATGAGGCGGTTCCCGTCTGGACCCGGCTCGATGACATCCCCTACGCGCGAATGTGGGAGGACGACCGCCATTGGCTGCCGTTGTTGGTTGATGAAAGCACTTTCCACGGGCGCTTTGTCTTTGATGGCGAGGCAATGCAATGGATGGACATGCGCACCGGCATCTCATGGTGAGGGCATGAAAAAAGCCGCCCCCCTGCGGGAGCGGCCTTGGGTTTGGAGATGAGGTGCGGATCGATCAGAACTGGTTGATCAGCTTGACCAGGGCGGCCTTGAAGGCGGCGAGATCGCCGGAACCCTTGACCGGTTTTTTCGCAGCTTTCTTTGCCTTGGGAGCCTTGGTGACGAGTTTCTTGCTGGCGGGCTTCTTGGCACCTGCGGCCTTGAGCCATGCGGAAACCGTCAATACGGAGATTTTGAATTTCTTGGCGGCCTGGTTCTGCCCGCCGCGGCCGTTCTTGGCATTGTAGGCCTCCACATAATCAACAACCGCCTTCTTTTGCTCGGGGGTATAGCGGATGCCTTTCTTGTTCTTGCCGCCCTTGGCTGCCTTCTTAACGGCTTTCTTGGCGGCTTTCTTGGCAACCTTCTTAACGGCCTTCTTCGCGGCTTTCTTGGCCTTGGGTGCCTTGACTCCCGCGGACTTGAGCCATCCGGAGATGGTCAGTGGCGTGACACTGTATTTGGCGGAAGCCGCGCTTTGGCCGCCGCGCCCGTTGGTGGCGTTGTATTGAACCACAAAGTCAACGATTTCCTTTTTCTGTGCGTCGGTGTAACGAACTCCCGTGGAGGCGGCCTTGCCGGATTTTTTGTTTTTAGTACTCATGACGGGTCCGGCTTATACCCCGTATCATGACCCCGCAAGCAGAATATTCGTAGATATAATTGAAAAAATTTTGCAACTCCATGACCCGACATGAACATTTGCAATGCGATCGCCGAAAGGTATTCCAAGCGGTTTTCGCGGATCAAACCACAGCTTTTTCATCTCCACCATGCCACCCATGGTCCGGCATCTCGTGGAGTTTTATCATATTGGCACCAATCAAGCGGCGGCAGGCATGGCTGAAAGACCGGCCTAACAGGTGATCCCGGTTGCCGCGGATGCGCGCCTGTCGTTGCATTGTATTGGCAGCATCATGACCAACAGGGCGTTGTGGCCGCCCATGCCGTGGGAGAGTTTGACCACCGGACCGACCGCATCGAGCGCATGATCGGGCAGTGCGAATCCCGGCGGAGCGTGCAGTCCGGGCCGGTTGGGCGGCAGTTTGCGTTCGCGAAGGAACGAGGCCAGCACCACGCTCTCGAGCAAACCGCTGGCACCAATGGTGTGCCCGAGAAAAGGTTTGAGAAGATGCAACGAGGGCCCACCGGCCGGAAATACCCTGGCAAGAGCCGCAGGATCCGCCGCGGCTTGAACGGCGGTGCCGGTGGCGTGCGGACAGACCGCATGGGGCATGCAGGCGAGGGAGTTGAACAATTCCGGAGTGTGCCCGCCGTCTTTTGGAATGCCCACGGGATCGCATGCATCCGAGTTGCAGCCATAATGCGGCAGGCGTGGATGGTTTCCTGACACAGCCTCGATGGCCATCGCCGCCGCACCCTCCGCGGGAATGAAGCCGGAGGTGCCGGGCCGGTAGGGATCGACATGCGAATCCCTTGCAAGGATTCCGGATGAGGCATAACTGTCCAGCAACATGGGGACCAGCGGCAGGTCCACCGCCACCGCCAGCGCGCGCGGCGCGGCACCGCATTTCACCAGCATCATGGCGATGCCGATGGCGTCGAGGCCCGCGGCGCAACCGCTGGCAAGCACGTGGTTCGGGCCGGCGATTCCCAACTCGATGGTGATGGCGGAGGCCGGTTCACTGTGAATCGTGTTGCTTGCCGCCATCAGCTTGAACGGCCGCCTGCCCGGCCATGGCCCGAGCCAGCCGGCGGCGTTGCCACGGCTGGTTCCCACGACGAGCGCCGCGTCGCGCAAATCTTCCGATGACCAACCCGCATCGGTGACCGCCTCACGGGCGACGTGCAACGCGGCCATGGTCACGGGACTCCATTTGCGGTGCGTGAGCATGGCGCGGACTTCGATCCAGGCGCCCGGCCTGGATGCGTGCGGGCTGTCGTTTCCCAGCAACCCGCCCAGCAGGCGGAAGGGCACACGTTGTCCAATCACCGCCGCATGGTGGGATGGCACATCGGTGCCAAGTGCGGACAGCGCGCCGAGGCCGGTGATGGAAAGATGCGGGTCGATGGCCACGGCGTATCAAGCAAGAGCCCGCGGGCAATGCCAAAATGGGATCGCCGCGCCTAAAGCGTGATCTGCGCGCCCAGTTCGACCACGCGGCCCGGCGGCAGTTGAAAGTAGGCGGTGGCCGGCGAGGCGTTGCGCGCCATGATGGCGAAAAGCGACATGCGCAGGCGGTCCCGGAAGGTGGCCTTCTTGCCGACGCCATAGGATTCGCGGCCGAGGAAATAGGTCGCCTTGCCGGGTTGGAAACGCACCGGCCCGGGCATCAGGGACTTGAGGGCGGAGGGGACGTCAGGAGCCTCGGCGAAGCCGAATTTGAGGGTCACACGGTGCAGGCCTTCACCGAGATCATCATGCTCCAGCATTTCCTCACGGTCCGCGCGCGGTTGATCGAGAGTGATCACATGGAGGAGGATGACGCGTTCGTGGAGGACCTGGTTATGCTTGAGATTGTGGAGCAGCGCGGTAGGCACTTGGGTTCCCTTCCCGCTCATGTAAACGGCGGTGCCGGATACCCGGTGGATGCGGCCTTTGCAAAGATCCCGCAAGAGGACTTCCACGGGCAGGCTTTCCCGCGAAAGCCGGGCATAGAGACGCTCACGCCCCCAGATCCAGATGATCATGAGAGCCATCACGCCGCCGCCCATCACCAGCGGAAACCATCCGCCGTGGAAGATTTTGAGCGAATTGGCGACGAGAAACGCGCCATCGATCGTGAGAAAGAGCGCGGTCGCCAGTCCCGCCTTGAGATGACTCCAGCCCCACACCGCACGCGCCGCCGAGTGGAACAACAACGAGGTGATGGCCATCGTCAAGGCGATCGCAATGCCGTAAGCCCCCGCCAGTGCGGCGGAGGTCTTGAAGGTGAGAACCAGCAGGATGCAGGCGGCGGCGAGCAAGCGGTTCACTCCCGGCACATAAACCTGGCCGACCGAGTGTTCGGAAGTATGTTGCACATGGAGACGCGGCAGGCAGCCAAGCTGAATGGCCTGCGTGGTCAGCGAAAAGGCCCCGGTAATGAGCGCCTGGCTGGCGATGATGGCTGCGGCGGTGGCCAGCAAGGTGAGTGGAAAGCGCAACACCTCGGGGGCCAGCAGGAAAAACGGGCTGCGGATCGCGGAAGGGTCGGCCGTCAACAACGCCGCCTGACCAAGGTAGTTGAGCACCAATGCGGGCAGCACCACCGAGAACCAGCCAAGACGGATCGGCCGCGACCCGAAGTGCCCGAGATCCGCATACAAGGCCTCGCCGCCGGTCACTGCCAGGAACACCGCCGCCAGCAGCGGAAACGCATGTTGCCACTCGTGAACAAGAAAAAGGAAACCCTCCGCGGGACTCAGCGACCACAAGACCTGCGGATGTGCCAGCAGCGCGCGCCCGCCCAGCAACGCCAGCGCCGAGAACCACAGCAGCACCACCGGCCCGAAGAGCACTCCCACTTTTCCCGTGCCGTGACGCTGGATGCCGAAAAGTCCCGCCAGAATCACCACCGAGATCGGCACCGCCCAGTGTGCGAGCAGCGGCGCGCTCACCGAAAGCCCCTCCACCGCGCTAAGCACCGAAATCGCCGGGGTGAGCATGCCGTCCGCGTAAATCAGCGCCGCCCCCGCGAGCCCCAGCAGCAGGATCTTGCGCGGGTCTTTGCGACCGGCATGCTTCGCCGCGCCGCGGATCAAGGCGGAGAGCGCGAGGATTCCACCCTCGCCGCGGTTGTCCAGCCGCAGGATGACGAAGAGATATTTCGCGGAAACCACCAGCAGCAGCGACCAGACAATGAGGGAGGCCGCACCCGTTAGATTCCGCGGATCGATCGCCACGCCGTGCGGGCCCGCGAAACACTCGCGGAACGCATAGAGCGGACTGGTCCCGATATCACCGAAGACCACGCCAAGGGCCGCAAGGGTACTGGCTGCCAGCCTGGGGTGACGGCCCGCGTGGACGGAGTGAGAACTGCTCATCGTCGCGGAACAGATGGCCCGCGCGCTTTTGAAAACATTTCAAGGGACGCCCGGCGAGCAAAATCACGGGGCCTCACAGCAGGTGCGAGAACATCGCGTCGCGCAACTTCGGCTCGAACCAAGTGCTCTTGGGCGGCATGATTCCGCCGGCGTCCGCGATGTCCATCAGGTCCTCGATGCCGGTGGGAAACATGGAAAAAGCGCAGGCGAATTCACCGGAATCGACGAGTTTCTCCAGTTCCGCCGTGCCGCGGATGCCGCCGACGAACGAGATGCGCTTGCTGGTGCGGGGATCCTGGATGTCGAACAACGGCGCGAGGATTTCGGCTTGCAGAAGCGAAACGTCGAGCAGGTCGATGGCCGAACGACCGGTGATGAACTCCGGCTTGAACGTAAGGCCGTGCCATTTGCCACTGATGTAAAAGGCGAGATCGTGTTTTTTGGCGGGCACCGGGTTGGCGCCTTCGGTGATGTCGAAAACCTTGCTCAAGGCGGCGGGGATTTCCTCCGGCGCATGGCCGTTGAGATCCTTGAGCACACGGTTGTAGGCCAGGATGTTCATCTGGTCGTGCGGGAAGATCACCGTGAGGAATCCCGCGCTGCCGCCAGCGCCGCCGCGCTTTTGATAGACGCGCCCGGCCGCCGCGCTGCGGTGATGGCCGTCGGCGATGTAGAGCGCGGGCAGTTTCCCGAATGCGGCGACAATAAAATCGATGTCGGCTTTTTCCGATACCGGCCAAGAACTGTGACGCACTCCGTCGGGCGCGGTGAAGTCGATCTCGGGCGCTGCGGCGGTGATGCGCGAAACCAGCGCGTCGATTTCCGATTCCGCCTTGTAGGTCAGGAACACAGGGCCGGTCTGGGCGTCGAGCGTTTCAATGTGGCGGACGCGGTCGTCCTCCTTGTCCGGCCGGGTCAGTTCGTGTTTTTTGACGATGTTTTGCAGATATTCCACGCAACTGGCGAGACCGACAATGCCGGTCTGGCCATGGCCGCCCATGACCTGCCGATAGAGATGGAACATCGGCGCGGGATCGCGGCGCAGGACGCCACTGGCAATAAGTTTATCGAAATTCTCACGGCCCTTGGCGTAAACGGCGTCCGAATAAAGGTCCGTGCCCGGAGGCAGGTCGATTTCAGGCTTCGACACACGCAGGAAACTCAGCGCATTGCCACCGGCCATGACTTTGGCCTCTTCGGATGACATGACGTCGTAGGGCAGTTCGCAGACTTTCGATGCGAGAGCGGGATCGGGGCGGAGGGCGGCGAAGGGAGTGACGGTAGCCATGGCGGGCCGGCACGATAGGAACTGCCGCCCGCGAGGCAAGACCAAGTGCGGGACGCACCGGATGTTTGTATGCCGGGTTGACTATTGCATCGTTCCCCCGGGATCACATATCCCCACCCGCAGGTCTCTTGCCGTCCACAGCATTCCTTTCGCCCCGCTGCCGCTTCCCCGCATGCGCCGCGCGCCATCCTTGCGCTTCGCCCCAAAACGCTCCCGCGCCGACTCAAACGCCGCATTCACAAATTCCTTGCTGCCGATGATCGCCCCGTCCGTGAAATACCTCACCCGGCAGCGCAACAT
>JALOUA010000163.1 GCA_025457625.1 Akkermansiaceae bacterium
CCACGGCCCTGACATTCGCATAGTCGCCGGCGTCGAGTTTCGCCACATCATCCGGATGCGGGCGCGTGAACGGATGGTGCACCGCACCCCAGTGGCCGGTTTCCCCGTCGTGGGCGAGCAATGGGAAATCCACCACCCACAGGAAGTTGAAGGCGGTGGAGTCCTTGACGAGTTCCATCATGTGCGCGCACTCGACGCGCACGCGGCCGAGGATGGTGGAGACGCTTTCACGCGAGCCCGCGACGAAGAAGACGATGTCGCCTTCTTCGATGTGCATCTTGGAAACGAGCGCGTCCTTTTCCGCATCGTTGAAAAACTTCCACAGGGGACTCTTGTATTCGCCGCCCTCGCACTTGATGAAGGCCAGCGTCTTCACCGGCAGGCCGGCCTGGATGGCGATCTCGTTGAGCCGGTTCATCTGGCCGGTGGTGATGCCGGCGAAGCCTTTCGCATTGATCGCGCGCACGACTCCGCCGCCGTCGAGGGTGGAGCGGAAGATCTTGAAATCAGTGGCGGCGAAAACATCCGCCAGATCGGTGATCCGCATGTCATAACGCGTGTCCGGCTTGTCGGAGCCATAGAGGTCCTCCGCCTCGCGGTAAGTCATGCGCGGGAACGGCGTCGGCACGTCGATGCCGAGGCCGGCCTTGAACATCGCGGCCAGCAAACCTTCGACGAGTTGAATGATATCCTCCTGGCCGACAAAGCTCGCCTCCAGGTCGATCTGGGTGAACTCCGGCTGGCGGTCGGCGCGCAGGTCCTCGTCGCGGAAACAGCGCGCGATCTGATAGTATTTCTCCAGCCCCGCCACCATCATGAGCTGCTTGTATTGCTGCGGCGCCTGCGGCAGCGCGTAGAAGCGGCCGGGGTTGAGGCGGGACGGCACGAGGAAGTCGCGCGCTCCCTCCGGCGTGGGGTTGGACAGGATCGGCGTTTCGATTTCGAAGAATCCCGATTCGTCGAGATAGCGTCTTGCGGCGGAGGTGATCACGCTGCGCTGGCGGATGTTCCGGCTCATCCGCGCGCGGCGGAGGTCGAGGTAGCGGTATTTCATCCGCAGGTCCTCGTTGGAAAGCTCCTTGTCGAGCTGGAACGGCAGCACGTCCGCCTTGTTGACGATCACCAGCTCCTTGGCGACGATCTCGATGGCGCCGGTGGCGATCTTGTCGTTGACGGTGCCTTCAAGACGCTTGGAAACCACGCCGGTCACCTGCACGACATCCTCCTCGCGAAGCGTGTGCGAGAGTTTGGCGACCTCCGGATTTTCCTCGGGGTGGAACACGCACTGTGTGAGTCCCTCGCGGTCGCGCAGGTCGATGAAGATCACGCCGCCGTGGTCGCGGGCCGAGTTCACCCAGCCGATGAGCGTGACGGTTTGGCCTGTGTGTGACTCGCGGAGTTCGTTGCAGTGGTTTGTTCGCATTGGGAAAACTTAAGAGTTGAAGATTGAATTAACCACGGATGAACGCGGATGGACACGGATGAATTAGGATTCTCTGGGGATAAAGTTTTTTGTGAATGGCACGACCCGTCTGAATTCGAGTTTTGAATGCTTGAAATTCAAGATCAATCCAAGTTGCAGTCCGGTGACACGCAGGTAATTGATCATTTGTCCAATTTCATGGTCGGTGATTCGAGGGACGACTTTGGTGTCAACGATCACCTTGTCATACGCCACAAGATCGGGGATGAAATCAGATACATTCACACCCCTGTAGAGAATGGGGTAGCGAGGTTGTTGGAGAAACGGGATGCCGCGATGCAGGAACTCAACCACAAGTGCGTTCTCATGCGGTTTTTCATGATATCCATGACCTATTTCATTGATCACCGCATAGGCACAACTAATCAGACTTCCGCTTTCCTCATGGCATATTAAATCCGTGTCCATCAGTGTTCATCCGTGGTTATAATTCCTCTTCATGCCAGCAACGGCCCGTCGGGTTGTTGGAGGCGTTCGGTGAGCCAGACGACGGCCTCGTCGGCATGGCCGCTCTCCTCGGTGCGGCTGGCGAGGATCTTGAGCTTGAGCTCGGGATACTCGGCCCCGACGACCAGCGCGAAACGGGCACCGGACTTTTCCGCGCTCTGGAATTGTTTGGCCACCTTGGCCGGATTGAGCGGGTAGTCGGCGGAGATGCCGGCCCGGCGGAGACCGGTGACGAGCTTGAGCGAATCGCCGCGCTTCGATTCATCCGCGATGACGACATACACATCGCAGGCGGCGGCGTTGCGCTGGAGCCAGACTTCCATCTGCATCGCGGCATGGGTGGTTTCCTCGATGAGGTTGCGGATCACATAATCGCCCATCGCGAAGCCGGTGGCCGGCAGATCCACCGCGCCATCCGAAATCGTGGCCACCAGCGTGTCATAACGTCCGCCACCCGCCACGGCGCGCATCGATTTCCTCGAGTCGAAGACCTCGAACACGACGCCGGTGTAATAAGCGAGGCCGCGCACGATCGAGAGATCGAGTTCGACGAAATCACCCAGCCCGCGGGCTGTTAGATCCTGCTGGATGGCGAGGTAGGCGCTTGAGGCGCTCGCCGGATTGGTGATGAACGAGCGGACCTGCTCCAGCGTCAGCGACCAAGTGGCGAGTTTTTGGCCGAGGGTCTCGGGTTTCTCGCGCTCGATCTTGTCGATGAGGTTGAGAAATTCCGGGACGGCGGCCTCCGGCACGCCGTGGTGTTTGGCGAAACCGATCCATGCGTGGCGGTCCGACACGCGCACCACGAAATCTCCGGCAACGAAGCCGAAGGCGAGCATCGTCTCGATGGCCAGCGCGATGAGTTCCGCATCGGCGGCCGGGCCGGCCTCGCCGAGGATGTCCGCGTTGAACTGGTGGAACTCGCGCCCGCGGCCCTTCTGCGGCTTCTCATAGCGGAAGCACTGGCCGATCTCGAACCACTTGAGCGGCTTGGGGAAATGCCGTTGGTGCTCCGCCACCAGCCGCGCCAGCGAGGCGGTGACCTCCGGGCGCAGCGTCACGTCGCGCCCGCCCTGGTCCTCGAAGCGGAATAGCTGGGCCGAGAGCTCGCCGCCGGATTTTTTCAGATAGAGCGCGGTGTCCTCAAGGATCGGCGTTTCGTATTCGACATAGCCGCAGCGGCGCGCCACCGAGCGCCAGGTCTCGAACAGATAATTGCGGACCGCGCATTCACGGGGAATGAAATCGCGGAATCCGGGCAGCGCTTGATAGGAGGGTCCGGCCATGGGCGGGCGGCGAGGATGCACGGCAAAACCGGCATATCAAGACAGGATTGCGCGTGCTTCCGGGGCGGCCGGGATAGTCGGCCTGTCGATGAAGCGAGGGGATTTGGAATCCGGAATCCGGATGTCATGTCAGGCGGAGGTTGGGAACAGGAGTTCGTAATCGACGAGCCCGAGCACCGGGGATCCATTGCGCATGAGCGGGCGGCCGGATGACGGCCGGATGATGAGATGGCGGGGTTTGTGGTCGAGCACCACCCAGCCGAGATTGCGCAGCGTGGCTGCCATTCCGTGGGTCCAGGCGGTCATCTGGTCGCGGGAGATGATTTCCGCGTTGCACGCCTGTTCGGCATCCATGCCGTTCATCCAGCGGTAGAGCAGGATGTAGATGCGTTCCCAATCGTAATGGACCATGGGGTCGTCACCATGCGGGGATTGGCTGGCAAGGAGGCGTCTGGCATAGGTGGACTGGAGGTGGTTCTTGCGGCCGAGTTGCCAGGCGAGATATCGGGTGGGCGGCGAGTAGATGGCGAGCGGCGCCTTGGTGACGAAATGTCCGCGGCATTGACTGCGAAGACGCATGAGATTGCCGAATTCCTCGAAAGGCGGGAGAAACTCGGCATGATCGACCCGCGCCATGAACTCCGTGTCCTGATTGAGTTCCCGGCCGACGACGGTGAGCCCGACATCCTGCCCGAAGCGGCTGAATTTCACGACGAGCGCGAAGTTGCTTCGGACGGGATGGGCCACGGGCACACGGTAAACGGCTCCGGTGGCGCCGGCGAGAGCCTGGCCGGGCTTGCTGAATTGCTCGCCGGTGAACCATCGCTCCGGAAGGATCGAGGATGCCACCGGCCAGCCATCGCGGGTGATGTAGAGGTCGCCGCTCTGGCGGCCTTTGAGATGGAGGTAGTCCACTCCGGCGATGCGCCGCCGGTATTTCCCGGGCGCGGCGTCGAACGACGGCTTGAGGCCGCGGCCGAACGACAGGTCGAATCCCTCCATGACAAGGATGTTTGGTGACGGCTGGCGGTGATGCTCAGGCAGGGTCCAGGGTGGGGATGCCCAGCAGGTCCTCGTAATCGGACAGAGTGCCGCCGGAGAGGCAGCAATCGATGATCTTGCGGCCGGTGGGCAGCAGGTCCTTGACGAGGAACTGTGACAACTCGCGGTGGAAGAATTCTTCCAGCAGCTCGGCCCCGCGGTCATAGGCGGCGGTGCCGACTTCCGGTTGCTGGTCCACCTCGAAGAACCAGACGCCGAGCGTGCGTCCCTCCATGACGATCTTGCCGGGCGTGTAGCCGAGCAGCGGGCAGCGGGCGGGTTTCATCTGCTTCTCGGAAAAACGCGCGCCGCCGCGGCGGGCGAGGAACTCGCGGGTGATCCATTGCGGCATGAAGCCGACTTCCCATGCGCCGATGTATTGGTTGGGAGTCAATATATAACGGACTTTGGGCGTCTCGATGATCTGGTTGAGGAGCAGGTTCGCCTGGTCCACCCGGCGTCCGGTGGCGAAGGGCCAGTAGGAGCCGACGCCTTCGGAGGACATGCCCTCGGTGGCGACGATGCTGGGGTTGGCGTGGCCGCGCGGGGCCACCAGGCGCCACAGCCATGCAAGGGCGGGCGGCAGTTTGTGGAACATGCCGATGATGCCGTAGGTGGGCAGGTCCGCGGTGCAGGGAGGCGTGCGCACCCCCATGCTGCGGATGTCCACATCGACGGCTCCCGTCACGACATCCGGAACGATGTTGCGGGGAATGATCACCCGCGGGTTCGGGCACGGGACGCCGGGCTCGTCCTCGGTGTGCTCCCAAATCAGCGAGGTGGCGTCCGGTTTTCCCTGCACATTGAGGAAAAGCAGGGGTTCGGGCGGATGGATGGTGAGTTTCTCAAGATGGGGGTCGATGCCGTAATGGTTGATGTGGTTGATGCGGACGAACCAGGCGTTTTCCGCGTCGACGAGGCTGAGTTTGCCCGAGCCTTTTTCAAGCGACGGGTGGCACAGGGCCATGTCGTCGGTGACGGGGCGGAGGTCGCAGGCACGCGGCAGGGTGAGCAGGCGCGTCTCGTCATTGATGATGTTGCGGCCGAGGAGCAGCGAGCCATCGGACTGGCGGTGCGCGTGCTCCAGCATCTCGCTCTTGCCGCCGCCGCTGGCCCCCTCGTGGGAGATGACAATTTTGTTATCATAGGGTGTGATGACCTGCACGGTGGAGCAATGCATGGTGACCCATTGCTCGGCTTCGCCGATGTTGAGGAGGACGCCGTAGATGCCCTTCTTGGCGCTGGGACCGGGATACAGGTTATAACTGAACAGTTCGTGGGCGGCATCCAGGCGGTTGTGAACCACCACTTGGCGGCCATCGAAATGCGTGTGCCGGAAGGGAGGCGCCACATAGATGACGGCGCGCGGTGCGAAGTCCTTGGGAATTTCCTCCTCGGTGAGAATGCCCTGCAGCATGGCGAGGCCGAGGGCGAAAAAGCCGGCGTTGGCGGGTGCGATCACCAGTGCGTCGGTGCCTTTCCCCTCCATTCCCGCATGGAAGGGGAAGACGGCGAGGTCCTGTTGCTTGAGCCATGCGAAGGTTTCCTCGCGGACGCCCGCGAAGTCCTTGCCGAAGCGCCCCTGATAGGTCGGCTTGTCGGTGGGCAGGGAATCGCCGATGACCATGCAGTCCGGATCGCGGCGGCGCATGTAGGCTTCGGGATAGTTCGCATTGATGCCGTTGCGCGCGCGGCAGACGCTGGCTTCGACCACCCTGCCTTTGCCGGGAACCTCGTAGGCCACTTCGTGCCAACCGTCGACGGCGTCGCGGATGGCGAGATCGACGAGCTGCGAGGTGGATGTGGCGACCGTGACGGATTTCGCGGAATCAAGAACTTCCGCGACTTCCGGAGGCACCGGAAACGTGAGGTGCTTGCTGGTGACGTGTGTTTTGCTTTTCATGATTTGGGAATCGAATGTGGTTTGTTGGATCGGACGGAGGGCCGTGCGCT
Organism: Akkermansiaceae bacterium; assembly: GCA_025457625.1. Lineage (GTDB taxonomy): Bacteria > Verrucomicrobiota > Verrucomicrobiia > Verrucomicrobiales > Akkermansiaceae > Luteolibacter. The sequence goes on from JALOUA010000163.1 coordinate 6,211, forward strand.
CATCTCGTGGGAACGATGCCCGTGATGCGCGGGGAGCGCGTCGCATGAGCCGTGTTTTCACTCGCATTTTACGACATCAAATGATGCGATGCGCTCCCGCCCGTCACGGGCGCTGACAACTTTCCGGTTCAAAGCCATGCCACGCATCATCCGCAAAGCGCTTTACCACAAGCTCAGGGAGCTTCCCGAGCTGGTGGAATTCCAGCGCGATTTCGAATTGATCAGCGGGATGAAACTGGCGTTTGTGGACGAGTTGGGATTGGGCGATGAATTGCGCCACGACCGTCTGCCGCTATGCGCGGCGATCCATGCCAGCGCGGCGGGGAGCGCCATGTGCGCCCGCGCCCGCCATGCGCTGCTCTCCAGCGCCGCCGATCATTCATCCTGCATGCTCTGCGACGCCGGCCTCAACGAAGTGGTGGTTCCCCTGAACATCAGCGGAATCCGGGCCGGCTATTTCATGTTCGGGGGCACGGCACCGCAGCCTGCGAATCCACAGGCCGTCCACAAAGCCCGGCATCTCCTGAGGAAAAACGGCCTTGATGTGAGCGAATGCGAGCTGGAGTCGTTGTTGCGCCAAACACCCGTGGTGTCCAAGGAGGCCCTTGACGCCTGCAAGAGGCTCGCGCAACTGGCGGCCAAACAGATCGCGCTGAAGATCACCGACCAGTTGGTGGATCCGGAGGCGAAAATGCCGCTACCGGTCACCAAAGCGTGCGGTTTCATCCGCGCCCGGGCCTTGACGGATGACATCAACCTGACGGACGTGGCCCGCCACTGCGGCGTCAGTGAAGGACATCTTTCACGGATGTTCCATCATGCCACCGGGCTCACTTTCCGTGAATATGTGACCCAGGTGCGGATGGAGCATGCGAAGGCGCTTTTGACGCGGACGGGCAAAACCATCACCGAAATCGCCTATGAGTCCGGTTTCCAGTCGTTGTCCCAGTTCCACCGCGTGTTCCGCAAGATCAACGGGAAAACAGCCGGCGAGATGCGCGTTGCGGGGAAAAGCGGCGCGTGAAGCAGCCTCGTTTGAGCAGCGGGGCCGCCTGGTCGCCAGCGTCTCCGTGGCATGGAAATATCTAGCCAATCCCGCCAGACCCGATAGGCTGGCGCTCTTGAACCCGTAGTTTCGTCGTTTATTTTATCCCGGCAACGGCTTTTCCGTCGCAACCCCTTGGCCATGCACCCCCGCAACCGGAGTCTGCTTTGTTCCTGCATCGTCCTCGCGACGATGGTGGCTTGGCTGATCCGGAAACCGGCCCCCGAGATGCCAACCGGGACCCACCCCGCGGAAAGCGCCCACCGGCCCGCGCCGGGGCCCCTGTCGGGTCCTTTCGCAGCCGCCATCGACTCCCTGCCCGTCGCGCATCTGCAGCAAGCGCCGGAGATTTCCATGCCCCTGCCGCAGGATTTCCTTCAAAGCATCCTCTCCACCGACGCATCCGGCGTGACGATCCCGCTGCCCGGCGGTGGCCAACTGAGCGGCACGCCACGCAAGTCCCGGCATGACGAAAACGGACTGCTCATGCTGGAAGGGGACATCACCCATCCGCAGGCCGGCCGCTTCTACTTCCACCGCCAGACGATCATCGGCAAAGCCGGCGCGCTGTTCGGCTTCATCCACTTCGACCGTGACGAAACCGCCTACCAAGTGCGCCCCAGCGGGCGAAACGGCGCGCCCATGCTCGTCAAGACCAC
>JALOUA010000164.1 GCA_025457625.1 Akkermansiaceae bacterium
GGCGGATCGTAGGGGGCTTTTTCGACGCCGAGGAAATACGGCACGAAGGGGTTCATGCCGGCATTGGTGAACAGCAGGCCCGGCGACTGCGGGAGCAGCGATGCGGAGGGCACGATGGTGTGCTGTTTCTCGCGGAAAAAATCGAGGAAGCTCTGGCGGATCTCGGCGGCGGTCATGGGCGGGCGGGGAAATTGGTGGAATCCCCGCCGGGAGTAAAGCCCGCGAAAGCCGGATCCGCCGCGCCGCGAAGGGCGGCCGGTCAGGAGGGTGGCTGGCCGTTGGGGGCGGGAGCCGGCGTTTTGGCATCCTTGCCGCTGAGAAGCGCGGTGAAAGCGGTGGCCCATTCCCGGGCCGACTTGTGGCCGAGATGCCTTTCCAAATGCGCGAGCATGCGCACCGCGGCGTCGCGTTCGTCACCATGGCGGAAAAGGTCCATCTCCATGCTCCATTGCATTTCCGGAACTTGTTCGGCGATGAAGAGGTCGAGTTCGGGGCCCCGCATGGCATCCGCCATTCCGATGCGGCGTTTGCCCGGATCCTGCTGCCGGGGCATGAATTCCTGGAGGCGTGTCTCTTGGCTGATGCGGCGGAGCCATGCCGTCCGGAGCGCATCCAACTGTTGCGGGGAGCGCAGCGGAGGCAGCAGGATCTTTTCGTAAATCTCGCCGATCCGGCCGGGGGAAAGCGCCCAATCCTCCACCTTGACTTCGCCGATCCGGTAGGCTCTGGCGAAGAGCGATGAAACGACGGGCTGATCGAGGATCTGCTGCTGGTTCTTGAGTTTTTCGGCTTCGTTGACGATGGCGTCCACGACCTCGCGCGCGGCGGGAACGAGCTGTTGGCGATCGGTATTGGCGGATGCGGCGCGCAGGGTGAGGATGAGCCAGCGGAGCTGGAGGCGGAGTGCCATGCCCAGGCCCGGATCGGACAGTCTTTCACTCTCGCGGCGCTTCCATTCGCGGAAGTCGGAGCTTTTCTTCTGCTGGTCCTCGAAGTTCAGCTTTTCGACGCAGTTGAGATATAACCCGATGGCGGCCTCATCGCTGTCCATGGCGGCCTGATAGGCGGCGATGGCGGCGCGGTAGCGCGCGTCCACCTGTGAATCCGCGTTGGAGCGCAGTTCCTCGAGTTTCTGGAGAAGGGCCTCGCGCTCGGCTGGCGAGAGGGCGTCGGCACGGGCGGACTGGATGCCAAGGGCGAGGGTCAGAACGAGGCATGCGGGCTTCATGAGAGAGTTCATGGCAGGTTGCATGGTGGAGGCCAAGGAGCTTTCCGGTTGTTTCAAAATGCGCCGTTGAGCTTGCGGCCGACCCAGAAAAGGCCCAACAACGCGATGACGGCCAGCAGCGTGCCCCAGTGGGACCAGAGCGGGATGCGGGATTCGAGCGGCCGGGGTTCGGGCAGGGCGTTGATTTCCTTGACCAACTCGGCAAGTTGGGCGGGCTGAATGACGCGGCCTTTGGAAACGCGGGCCATTTCCTCCAGGACTTCCGGGCGCGCGGGCTGGCCGGTTTTTTCGATCTCGACGCCCTGTGCCAGCAAGGTCGTTTCGAGCGGCTTGTCTTCGGCTCCGCTGGCGGTGGCCCGGATTTTCCACGCGCCGGGAAGATCGACCTTGAAGCGCCCGCTGAAGGCACCCCAGGCGCTATCGTTTTTCTGAAGCTCGATGCGCTGGGTGCGTCCGTCAGGGGCTGTCAGGTCGATCACGACCGAGCCTTTTTCGAGCGGCGCGCCGTTGGGATCGAAGGCATTGGCATTGAGCGTGACGGAGGCGCCCGGTTCGGGACGCTCGGGGGTGAAGAAGAGCCGGACGCGCTGGCCGGCGGCCATGTTGCGCTGATAGGACATCCAGCGGGCGACCTGTCCCCAGAAACGGTAGTGATAGAGATCCTCGACGCCGCGGCGCCAGCGCCATGCGGAATCGATACCCATGAAGAGCACCTTGCCGCTGCCCGCGGGCCGGGTGACGAGCAGCGGGACGGGGCCGAATTTTCCACGGCGGTTGCCATGCACGGCGAGCACTTCGGCGCCCGCCTTGGCCTTGATCACCGGGGCATGCCAGTAGAAACCCGGCAGCCTGCGCCAGATTTCCGGGTTTTCCTGCTCGTTGTCGCCTAACAACGTGAGCAGCGAGCCGCGGCCCTCGCTGGTGAGGGTGAGCGGGGCGGCGATCGCTTCCGCGAAACCGTTGGGTTTGTCCTCATCAAGGATGACCGGCATGAGATCGGAGAGTTCGGTATCCAGCAGGGACATCTGGTAGCCGCGCGGACCGGGCATGAAGATGACGCCGGACGCCTGGTTTTCCACCAGGCCGCGGATGAGCGCGCATTGTTCCTTGGTGAGCTGGTCGTTGCCGATGCCGACATCGCCGATGAAGATGACATCATACTTGGCGAGATCCTCGAGTTTTTCCGGAAACTTGCCGATGTAGTCCCTGCCTCCGCCCGGACCGAGCTCGGGGTGGAAGAGCAGACATGAAAGCTCGACCCCGGGATCGCGCGACAAGGCATTGCGCAGGAAGCGGTATTCCCAGCGCGGCAGGCTCTCGATGACGAGCACGCGGATTTTTTCCGGGCGTCCGGCGATGGTGAACTTGCGCGAGTTGTTGGCGGCGATGAGTTCGCCATCCGCCACGGGAATGGAGAGTTCCAAGGTCGATGAACCCTCCTTTTCAATGCGCCACAGGATGGAGTCGTAGGTCTCCGCATTGGGCGGCAGGACGATGTCCTTCGTCTGCTCGCGCCCGCTCTCGTCGCGGACGCGGACGATGGTGCGCACCTGGCGGTCGAGCGACGAGCGGATCGTGAAGGGGATCTGCACGTTCTCGCCGATGATGCCATAAGTGGGCGCGGCGACGGACAGCAGATCGAGATCCGGCAGGCGCGTCTGGCTGCCCACCGGGATGGGAAACAGGGGCACGCCGCGCAAACGCATCTTCTGCGCCGCGACCACAGGCGGCTGGCCGATGTTGTAATCGCCATCGCTGAGCAGCACGACGGCGCGGAGGTTGTTGCGGTTTTCCAACAAGCCGGAGAGCGGGGTTTCAAGGTCGGTGCCGGAGAGTGCGGGATTGTCGGGATCGGGCGCGGCGAAGGACAGCGCGTCCACCTCGTTGCGGCCTTCCGCCTCGAGCGGGCGCCAGAGGTCGGACGCCAGCGCCTGTTGCACCCAGGCGGCGCGCGAGACGATGTCGGACCGGTCGGACAACACGGGCGGCAGGGTGGCGTCGAAGGTTTGCATCGACTTCGAATCGTCCCAGAGAATGACAATCTGCGGTTTGGTATCCGGATGGATGACGGTGCGCCACTCGGGCTGCCAGAGTAGCAGCACGACGGCCAGCACGGCAAGCATGCGCAGGACTTCCAGCGCGGCGGTGCGGCCGCGGTGCGGGCTGCGCTTCCAGGTGAGAAACGACAGCGTGCCGATGAGGATCAGGGCGATGACGCCGATCCACAGCGTGACGGGTGTGGGAGAGAGGTGGAGCAAGTAAAAGTCGGAAGCTATGGGTTATATATTGTTCGAGGGGAGCGATGCGGATGCGGCGGCCTTTTGCGGCAGTACTTCCTGACGGGATTTCTTCGGCAGGCAGAGCAGGGCTTCCGAGAACAGGAACAAGAGCATGGCGGTGAGGAAGGCGCGCCAGACGTCGCGCGAGAGATTGGGATCGTCGGCCTGGCCGGCCTGGTCGAGCAGGGTGTAATTGGTGCCGTTGAGGATGGCATCGAGGGTTTCGCGGGTGATTACCTCGGGCGCATCCTCATACGGCGGACGGTTGAGGGCGAGCAGCCGCTCACCGAGGCGGTGGATGCCGGCCTCATGCTCGGCATTGGCGGGATCCCGGGTGCCATAATCGTCGATGCGGGTCCGGACCTCGCCGGGCATCAGCCGCGCGGCGGGAGAACCGACGCTGGCGAGATACGAGGCGTCGAAACGATCACTGCCGGCCGTGATGATGCGCTGGACAACGGGCAGCAGGACATCGGCATCACCCAGATTGGACCAGGTATAGTCGGGGATGGTGCCGAAGAACCATGCGGTGCCGTGGTCGAAAATCCGGCGGATGAGCGCGGGTTCTCCGTCTTCCCAGCGTGCGAGGGGCGAGGCGTCGCCTTGTGGAATCTGGCGGCGGATGGCTTTGAGGCGGCTCGCCGCGATGGGGGTGCCCGCGATGCCGTCGCGCATGGGGCCATCCGTGCGGTTCCAATCGGCGAGGATGAAAAACTTCCCGGCCGGAGCCTCTGCGGGATCCGCCCATGAGAGTTCGTTGAAGCTGGCGGCGGATGGGCTGCCGGGCGGCAGGAAAAGCACATGGCCGCCGGATGTCAGGAAGGCCTGCAAGGCATCCGCCGCCGGCCCCGCAGGCAAAGGCGCGGCCCAGATGATGGCGGCCAATTCGTTCTGGATCGCCGTGGCGGCCTCTGCCGGATCGACACGCGCGGCTTCAAAACCCGCGAGTCCCGGAGGTGCCGCCGCAAGCATCAGGTAGTCCGCGCTTTCACCGGCGGGTGCGACGACCAGCGACTTGGTGGAACGGGCGGGACCATAGGCGAAGAATGCCACGTTGTCGCGCGGGTTGCCATCCGCCGGAATCGAAAACCAGCCATATCCGCTCTCGCTGGCGGCGGGCAGCGGGATGCGTTTCTGGAAACGCAGCGACTGGCCTGCGAGTGTGAGACTCTCGGTGGCGCGGCCGCCGTTGAGTTGGGTCGTCAACTGGATCGGCACGGTGCCGCGGGCCTCGCCGGCGCGGGCGATTTCCAGATCAAACAACAACTCGTCACCCGCGCGGCGCGATCCCATGAGGCGCACGGCGGAATTCGCGGCGGTGGGGCCGGTAATGGACAGCACCCGCAGCGCCGGTTTCTGCGGCAGCGCCATCAGGCTGGCGCAGGCCGCGGCCCAGCGTTCGTCCTCCGGCCGCCAGTTGGACGACTGGAGATCGGACGCCAGCCAGACTTCCGAACGCCCGGAAGTTTCTGTTAGAAACTCGGCGGCGCGCGTCAGCATCGCCGGGAGATCCGCCGCGGTATCCGTCGCCGCGGTGGATGCAAGGCTGTCGAGGATTTCCGGCGAGGGGATTTCCTGGGCCCGGCCGCTTGCGCTGTCGATGAGCACGAGGCGCGCGCCACCGAGGTCGGCCATGGCGTCGCGCACTTTGGCGAGCACGATCCGGCGGCGCGGTTCGAGACCGTCGCCGGGCTTGATTTCCATCGACGCCGAGCGGTCCATCAAGAGCACCACGGTGTCGATCGCCCCGCCGCCCCAGCCGATGAGGCCGGAGACAACGGGCCGGGCCGCGGCAAAGGCCAGCGCGGCGATGGCCAGCGCGCGGCAGGTGAGGATGAGGATGTGGCGCAGCTTCTTCTTGCCGCGGGACTCGCGCGAGGCCTTGAGCAGGAACTGCATCGCCGCCCATTGGATCGTCTTGTGGCGGCGGCGGTTGATCAGATGGATCAGCACCGGCACGCTTGCCGCTGTTAGAAACCAGAGCAGGAATGGAGCAAGGAAAAGCATCAGTGCTTGGACTTGGGCAGGCGCGCCGTGAGGAAATCGCGCAGCAGCGGTTCCAGCGGCGTGTCGGTGGTGACGAGTTGATAGTCCGCGGAGGCGTCGTGGCACTTCGCGCGGACCTTGGTGAGGAAATCGCGCAGCGCGGTCTTGTATTCATCGGCGATGAGGTTGGGCTCGGCGACGAGCGCGGTGCCGTCCTCCAGATCCACAAACCGATGCGGGCGGTCGAACTCGAAGCCGATTTCCAGCGGGTCCATCAGGTGGAAGACGGAGATGTCATGCTTGCGGTAGCGCAGGTGCTGCAGGGCGTCGCCGAGCGCCGCGGGATCCGTGAAGAGATCGGAAAGAATGACGACAAACGCGCGCTGGCCGATTTTTTCCGCGATGGTGTGGAGCGCTGCGATCAATCCGGTTTCACCCGTCGGCTCGAGTTTTCCGAGGGTCGAGAAAAACCGTTCGAGGTGCGCGGCGCGGCGGCTGGGCGGGACTTCGAGATGGAGTTTGTCGGTGCAGACGGACAAACCGGCGGCGTCGCCCTGGTTCACTAACAGATAGGCGAGCGCTGCGGCGATGCGGCGGGCGTATTGGATCTTGGTCTCGCCGCCGCCGGTGAAATTCATCGAGCCGGAGGCATCGACGACGAAGTAGGCCCGCAGGTTGGTGTCCGCCTCGAATTCCTTGATGTAAAACCGGTCCGAGCGGGCGAAGGCCTTCCAATCGAGACGGCGCGTGTCGTCGCCGGGGACATACTTGCGGTATTCGGCGAACTCGACGGAAGACCCGCGGTGCGGCGAGCGGTGCTTGCCCGCCACATTGCCCATCATCGGCACCCGCGACTCGATCGGCAGCGAGCCGAGGCGGGACAAGAGAGCGTTGTCGATGAAATCATGCATCCCGCATTTCCTTGATCAGGCGCTCGATGATCTTCTTGGACGTCATGCCCTGCGACTCCGCGGCGAAGTTGGTGATGACGCGGTGGGTGAGCACGGACGAGGCGACGGCTTCGATGTCCTCCAGCGAGGCCATGTAGGCGCCGCGCAGGGCCGCGCGGGACTTGGCGCCGAGGATGAGGTATTGCACGGCGCGCGGGCCGGCCCCCCAGCCGACGGTGTCCTTGATCCATTGCGGCGACTCCGGTTGGCCGGGGCGGGTCTTGCGCACCATGGCGACGGCATATTCGTAAAGGTGTTCCGGCACCGGGACGCGGCGCACGAGCTGCTGGTAAGCGAGCACCTTTTGGCCGTCCAGCAAGTGGTTGAGCGCGTGGCGGGCGGTGCCGGTCGTTTCACGGGCGATGCGCTTCTCCTCATCGGCGGAGGGGTAATCCACCTCGATGAGGAACATGAAGCGGTCGAGCTGGGCTTCCGGGAGCGGGTAGGTGCCCTCCTGCTCGATGGGATTCTGGGTGGCGAGCACGAAAAACGGCGGCTGCAGCGGGTAGGTGTGGCCGAGCACGGTGACCTTGTTTTCCTGCATCGCCTCGAGCATCGCGGACTGGGTTTTCGCCGGAGCGCGGTTGATTTCGTCGGCCAGCACGATGTTGGCGAAGACCGGGCCCTTGATGAACTCGAACTCGCGGCGGCCGCCGACACCGGATTCCTGGATGATGTCGGTGCCGGTGATGTCGGCGGGCATCAGGTCGGGCGTGAACTGGATGCGGTTGAAGGTGAGGTCGAAGGTCTGCGCCACCGAGGAAACCAGCAGGGTTTTCGCCAGGCCGGGCACTCCCATGAGCAGGGCGTGGCCGCGGGCGAACAGGCAGATGGCGAGCCGTTCGATCACATCGTCCTGGCCGATGATGATTTTCCCGAGTTCCTCGCGGAGGGCCTGGTAGGTTTTTCCGAGTTCATCGATGGCGGCGACGTCATCAGGCGGGAGTTGGTGGGCGGGGTCGAATGTCGAATCCATGATTTGCGGGTGCAGGCCAAGCTAGAAGCGAAGCTTGCTTTGTCCAGACGGGATATGGCCGGATTCCGGCGGCGCAATGCGAAGCCGAAGAAAATTTCCATTTCCGGCTTGCCAGCATCGGATCGTCTGCTAAACCACCCGCCCCGCGGGACCTCCGGTGGCTCATGCCGCCTGCCGCGGTCACGCGAACACACGCACCATCATGGCACGCATTCTAGGCATCGAAATCCCCAATGAGAAGCGCATCGAAGCTTCCCTGCCCTACATGTTCGGCATCGGTCGTCCGACCGCCGCCAAGATCCTTGAACATGCCGGCATCGACCCCAACATCCGGACCGGACAGCTCAGTGAGGACCAGCTGGTGCGCATCGCCCAGGTGATCCAGACCGAGGGCATCATGGTCGAGGGCGACCTCCGCCGCGAGCGCCAGTCCCAGCTCAAGCGCCTGACCT
>JALOUA010000165.1 GCA_025457625.1 Akkermansiaceae bacterium
GGGCATCGACCGGATTGACATCAGCAACTGGCACGCCCGGCTGGATTGCCTCCCCCGGCTTTCCCGGTCAGCACCCTCCGGGCTGTTTGCCAAAGGCGTTTGGCACGCCCGGCTGGATTGCCCTCGCTCCGCTCGTGCCATCCGGTATGCGCCCGCCGCCGCGGGCGATTGAAGACCGGCGTGAAGCACGCCCGTCTGGATTGCCTCCACCGGCTTTCCCGGTCAGCACCCTCCGGGCTGTTTTTCAAAGGCGTGAAGCACGCCCGGCTGGATTGCCCTCGCTCCGCTCGTGCCATCCGGCATGCGCCCGCCGCCGCGGGCGATTGAAGACCGGCGTGAAGCACGCCCGGCTGGATTGCCTCCATCGGCTTTCCCGGTCAGCACCCTCCGGGCTGTTTTCTAAAGGCGTTTGGCACGCCCGGCTGGATTCGAACCAGCGACATTCCGCTTAGAAGGCGGATGCTCTATCCAACTGAGCTACGGGCGCCTGGATGCCGGGCGGCTCTTGCTAGCTGCTGGCGATGGCGCGGGCAAGGGCATTCGCATCAGCCCAGCTCCCGGTTGCTCTCGTGGCGGAGGTCGCGGGCGGCTTCGAGGAAGACGGCGTCCTCGCCGATGTTGACGGCGAGGTCGCCGACGCGTTCGAGCGACGAGGATGAGATGCAGGTAATCCTGGCTGCGGCCGTTGCTTTGTTCGATGCGCGCGCCGAAGGTGGCGGTGGCCTCCTTGTGCATGCGGTCGAGTTCCTTGTCGCGGAGGTGCAGCGCGGCACCGAGCGTGGCATTGTGATCGCTGTAGGCGGAGATGGCGTCGCGCAGCAAATGGTCGGCCATGGTGTAGAGGGGCTCGATGAGGGTGGTGTCCTGCAATTCGTGGCTGGCGCTCATTTTCTTGGCGCGCTTGGCGATGCTGGTGGCGTGGTCGGAGATGCGCTCCAGGTTCATCGAGATCTTCATGGAGGAAACGACGAAACGAAGGTCGGTGGCCATGGGGTGGAAACGGACGAGGATTTCCATGCCGATCTGGTCGATGCGGCGTTCGTGTTCGTCCACATCGTCGTCATCGGCGATCACGGCGTTGGCGAGTTCGACATTGCGCTCAAGCAGCGCGTGGACGGCGCGTTCGAGGTTGTGGCGCGCCTTGCCAGCCATGGCGAGCACCTCGCCGCGCAAGGTGGCGATGGCCTGGTCGAAATCGTGGAGGATGTGGGGAGTGTGCATGGCGTTAAGACAGAAGATAGTGAGACAGAAGACAGAAGACAAGAGTGGTAGCGGTGTGCGCAAAGCCAGCGCCGGATACCCTGCGGCTTGTGTAAGAAAGGTGATGGCGAGGAGGATTCTTCATTTTCTGTCATCAGTCTCAAGGTCTTCTGTCCCTACCCGAAGCGGCCGGTGATGTAATCCTCGGTTCTTTTTTCGGCAGGGTTGGAGAAGATTTTCGGGGTGCGGTCGTATTCGATCATTTCGCCGAGATAAAAGAAGGCGGTGCGGTCGGAAACCCGTGATGCCTGTTGCATGTTGTGGGTGACGATCACAATGGTGTAGTTTTGCCTGAGGGCAAGGATCAACTCCTCGACGCGTGCGGTGGCGATGGGGTCGAGCGCGGAGCATGGCTCGTCCATCAGGATGATCTCCGGGTCCACGGCGCAGGTGCGGGCGATGCAGAGGCGCTGCTGCTGGCCGCCGGAGAGGCCGTAGGCGCTCTCGTGGAGGCGGTCCTTGACCTCGTCCCACAGCGCCGAGCCGCGCAGGGCTTTCTCCACAATGTCATTGAGCGCGGATTTCCTGCGCTCGCCGAGGATGCGCGGGCCGTAGGCGACGTTTTCGTAAATGCTGCGCGGAAACGGGTTGGACTTCTGGAAAACCATGCCGACGCGGCGGCGGAGTTCCACGCCATCGACGTCCGGGCTGTGGATTTCGGTGCCGTCGATCCGGATTTCGCCGCGGCTGACGCGGGCGCCGGGGATGAAGTCGTTCATGCGGTTGAAACAACGCAGCAGGGTGGACTTGCCACAGCCGGAGGGCCCGATGAAGGCGGTGATCTCGTTGCGCGCGATGTCGAGGTTGAGGTTTTTCAACGCCACGGACTTGCCATAACTGAAGTCCATGTCGCGGACTTCAATGACGGTTGGCGCGGATGCGTTGGAAGGGTCTTCGTTCATCTCAACTGAATCGGCCGGTGATGTAGGCCTCGGTTTCCGGATGCGACGGTTTGTTGAACACCTGGAGGGTGTCGCCGTATTCGATGAGGCGGCCCATGTAGAGGAAGGCGGTGCGGTCCGAGCAGCGGGTGGCCTGTTCCATGTTGTGGGTGACGATGACGATCGTGTAGTCATCGCTGAGTTTGGTGATGAGTTCCTCGATCTTGAGCGTGGCCAGCGGGTCGAGCGCGGCGCAGGGCTCGTCCATCAGCAGGATCTCGGGCTGGTTGGCGATGGCGCGGGCGATGCAAAGCCGCTGCTGCTGGCCGCCGGAGAGCCCGAACGCCGAATCGTGGAGGCGGTCCTTCACCTCGTCCCACAGCGCGGCGGCCTTGAGCGAGCGCTCGACGGTTTCGTCGAGCTCGGATTTGCGCGAGCGGCCCGCCACCCGCAGGCTGAAGACCACGTTTTCGTAAATCGACTTGGCGAAGGGATTGTATTTCTGGAACACCATGCCGACGCGCTTGCGCAGCGAGATCACCTCCACCGAGGGATCGTAAAGGCTGATGCCGTTGAGCCGGATGTCGCCCTCGTGGCGCACGCCCTCGATGAGGTCGTTCATGCGGTTCATATTGCGCAGCAGGGTGGATTTGCCGCAGCCGGAAGGCCCGATGAGCGCGGTGACGCGGTGCTCCGGGATGGCCATGTCGATGTCGAAAATCGCCTGCTTTTCACCATAGTGGAAACTGAAGTTTTCCACACGGATGAAGTCGGGCCGGGATTCTGGAAGGGTGGCGGGCATGTTAGCCTGGGTATGATAATAAACCACGGATGGACACGGATGGACACGGATTTGGATAAATCTTAACGCGTGAAATCCAAGTCACACAATTTTTCGATCCGTGTTTGTCTGTGTTCATCCGTGGTTCATTCATCTTAAGTTTTCAGAAGCTGCTTGTGGCGAAGCGTTTCTTGAGGCGGTTGCGGATGAGGATGGCGGTGAGGTTGAGGGTCACCACCACGATGATGAGCAGCAGGGCGGTGGCATAGACGATGGGTTTGGCGGCCTCGGCGTCGGGTGACTGGAAACCGAGGTCGTAGATGTGGAAGCCGAGGTGCATGAACTTGCGCTCGGGGTGGATGAAGGGCGCGATGTCGTCGATCGGCAGCGAGGGCGCGAGTTTGACGACGCCCACCAGCATGAGGGGCGCGACCTCGCCGGCGCCGCGGGCCATGGCGAGGATCACTCCGGTCAGAATGCCGGGCAGCGATGCGGGCAGCACGATGCGCTGGATGGTCTGCCACTTGGAGGCGCCGCAGGCGAGCGCCGCCTCACGCACGCCGCGCGGCACGGCGGAGAGCGCCTCCTCGGTGGCGACGATGACCACCGGCAGCGTGAGGATGGCGAGCGTGAGCGAGGCCCACAGGATGCCGGGCGTGCCATAAGTCGGCGTGGGCAGTTTGTCGGAGAAAAACATGCGGTCCACGCCGCCGCCGACGAAATAGACGAAGAACGCGAGGCCGAAGACTCCGAAGACGATGGAGGGCACGCCGGCGAGGTTGTTGACCGAGATGCGCACGATGCGGACGAGGTGGCCTTGTCTGGCGTATTCGCGCAGGTAGATCGCGCAGATCACGCCGAAGGGGGTGACGAAAAGGCTCATCACCAGGGTCATGACCACGGTGCCGAAGATGGCGGGAAAGACGCCGCCCTCGGTGTTGGCCTCGCGGGGATCCTCGGAGAGGAATTTCCAGACGCGGTGCGCCATTTCCGCGATTCGTTCGCCGAAGTCCGCGCGGTTCGAGGCGAACACGCCTAACAGGCTTCCGGCGGGAAAGGTCATCTCGCGGCCGTCCGCAGTGATGCCGATGAAGCTGGATTCCGCCAGGCCGGCGCGCAGTTTGGCGGCTTCGGCTTGCAGGGTTTCGAACTGCTTTTGCAACTCCGCCGTGCGGGCGGCGGCGGATTGCGGATCGACGGTTCCGGACCTTTCCGCGCGGCCGAGTGCCTCCATTTCCCGGCTGATCGCACCGATCTGCCGGCGTTCGATGCGCAGCAGCCGGGCACGGGTTTCCCGGCCGGCGGCGAGGGTTTGTTCGAGGGCTTGATCAAACTCCGGCGCCGAGGCCTCGACACGGCCGTCCGGCGTGACGAGCGCCACGCCATGCACGATGGCGGGGCCGTATTCGAGGCGCTCGACAAGCAGCAGCGACTCCGGGCGGGAGGTCTTGAGGATGTGGGCGCGGTCGATGTACTTGAAAGCCTCGCCGTTGAGGTCCCTGTTGCCGCGGAAGACCTGGATTTCCTCGTGAAGCATGCCCTCGGCATCGCGGCGTTCGCTTTCCTGCGTGATGTAGCCGGCGATTTTTTCGACGACGCCGTTGGTCGAAACCTCCATCAGGTCGATGCGGCGCGGCCAGAACGACCATGTGCCTTTCACCAGGATCAAAACAAACAAACCGAGCGCCATGATCACGCCGAGCGTGAGGCCGCCGGCGGTGAGCCAGACCCACGGTTCGCCATGGCGCGAGCGGCCGGTCGTCGCGAACGGGGTGTTGGGTTGCGCGGTGGCCATCGGATGGATCAGGAGAGAAAATCAACCGCAGATGGACGCGGATGGGCGTGAATGTCGGGAATTGCGCGGATGATTGATGAAAGCATTCGCGGCATGGGCCTGTTAGCCCGTGCAATCAACCATCTGCGTGAATCCGCGCGCATCTGCGGTTTGAATGATTTCATAACGGTCAGACGAGCTTGTTGCGCTCGCGCAGGCGTTGGCGGAGCAGTTCGGCAATGGTGTTCATGACGAAGGTCATGGCGAAAAGCACGACCGCGCCGAGGAACAGCGCGCGGTAGTGGGTGGAGCCGACGGGAGCCTCGGGCAGTTCGACGGCGATGTTGGCGGAAAGCGTGCGCATGCCGCTGAAGAGGTTCCACTCGGTGATCGGGGTGTTGCCGGTGGCCATCACCATGATCATCGTCTCGCCGACGGCGCGGCCGAATCCGATCATCAGCGCGGAGAAGATGCCGGAGGCCGCGACCGGCAGCATGACGGTCCACACGACCTGCCAGCGGTTGGCGCCCAGCGCGGCGGCGGCGGCGGTGAGGGATTTCGGGACGTTGGAAAGCGCGTCCTCGGCGATGGTGAAGATCACCGGGATCACCGCGAAGCCCATCATGAAGCCAAGCACCAGCGAGTTGCGTTGTTCGAACGGGATGCCGGTAGCCTGCGGCCACCACAGGCGGAAATCCGCGATTTCCCTGCCCGATGCCGGGTCCTTGTAGATGAAAAACCATGACTCCAGCACCGGGCCGAGCGACCAGCCGGCCCAGCCGGCCAGCGCGAGGAACGGCAGCACGATGAGCCACTCGCTGCCGCCCGCGAAGCGGTTGCGGAAACCGATCGGCAGCCGGCACCATGCATATCCTAACAGAATTGCGGCCAGCGGCACGATCACCACCATCACCATCACCGAGGGCACCCGCGTCACCAGGATCGGCGCGAGCCAGAGGCCGGCGAGGAAGCCGAGCACGACGGATGGCAGCGAGGACATGATTTCCATCACCGGCTTGACGATGCGTTTGACGGAAAGCGGCAGGAAGGCGGCGGAGAACACCGCGGCGAGCAGGGCGACGGGGATGGAAAACATCAGCGCGTAAAGCGTGCCCTTGAGCGATCCGAAGATCAGCGGCACCATCGAATACTTCGGTTCGAAATCATCGGAACCACCGGTGGACTGCCATTGATAGACCGGCCCCGCGCCGCCCTCATACCAGACCTTGCCGAAGAACGCGCGCCAGCCGGCCTCGGGGTGGGGATCGTGGATGGCGTATCGCCGCGCCGCGCCGTCCGCCGCGGCGATGACGAAATGCTCGCCCTTCGCATCGAGCGTGGCGGCCGCCGGATCGATGTCCACCGCGCCCTCCCAACGGACCGCACCCGAGGTGCTGTGGCGGATCGAGAGTTCCCGGCCGGAGCCGGTGAGAAACGAACGGTTGCGCTGGCTGGCGGCGAATGTCACCGGGCCCTTGGCCAGCGGCGGGAATTCCTTGGTCTTGCCGAACAGCCGCTCGCCGTCCTCGCTGGGCCGGAACAAGCTCCATTGCTCCTGTTGGCCCTCCCGGTCTGTTAGAACAAGCGACACGCCGCCGAAAAGGAAATCCATCTGTTTCGGAGCCATGCTGCCGAAGGGCGCGAAAGTCTGCCGTTTTGAAACTCCGCCGGAGTCCGCGAGAAAATAGTGGATGCCACCGCTGGCCGACGCCACGAGCACCATCGCGCCATTCTGCGAGGCGCGCACCATCATGGCCTCGGAGCCGAGCTCTCCGGTGATGTCCGCCTCCTCCAGCAAACTGAGTTTGCCCTTGCCGATGAGGCCGCGTTTCATGCCGAGGCGCAGCACCGAGACCGTGGAGTCATCACCATTCCCGCGCTTGGCGACGATCGCGCGGCCGGCTCCCGAGTCGCCATAACTCACCGCAGTCACCGGACCGGTGCCGTGTTTCAGCGTGAACCACGGTTCGGGCGTGACCGACGGCTCGACCCGCGGATCGCGGCCGTCATCGAACTTCCTCTCATAAGCCACCAGAAACGAGCCGACCCTGCCGTCATCCAACCCGAGGGCCACGCGATGATGCACGGCATCGTAGGAATGCGCGGTGACCTTCAGATCGGTTAGGCCGGCGATCGTTTCCTCGCGGCGTTCGCCGGATTGCATGTCCACAAACACCAGCTTGTCCGCGCCATCATAAAAAAACGGCATTTCGCCCCACTCATCGACGCCCAGCACGGCGGGTGCGGAGCCGCTTGCCACTTCACCCGCCGCCTCGACCTGCGCCGAACGGAACAGCGGGATCACCTCCTTGCCGACGAAATAGAAGATGCCGAAAACCGCCACGATCACCGCGATGCCGCCAAAGCGGATCAACCAGCCCATGAAGCGGTCGAACCAAAGCGTCGCGCGCGACACCTCGAAGCGTTTCGGGTCGGGGGATTTCGGCATGTCCGGCATTTGGGTCGTGAGTCCGTCTCATGCTGAGCGGCCCGCGGGAAACTAGGGCACCGCCTCCGGGACGGGCAAGCTTCCCGATGCGGGCCGCGCAAAAATCGGCGATCCGTTTTTACTTGGTGAGGGAATCGATCACTTCCTGAGCCACTTCGGCGGGCATTGGGAAATAGCCGTCCTTCTCCACGATCGCCTGGCCGGCCTTGGACAGCGCGAATTTCACGAACTCGAGTGTCAGGGAGTCGAGCGGTTGGCCGGGCTTTTTGTTCACATAGACCATCAGGAAGCGGGCCAGCGGATAATCACCGCTGAGCGCGTTGTCGTAATTCGCCTCGAAAAACTCGCCGTCGTCCCCGGCGACGGGCAGCGCGCGCACGCCGGAAGTCTTGTAGCCGATGCCGGAATAACCGATCGCGTAAAGGTCCGCGCCCACGCCCTGGACCACGGCGGAGGAGCCGGGCTGTTCCTTGACGGTGGGCTTGAAGTCACCTTTGGCGAGCGCGTGTTCCTGGAAAAACCCGTAGGTGCCCGAGGCCGAGTTGCGGCCGAACAGCGAGATCGCGCGGCCCTTCCATGCGTCCAACCCGAGCTGGCCCCAGTCGGTGAGGTCGTCGCCGCCGCGCTTGCGCGTGGCGGAAAACGCCGCGTCGATCTGCTTCAGCGACATGCCCTTGAGCGGGTTGTCCTTGTGGGCGAACACCGCCAGCGCGTCGATGGCCACTTTCACCTCGGTGGGCTTGTAACCATGTTTTTTCTCGAAGGCGTCGATTTCCTCCGCCTTCATCGGCCGGCTCATCGGCCCGATCTGCGCGGTGCCCTCGATCAGCGCCGGCGGCGCGGTCGAGGAACCCTTGCCCTCGATCTGGATGTTCACATTCGGGTAGGCTTTCTTGAAACCCTCCGCCCACAGGGTCATCAGGTTGTTGAGCGAGTCGGAACCGATCGAATTCAGGTTTCCGGAAACGCCGCTGACCGCCTTGTATTCCGGCAGCGCGGGGTCGAGGTGGGATTGTTCGGCGGTGGCGGCAAGCGCGGTGGAAAGCGCGCCGATGAGGCAAATGGCTGTGGTTTTCATGGTGATTTTGGTTGGGGAATCCGGACGGCAAATCCGGCTGACCTCCGCAATAACTCCGTTTCGCTTGCGGGCATCAAAGATTGCTGTGTGACAGGTTTGTCACATTCCCCC
>JALOUA010000166.1 GCA_025457625.1 Akkermansiaceae bacterium
GAGGGCGTCGGCGTCCTGGGAGGAAATCCGCGCGAGGCCCTGGGAGGTGGCCACGGTGTAGGTGCCGCCGAGGCGCTGGGTGATGAAAACCGCGGTGCCGGCCGGCAGGACGAGCGAGTCGCCGCTCGGAATCTGGATGGCCGAAACCTCGCGCGTGAGTTGGATTTCCTGTTGCATGTGGCGCAGTAAAGACCAAGCCCGCGCGGGCGGCAAGGGCGGGTTTGCCTGGAGAATTCCCCTGCGAAACCGATTCCAACATGTCGATCATCAGGAAACCCGAAAAATTCTCGTCTGGCGGCTTGCGGTGCGGGTGAGACCTGCCATTCTGCGGCGGTTATCGTCTCAAACATGGAATTATCCAGCAATTCGTCCCAGAGCGTCATCACCTGTCGGAACAGCCAGGGCACGGAATTGACGGCCAACCTGCTGCGAATCACGCGCTACTCGGTGGTTTTCGAGGTCTACAATCCCTACAGCATCCTGCAGCTCTCGGAGGTGCTCTCGGATTTCCGGATCATGGCTTCGCGGCGCCTGCTCTACAACGGCAAGGCGGTGGTGAGCAACCTGCTCAACACGGGCATCGTGCTGGTCTGCGAGGCGATGCTGGAGGAAGGCTGGGTGGAGGTGGATTTCCTGTCCGGCGTGAGCGCGGCGGAGGCGGATCCGGGTATCGATCTCGCCAGCCAGTTCGCCGGTTTCATGAGCGAGTGGAAATCCGCCAACCGCGTGCATGATCCCTTCAAGCTGGTGGTGGCGGATCTCGCCAGCACGCTCAGCGGCGTGCAGCAGTGGCTCACGGGCATCGACGTGGGCATCCGCACCACGGTGACGCGCCGCCGCGAGGACCTGGAGCAGGAGATTTTCTCCGGCATCGAGGCCCGGGTGGTGGACGAGGTCCTGCCGACGATGCAGCGCTTCGAGGAGGTGTCCGCGGACATCGGCGAGACGGAGGTGGCGGTGCACAAGTCGTATGTCCGCCGCGAGCTGCATCCCATCGTGCTGTGCTCGCCGTTCCTCTACCGCACCTATACCAAGCCGCTCGGTTATGCCGGCGATTATGAGATGGTGAACATGATGCTGCGCGATCCGCACGAAGGGTCGTCCGCGTTCGCCAAACTGCTCAACTTCGCGCTGCTCAACACCGAGCCGGTGGTGGCCCACCGCAACCGCATCGACTTCCTCGTCGAGCGGCTGCGCACCGAATGCGTGCGCCGCGCGGCCCACGGCAAAACGCGGGTCTTCAACCTCGCCTGCGGACCGGCGATGGAAGTCCAGCGATTCCTCAAGGAATGCCCGGAGAGCGATCTGGCGGAAATCGACCTGCTCGACTTCAACGCGGAGACGCTCGAATACACCGCCGAGTGCATCGGGAAGGCGCGCGCCGCCGGCGGACGGAAGACGGAGACCCGCTACTTCCAGCGCTCGGTCCACCAGCTCCTGCGCGCCGCCAGCCAGGGCGGCGAGGACGAGTTCACCGGCTATGACATCGTCTATTGCGCGGGGCTCTTCGACTACCTCTCGCAGCGCGTCTGCAAGCGCATGGTCGAGCTGTTCTGCACCATGGTCAAACCGGGCGGCGTGGTCATCGTCACCAACGTCGCCACCCGCAACCCGCGCAAGGCATGGATGGAATACGTGATGGAGTGGAACCTGATCCATCGGGATGAAACGGAAATGCTCGACCTCGTGCCCGAAGGCGTCAAAGCCCGGCAAACCACGGTCGGCGCGGACGCCACCGGCGTGAACCTGTTCCTCGAAATCGAACTCGACCATGGCTGAAGCCGAGTCCAGCACGCTGCAACCCGCGAAAGAGGACCTCCTGCGCGGGTTCCGCGATTATGAGAACGCCATCGCCTACGACAACGCGCGCCGCGCCGCCGCCATCGCCGCGCTCTTCATGCTCGCCGGCTGGTCGCTCGACCTGATCATCCTCGCGGATCATGCGGTGCGCTTCCTGATCATCCGCGCGGTTTGCGCCGTTCTGTTAGGTGGCATTTTCTGGTATCTGGGAAAGGCCGGCGGCTTCGTGAAGGCCAAAGTGATGGCCCAGGGCATCGCCCTGCTGCCCATCATCTCCATCTGCATCATGATCGCCATGACCGAGGGCGGGAACTCGACGTATTACGCCGGGCTCAACCTGGTGCTCGTCGGACTCTCGCTGCTGCTGCGCTGGAATTTCTGGAACTCGCTCGGCATGATCGCCGCGTGTTTCGTTTGTTATGCCGCAAGTGTCTGGATTTCGCCGGCCAGGTCCGAGTTCCACATCCTCTTCGGCAACGCCTACTTCCTCTTCGTCACCTCGGTCTTCGTGATCGCGGGAAGTTTTTTCTATGAACGCCTGCGCTTCCGCGAGTTCTGCCTGCGCGACGAGGTCGAGCGCTCGCGCCAGTTGCTCGAATCCCAGAACCAGCAGCTCAGCGAGCTCGACGAGGCCAAGACGCGCTTCTTCGCCAACATCAGCCACGAGCTGCGCACGCCGCTCACCATCATGCTCGGCATCACCGAGCGCCTCAAGATCGTGCTCGGCCGCCAACCCGTCGAACCGGTCGTCGGCGAGATGACCAACATGCTCGAACAAAACGGCCTGCGCCTGCTCAAGCTCATCGACGACTTGTTGGACCTCGTGCGTTTCGACACCGGCCATGGCGACGTCAAGCGCCTGCCCACACCCGTCGCCACGCACTTCGACGGGCTGTTGCGTTCCGTCCGCCACCTCGCCGAGCAGGACCGCGTCGCGCTGTTCTGGGACTGCGAGAGCGATCACGAAATCATCCAGCTCGACCGCGACAAGTTCGACAAGATCCTGCTCAACCTCGTCATCAACGCCATCAAGTTCACCCCGTCCAGCGGCACCATCGAGGTGAAGCTGCGCGTCGCCGACAACCTGCTGCGCCTCAGCGTGCAGGACAGCGGCGTGGGCATCCCGCCCGAGGTGCTGCCGCGCATCTTCGAGCGCTTCTGGCAGGTGGACACCTCATCGACGCGCAAGTTCCAGGGCGCGGGCATCGGTCTCGCACTCGTGCGCAGCCTCACCGAGGCGATGGGCGGCAAAGTCAACGTCGAGAGCCAGGTCAACCAGGGCACCACCTTCACCATCGATCTCCCGGCCGAAGCGGCCGATACCACTGCGGAGACGAATGAAGACGATCCGCTCAGGGACGGCGGCAACATCGCCCAGCTCCACCGCAAGGCCGCCATGTCGATCCCCGGAAAAATCGACGCCCGCACCACCGGCCCGCCCGAAGGCGCCGGCCGCATGCCCGCGCCGGTCATCGGCCGCCCGAGCGGCGCGCGCCCGCTGGTGCTCATCGCCGATGACGAACCGGACATCCGCCGTTTCCTGCGCATGCAGATGGAGAACGTGGACATCATCGAGGCCAGCGACGGCGCCGAGGCGCTCGAACTCGCGCGCCTGCGCCGGCCGCAGCTCGCCTTGCTCGACCACATGATGCCCGAGATGGACGGCGGCGAGGTCTGCCGGGGCATCCGCGCCAACCACGCCACCCGCGGCATGGCCGTCATCATTCTAACAGCCCGCGCCGACGAGCAGACGAAGATGACCGCGCTGCAGGCCGGAGCCAATGATTTCCTCACCAAACCCTTCTCCACCGCGGAACTCGCGCTGCGCCTCGAAAACCAGCTCGCCATGGCCCGCATCCGCCGCGAGATGGCCGATGTCAACTCCGACCTCCAGGCCGCGCTCGAACAGATCAAGGAGAACGAGGTGCTGATGGTGCGCAACGAGAAACTCTCCGCGCTCGGCCGCATGAGCGCCGGCATCATCCACGAGATCAACAACCCGCTCAACTATGCCAACGTCGGCATCCACGCGCTGGAAACCTTCGCCAGGGACCTGCCGGAAAAGGACCGCCCGGATTTCATGGACGTGCTCAAGGACATCCGCGAGGGCATCGAGCGCGTTTCACAGATCGTCATCGACCTGCGCAAGTTCACCCGCGAGGACAGCATGATCAACGGCGATGCCGACCTGGTGGAAATCCTCACCCGCTCGCGCCGCATGATCAGCCACCAGGTGGGCGACAACATCGCCTTCAACCTCACCATGCCGGACCACGCGCTCATCCGCGCCAACGCCAACCAGCTCGCCCAGGTCTTCATCAACTTCTTCCAGAACAGCATCGACGCCATCGAGCAGCGCGTCGCCGAAGGCGGCGGCGAGCCCGGCCGCATCGACGTGATCATGGAACCCGCCGGCGAGGGCTGGCAGGTCACCCTGCGCGACAACGGCATCGGCATCCCGCCGGAAAACCTGCCCAAAATCTTCGACCCCTTCTTCACCTCCAAGGACGTCGGCAAGGGCATGGGCCTCGGCCTCTCCATCACCCATCAGATCCTGGAAGCCCACAAGGCCATCATCGAGGTGGACAGCCGGCCCGGCAAATTCACCGTCTTCCGCATCATTTTCCCCAAACCCGCCGATGAACCCGAGGCCGATCCCGATCCGCAGGCCGATCCCGGGGCCGGCACCGAATCCGTCCTCGACCGATCCGCTTCCGCCGTTTAGTTCTTTTTAGCGTTCCCGACATCCCACCCTCCCTTAACAATCCGCCGCCGCCATGATCAACGACACCGAAGACTACGATTACCAGCGTTACGCCATCCTGTTCGTCGATGACGAGGCCAACACCCGCAAATACTTCCGCCGCCTGTTCGGCGAGAAATTCCGCATCCTCGAAGCCGAGGACGGCGTCCAGGCACTCGCCGTCTTCCGCGAGCACGCCGATGAAATCGGCATCATCGTCACCGACCAGCGCATGCCCAATGAGACCGGCGTCGGTTTCCTCTCCAAAATCTCCGGTGACTACCCGGACATCATCAAGATCCTCTCCACCGCCTATGCCGACATCGACGCCGCCATCGGCTCGGTCAACCAGGGCGGCATCTTCCGTTACATCACCAAACCATGGGACATCCCGCAGTTGGAAGTCACGCTGCGCCGGTCGATGGAATTCTTCACCGTGAAACGCGAGCGCGACGCCCTGCTCGGCGCGAAAATGCAGGCCATGGGCAACGTCCTGCTGGCCAGCCGCCTGGCCGCCTTCGCGCTGGCCCCCGTCTGCGCCGGGATCTCCTGCCAGCGCGCCGCCGAGGCCGTCGCCTCCTTCGTGCAAACCGGCGTCGCCGGCCGCCGCACCGGCTCGGATGGCGATTCCGACCTCCGCTCGCCCGATTGGACCCGCCTCCACGAACGCCAGGTCGCCCTCGCCTCGGCCCTCGAAACCCGCCTGCCCGAGGCCCTTCAAACCAGCGGCCTTGAGGCGCGCACCGCCGCCCTTGCCACCGAACTCGCCACCGCCGGTGCCGCCGGCCTGGCCAGCGCCACCGTCGCCGCCGCCACCCGCCTCTCCGCCACCTCCGACCCCTCGCCCGACCTGCTCGACGCCCTGTTAGGCCGCAACGAGGACGCCGCCGTCACGCGCGCCGCCGTCCGCGTGCTCTCCGCCTGCATGGCCGTCTACGACGCCGGCGGCGTCATCCGCCGCATCCGCGGCGAGGGCCTCACGCTCGATGTTTCCTCATCCCCCACCCCGGCGAAACCCTCCTCCCCTGGTGCGGAAACCGCCAAGTGGCTCATCGACGACGATCTGCTCATCGCCGCCGCCCTCGGTCTGCTTTGAAGCGCCTGGGATCCCACAGGCAGCCGCTCCGCCATCGGACACGCCGCTTTCGCGTTGCGCTGCCGCTGCTGTGGCTGCCAGAGTGCCGGCGATGGCGGGAACCGGGCATCAGACGACACGGCGATGGCCGCTTGCAACAAGCGTTGCCGCTTTGACCGCGGGACTTCTGTTAGGAGGCCTCGGGGCCGGCTGGTGGATGAAAACCCGCGACGGTCGCGGACCGGCGCCACAGTCCGATGACGCGGCACTGGTGCGCTCGTTGCTCGGCGAGAAACTCACCGACCGGACCTTCGATTTCGCCACCGTGGCGCAAGCCTGTTCCGGCAAGCGCGTGCTGCCGCTCACCGATGAGCCGGCGCACGCACGGGTGCTTGCCGCCATCGAACAGGCACTGGCGGAAACCACCCGCGATCTCAATGCCGAGGACTCGCCGGTGCGGAAACTCCGCCGCATCAACGAGGCCTCGCGTTTTTTCGAAGAAGGACTCATGAAGCGGATCGACGCGCTGCCCGGCCTGCGCTGCGACACGCCTCCCACCCGCGCGGGTCTCCACCAGCGCTCGGGCTATCCGGATCTGCGCATCACCGATGAAGAAACCGGCGGCGTGTTTTATCTCGATCCCAAACTCGTCGAACACGGATCGGAAAACAGCACGCTGCGCACGTTTTACTTCGAGCCGAAAAACGAAACGCTCAAGATCACCGACGACGCCGTGCATCTGCTCGCAGGCATCGAACACGACGGGCGGGACGGCCGGTGGAATTTCACCGGCTGGCGCCTGGTGGACCTCTCCACGCTGCGCGTCCGGCTCAAGGCCGAGTTCCAGGCATCCAACGCCGACCTCTACCGCAAAAGCGGGCTTTCCCATCCGCCGGAATCCCGTTAGCCTTGCCCTTCCATGCCCGCCAAATCCCGTCGCACCAGCGGCTCGACCGCGATGGACGACTATCTCGAGCAGATCCTGCATCTGATCGAGACCAAGGGTTATGCCCGCGCCGTGGATATTTCCAAAAACCTGGGAATCTCCCAAGCCAGCGTCACCAACATGCTCCAACGGCTGGATGCCGAGGGCCTCGTCAAACACGAGAAATACCGCGGCACCATCCTCACCGAGCAGGGCCACCGCATCGCCGGGGCCATCATCGAACGCCACGAAACCCTCACCCGCTTCCTGCGGCTCTTCGGCATCGACGAGGAAACGATCTATCGCGACGTGGAAGGCATGGAACACCACGTCTCGCGCCCCACACTCGATGTGATCCGTGCCGTCGCCGACGCGCTGGAGGCGGACCCCGCGCTGTTGGAAAAAGTCCGCAAACGCAGCGGCTGATCGCGGTGGCGCGGGTCAAATCCTCTTGAGTCACTCATGCGGATGATTGATGCGGGCGCATCAATGCCGATCGTGGCGACGCATCGCCCGTGGTCACCGTCCCGGTCCTTCTTCACATCCGGCGGATCCACTTCATCGGGAAACAGACGCGGCAAACCGCGGCTCCATCCGGCGCGGCCGCAGCCTGCCCACCGCCCGCAAGCTTCATCGCTTCGCCCTCGGACAGTTCAAGATCCAGCGTCCGTCCAGCAACGTCGGCCAAACCCTCGGCTGTGGCGCGTTTGGTGAGGGTGCCTCGACTGCTCCCTAGCCCGGCGCTTTTCCCGCCGCCTTGGCAATCGCCCATCCGCAAGCAGGAAGCTTGATGGTTTGTGTCTCTTTTAATTTTTTAATTTTCCACTCCAGGGCTCGCTGCGTGCGCCCTTCCGTTCCATCCCGCAATTCCGCGAAGGACCAACTAAACCATACAACCAACCAGACGAAAAAAATCCTTCTTTAGATATTCGCTAACAGTTTGAATCCGCCCTGATTCAAATTTCGGATCCAATCCGGATCACGGCTCTATCCGGCTCTCAGCCACTACAGTCCATTCGTTTCCGGTCCATGACTGGAGTGACAGCTTGAGGCCGGCCTCCGGCAATTCGGCGGGCGGAAACGTCTGGATGTGAATCACTCCCAAGCCCTTGTCCAAGGGGAAGTCCGCCCTGCCATCACCATCAGGATCATGGAAATAGTCCTCACCGATGCCTGTGCAATCACCATCGCCGTCCACATCGATC
>JALOUA010000167.1 GCA_025457625.1 Akkermansiaceae bacterium
AGCTCGACGACGCGGCGCAGCTGCATCTCGCCCCACTGGCCGCGGCCGGTCGGCTGGCGCAGCGCCTTGACGAGCGAGGCGGTCTCGCGCTGCAGGCCGAGCTGGCCCTCGCCGAGCGCGCGGACCTGTTCCTTGAGTTCGGCGTAGGCGCCCTCGCGCGCTTTCTCGATCTCGCCGATGCGCAGCTCGAACTTGCCGAGCGATTCGGCCACCGGTTTGACGAGTGTTTCGATGGCGGTCTTGCGTTTTTCGATCTCGCCCCTGGCCTCCTCCGTCTGGGTGGCGAGCGACGACTTGGCGAGTTGCAGGAACTGCTCGGAGGAAACGCGGAGCGCGTCGGCGGAGAGGGCCTTGAAGGTATCGGAAAGTTTCGCCTCGGCGCGTTCGAGCAGCGCCTGTTTTTCGGCGGCGGCCTTGAGTTCGGTTTCGAGGCGCGCGCGCAGTTCGCCGAGTTGGTTGCGGAACGTCTGCGCTTCCTGCTCGTTGCGGGCGGCCTCGGCGGTGGTTTGGGCAAGCCGGGCCTCGATTTCCGTGGCGCGGCGTTCCTCGGCCTTCAGCCGCTCGCTGACAGCGGAGATTCTGCCCGAGGCCGCGAGATGGGTGAGCAACCAGCCGAGAAAAAGAGCGGCTGCGGCAATGAGGAAATGCGGGAGATAGGGTGCGAGTTCGGGTGGCATGCGGGATTTCTCTTGCGGGTGGCGGCAGCCTCGGTTTCGTAATGGGTGTCGCCGGGAGGCAGCCTAAGCGGCTGGCCCGGCACGATGCAAATCAAACTCCCAATTACCATGGCCCACACACTCCCCGCTCTCGGATATGCCTACGACGCGCTCGAACCCCACATCGACGCCCGCACGATGGAAATCCACCATTCGAAGCACCATCAGGCATACATCACCAATCTCAACAACGCCATTGCCGGCAAAGCCGGGCTTGAAGCCAAGCCGCTGTGCGAGCTCATCGGCGACCTCGCCGCCGTGCCGGAAGACATCCGCACGGCGGTGCGCAACAACGGCGGCGGCCACGCCAACCACTCGTTCTTCTGGCAAGTCATCGCCCCGGGCGGTGCCAAGGCCCCGTCCGGCGATCTCGCCGCGGCCATCGACAAGGCGTTCGGTTCTTTCGACGCCTTCAAGGAAGCATTCGCCAAGGCCGGTGCCACGCGTTTCGGCTCCGGCTGGGCATGGCTGGTGAAAAAAGACGACGGCTCGCTCGCCGTCTGCTCCACCGCCAACCAGGACTGCCCGTGCATGGGTGCCGCCATCGCCGGATGCGAGGGCAAGCCGGTCCTCGGACTCGATGTCTGGGAACACGCCTATTACCTCAACTATCAGAACCGCCGGCCGGATTACATCGCCGCATTCTGGAACGTCGTGAACTGGGACGTGGTGGCCGCCAACTTCGCCGGGTGAGCGACCTGCGTTTCAAGCTGACCCTTGCCTACGACGGCACCGCCTGCCACGGCTGGCACTCGGGCCGCTCGGGCAAAGGAGTCTCGGATCACATCGAAAAGGCGCTGGCGGGATTGTTCCCGTCGGCGCCTGGTCTGGTCGGCTCCAGCCGCACGGACTCCGGGGTTCACGCGCTCGGGCTCGTCGCGCATTTCGACGTGCCGGAAAACGAGGTCCGTCTCCCCGCGCGACGCCTCGCCGCCGCCCTCAACGCGCTGCTGCCGCCGGAAATCCGCATCCTCTCCGCGGCGCGGACCTGCCAATCCTTCCACGCCCGTTTTGGCGCGACCTCCAAACAATACCGATATCAGGTATGGAACCACCCGGTGATGAACCCTTTGCTTCACCAACGCGCCTGGCATGTCCCGCAGGCGCTCGACATCGGCAAAATGCGCGAGGCGGCGCCTTGTCTAACAGGAACACATGACTTCCGCGCCTTCACCTCGCGGCGCGACGGCACGCTTGTGGATTCCACGCGCACGCTCACGCGCTGCGAAATCCGCCGCAGCGGGGCGCTGCTCACGTTCATCCTCCGGGGCGATGGTTTCCTCTACAAGATGTGCCGCGGCATCGTCGGCACGCTGGTGCGGACCGGCCGCGGCCAGATGACGCCGGATGACGTGCGGCAGCTGCTCGCCGATCCGACAATCCGCACCCGCGGCGCCAACGCTCCAGCGCATGGCCTGGTCTTGTGGAAAGTCTCCTACCGGCCCAGTTGACAGCCGGTCCGCTGTTTTTAAACATCAAAACCCACGCATGCCATCCGACCTTTCCCGCGCGCTTGCAAACCTCCCGCACGGCCCGTCGTTCCGCTTCGTGGACGAACTGACGGCGCTCGATCCCGGCCGCGAGGGCGGCGGGATCTATCGGATCCGCGGCAGCGAGCATTTTCTCACCGGACACTTCCCCGGCCGGCCGATGATGCCCGGCGTGATTCTCATCGAGGCCATCGCCCAGCTCGGCGGCGTGGTGGCGCAGACGGATCCCGCAATCGCACCACTCAGCGACCTGCGCCTCACCGCGGTGCGCGCGGCCAGGATCCTCGGCGCGGCCGTGCCCGGCGAAACGCTGGAAATCCACGCCAGGGTCGAGGGCCGCATGGACGGGCTGGTGCAGATCGACGGCGCGGTGAACGTGGCGGGAAGGCTTCTCGCGAGCGCCCGGATCACCCTGAGCGGAAATCCGATTTGAAAATGATTCACCCGCGCCCGGATGAACCGGACGCGGGTGTCCTCCATGAACGCATCCAATCGCGTTCTAACTACCAACAGAAAATCATCTTTGGGGCACCGCGCGGAAGTTGAGACGAATGCCGTTGTCGGCGTCATCGATGTTGAGTCGTTCCACGCGCTGGCGAATGTCCTCGGGGGCGGCGGCCTTGTCCTGTTCCGTGTCCCACGGGCCGTTCCAGGTGATGTGGTTGTCCTTGTCGCGCGCGGTGATTTCCTTGCCTCCGTCGTTGGACTTCAGTTCGATGCTGCCCTGGTCGTCCATCAGGCGGAAGGTGGCGTCCCGGTGGATCCGGATGCCGCCCTGAGGGGGTTCCGGAATCCGGACTCCCTGCATCGCATCGTCCATGCGTTTGCGCATTTCGCGAAGCGCGTCTTCCATCTGTGGCGCGGCATTTTCAAAGCCTTGATCGAAATCAAGTTTCAACTCGCCGAGATTGCCCTCGATCATGCGCCGGACGCGGTCCGCGAGGTCCTGCGGGACGCCCTGGAGGTTGAGTTGGTCGAGCGCCCCGGGCTGCCGCATCACGAGTTGTTCCGGCCGCGTGCCGAGCACCACCTCAAGCTCCGTGGATTTCCCCTTGTGGATGAGATCGAGTTTGACGGAGTCGCCGGGCTTGTGGGAGGCCACGCGGTGGGTCAGTTCCTCGGGGGAGCCGACCGGCTCGCCACCCAGGCGGGTGATCACGTCATGCATGGCAACGCCGGCCTTTTCGGCGGGGCCGCCGGGCATCACCGCGCCGACGACGATGCCTTCTCCGGGTTTGAGGCCGAGATGCTCGGCAAGCGCGGCGGTCACGGCATTGGAAACCACGCCGATGTAAGGGGCGGCGGCTTTTTCCGCGGCGGCCGCGGGCGGAAGGGCTTCGGGAGCGGCCGGGGCCTCCGCCCGCAGCGGCGGCCGCGCGTCATCAGGCTCGCCTTCGATGGCCCACAATGATGCCACAACCAGCGAACCTATTCCTGCAATGATGGTGATTGTTTTCATATGATACATGATATGATCGTATCCCGGGCGCGGAGTTGTCTGTGAAAAAACATTCAGTCGGTCTTGGTGGGAACAATGATATATTCCACGCGGGGCTGATCGACCTGATAGGTGCGTCCTTCGGCGTCCTTGAGGGTGACGCGCTCGTGATAGACGACTTTCAGGACGCGGTGCGGCTGGTTGCCGCCCTGCAGGATGACACCTTGGTCACTGGCCTCGCTGAGGCCGCGGTTGAAGCCGGCCGGCACGAGCGGGACAGTGGCCGCTGGCAGCGGCCGTGCGGGCGGGCTTGAGACAGTGGCGGTGCCGGACTTGCCGGTTTGACCGTGTGGAACCAGCCAGCCGGCCAGGGCGCCGAACAATGCGACTGCGGCCGCGGCTCCCCACCATTGGCGTCGCGGGTGCCTTGCGGCGGACGCGCGGCCCGGAAAACTGACAATCTTCGGCTGCGCCGGCGGATAGGGGACGGCTGACAAGGTCGCCTCGAGCCTGTCGATCAGCGGGGCGGACAGCGGTGCCGGGGCGATGGCGCGCAGGCGGTGTTCCAAGTGCAGTTCAAGCGGATCGAGATTCGTCCATGACTCTTCGGCACAGGCTTCGAGACGCGCGAGCAGCGACTCATCAAGACCGGCGGCATGGAGCTGGCGGAGGTCGTTCTCGATGGATGACGTGTCGTTGGGCATGGTCTGCTTTGTCTTTGTCTTTGTCTTTATCTTTATCTTCAGATGGAGAGATCTCCGCGGAGCCGGGCGCCGCCGAGGCTGCGCTTGAGGGCTTCCAGTCCATAGCGATACCGGGAAGCCGCGGTGTTTTGCGAAATGCCGAGAGTTTCACCAATTTCGGCGAACGTGCGCTCGCCCCAGATTTTCATGATGATGACTTCGGCGAATTTTTCGGGCAGTTCCTTGAGTTTGTCCTCAAGCTGGACACGCGTCTCGTCGTCGGACGATTCACTCTCGAACCATGGGTGGAACGCCTCGAGGCCCGCTTCTCCGGCATCGGCTCCCACGCTGTCCTCACGGCGCTTGCGGCGGTCGTCGCGACGGCTGAGGTCGATGGCGAGGCGGCGGATGGTCGTGTAAAGATAGGGTTGCCAGGCCTCGGGACCGCCGATGAATTCCTGATTGCGGATTTTCTCGACGAGTTTGACGAGCGCGTCCTGCAGCACATCCTCCGCATCCTCGTGGGAACGGGTCTGCTGGCGGGCGAAGAGCAGCATTTTCGGGCCATGCAGTTGCAGCCACTCGCGCCATTCTGACGGAGCGGAGGCCTCAACCGGTGACAGTGGGGTCAATGACGGCATTTGATGTGGGGTAACCTCGTCCATGACAGCGAATCTGCGGCGCGGGTTTGTTTGACGGATTGAACCACCCGGCCCGGCGGTTGGAGGCAAACCGATCCATCCGGAAAAATCCAGCCATATCGGCCGAGCCTCCGGGCTTGCCCTGAGGCGGTGA
This sequence comes from Akkermansiaceae bacterium, assembly GCA_025457625.1. Taxonomy (GTDB): domain Bacteria; phylum Verrucomicrobiota; class Verrucomicrobiia; order Verrucomicrobiales; family Akkermansiaceae; genus Luteolibacter. The sequence goes on from JALOUA010000167.1 coordinate 5,123, forward strand.
GCGGGCATGCTTCGCGGCGTTGTGAGCCAAACCCCTGTCGAGCCATCATTGGAAGCGTTTGCCGAGCTGGCCAAACGGGGCAACGTCGTGCCTGTTTACACCCAGCTCGCGGCGGACTTCGAAACGCCGCTTTCCGCCTACCTCAAGTTGCGCGACAGCCGCCATTCGTTTCTTCTGGAAAGCGCGGAGAGCAGTGAAAAGGCCGGACGGTGGTCGATCATCGGGAGCGACCCACGGCGCGTGTTCGAGGCGCGTGGCAAGGAAATCACCATCCGCGAGGGAGGCCAACGCCGCGATTACACCACCGAAGACGACCTGCTCGCCGCGCTGGAACGCGAAATGGCCGCCTACAAGCCGGTCACCCACGGCGCGCTGCCGCTTTTTTCCGGCGGGATGGTCGGCTACCTGTCGTATGACGCGGTGCGCCAGTTCGAGCCGACGCTCGGCCCGCCGCCGCCGGACCCGCTCGGCATTCCGGACGCGATGTTCCTGCTGGCGGACACCCTGCTCGTCTTCGATCACCGGCTGCGCCGCCTGCAAGTCATCGCCAACGCCTTCACCGACGGGTTTTCCAACATTGCCGACGCCTATGCCGAGGCCTGCGGAAAAATCGAGGCGATCGTGGAAATCCTCAACCGCCCGCTGCATGTGCCCGCGCTCAACGGCTTGTTGAAAGTGGAGCCGGTGGACGCGCGCAGCAACACGACGCAGGAGGAATTCGAAGCCATGGTCCTCGCCGGCAAGGAATACATCGCCGCGGGCGACATCTTCCAATTCGTGCCGAGCCAGCGCTTCGAAACGGATTTCGAACTGCCGCCGGTGGATCTCTACCGCGCGCTGCGTTTTGTGAACCCATCGCCCTACATGTTCATTCTCGAACTCGGCGATTTCGCGCTCGTCGGCAGTTCGCCGGAAGTCCACGTGCGTTCGATCCACGGCCGCATCGACATCCGTCCGATCGCCGGCACCCGCTGGCGGGGGCAAACACCGGAAGAGGACGACGCGCTCGCCGCCGACCTGCTGGCCGATCCCAAGGAGCGCGCCGAGCACCTCATGCTGGTGGACCTCGCGCGCAACGACGTCGGCCGCATCGCCAAACACGGCGCGGTGAAGGTGGACGACTTCATGATCGTCGAGCGCTACAGCCATGTGATGCACATCGTTTCCAACGTCAGCGGCGAGCTCGATCCCGCGCACAGCGCCTACGACGTGCTGCGCGCGACGTTTCCGGCGGGCACGGTCAGCGGCGCGCCGAAAATCCGCGCGATGCAGATCATCAACTCGCTGGAGAAACACAAACGCTGCGCCTACGCCGGCGCGGTGGGGTATTTCGGCTTCGATGGCTCGCACGACTCATGCATCACGCTGCGCACGTGTTTGCTGAAAGACGGCAAGGCCCATGTCCAGGCCGGCGCGGGAGTCGTCGCGGATTCCGACCCCACCTACGAATACATCGAAACCGTCAACAAGGCCAAAGGCATGCTCCGCGCGATCGCCCTGGCCAAGACGCTGGAAGACTGATTTCAAATCTGACATATCAAATCTCAACTCCACCGAGATGCTCCTCATCCTCGATAACTACGATTCCTTCACCTACAATCTCGTGCAATACTTCGGCGAGCTGGGTGCGGAGATGAAGGTATTCCGCAACGACGTGATCACCGTGGACGAGGTCAAGGCGCTCAAGCCCGCGCGCATCTGCATCTCTCCCGGCCCGTGCACACCGAACGAGGCGGGCATCTCGCTGGAACTCATCCGCGAACTCGGCCCGACCACGCCGATCCTCGGCGTCTGCCTCGGCCACCAGTCGATCGGCCAGGTCTATGGCGGCGATGTCGTGCGCGCCGACCGGCTGATGCATGGCAAAACCTCGCCGATCCATCACTCCGGCAAAAGCGTCTTCGCCGGCATGCCGAGTCCCTTCGAGGCCACGCGCTACCACTCGCTCATCGTCAAACGCCAGACGCTGCCCGATTGCCTGAAAATCACCGCCTGGACCGAAGAAGGCGAAATCATGGGCCTGGTGCACAAGGAACATCCCGTGCACGGCGTGCAGTTCCATCCGGAATCCATCCTCACCCAGGACGGCAAAAAACTTCTGGAGAATTTCCTCAAATCCTGAGCCGGGACATGCTCCGGCCCGAGTTCACGCGAATCGATGAGTGGGGGAAACCAGGCGCCGCATGATGAAAGCGGTTCGTTCCGCAAACAGCGGGGCACATGGCTGGTTGTCGCGGCGTTTCTTCTGTTAGGCATGACGGCCCGCTTGATGCCGGTGGGCTGGCACGCATCCGCCATGCAGGGGCTCGACCCGGCTGCCGTGAGGCTGGGGCTGGGCATCCTGCTGTGCGTCGCGTTCCTGTGGCTCACCGAGGCGCTGCCGCTCGCCGCCACCGCGCTGCTGGTGCCCCTGCTTGCCACCCTGCTCGGCATCAGCGACATGAAGAACTCGCTCGCACCTTTTGCCGATCCGCTGATTTTCCTCTTTCTCGGTGGTTTCGCGCTGGCTGCGGCAATGTCATGTCAGGGAGTGGACCAGTGGATCGCACGGTCCCTCGTGCGGTTTGCGAAGGGACGTTTCATCCCATCGGCCCTGCTGCTTTTCGCCGTCACCGCCTTGC
>JALOUA010000168.1 GCA_025457625.1 Akkermansiaceae bacterium
CGGGCAGTGGCGGCCGGTCTTGTCGTGGGAACCGGTGCCGTGAACCGAGCCGTCGTTTTGTGCGACGTGGAAATCGAAGGTCCATGGGCGCAGCGCGTCAGTCATCTTCTGATAGGCCGCCCAGAATTCGTCGTCGCTGTAGCCTTCCTTGAGCAGTGCCGCCTCGGGAGCGTTGTAACCCATCAGATAGAGATAGGTGTGGGCGAGGTCGGCCTGGAAGCCGACGGTTTCCGGCATGCCGGTCGCTTCCAGCGTGTCGAGCATGGCCTTCCACGAGTGCATGCCGCCCCAGCAGATTTCGCCTTCGGCGGCGAGTCGCTCGCCGTGTTGCTCCGCCACCTTGCCGGCCTCGCGGAAGGTCTCGGCGATCTTTTTGGTGTTGCCCTCGGTGACGCCACCGGCGGAATCGATGCGGATGATGCCCGACTGACGCACGCCATGGTCATTGAGAATCCTGGCGATGCGGCAGGACTTCTCCACGGCGAGCACGAAGTTCTTGCGGTCCTCTTCGCTGCCGAAGGCGGTGCCGCCGACCGTGCCGGGCCACACCGGCGCAACCAGCGAGCCGACCTTCAAGCCCTTGGCCGCGATCTGGTCGGCCATCGCCTTGATCTCGTCCTCCGAGGCGTCCGGATCGGTGTGAGGATGAAAGATGAAGAGGTCGACGCCATCGAACTTGCGGCCGTTGACCTCGGCGGCAACGGTCAGTTCGAGCATGCGGTCGAGCGTGATCGGCGGGTGGTCGGTTCCGGGTTCTTTCCCGACCAGGCCGGGCCACATGGCATTGTGCAGTTTCATGGAGGTGATGATGGGTTGGTGGTGGATTTCAGAGAACGAATTCCCACTCGATGGGAATGACGATTTCCTTGCCGGATTCGCCGGTGATGGCAACGGAATTCTCCCCGACGGGACGGATGGAGACGGCCATGCCGAAGTCATCCGGCACCGCGGCGACTCCTTGCACGACTCTCAGGGAAACGGTTTCATCGGCCTTGAAATGGCGGGTGGTTGGAAAACCTGGCGAGGCTTTGCGCGACTCGTCGACGCCGTGACAGAAATACGAGCAGACCTCCTCGATGCCGAGGCGACCCGTGTGGCGGCCGTTCCATGGAGCACCCGGGCGGCCGCCATTGGACAGCCAGAACAAAGTCGCGGGAAAATCCGCGGGGTTTTTCAGGGCGAACCAGACATAGCCGTCGAGCACCGCCGCAGACCAGGCGAAGGGTTGTTGCGCCGTGGCTGGTTCGCTGATCATCATCACCAGATCATCATTGCCGGCGAGGGCGGGATAACGGGTGAGATCGGTGGTGCCGCCCGAGGCGAGCGGCACCTCTGTAAGATCGGTGAACTCCGCGCCGGCTTCGAGCGCCTGGTTTTCGCCGCTGGCGGGATCCGAGAACCACCCGGGAAACACCGAGGCCCACAGGAACGGACTCACCGAAATCCTCGCCGCGCCCTCCGGCATGGCTGATAGATCGAGGATGGGATGCGTGCCGTAGTTGTAATCTCCGGCGAGTTCCGATATCCGGTGTTCAATATAAACCGCATGATGCCCCGGCCGGGTGGCGAGGATTTTTCCAATCACGGCGCCGGAGTCCGACGCCTGCTGGCGCAGTGTGATGGACCGTTCGTTTTGGGAAACCAGCGACCACTCCGCGTTGGCGGTATCTCCGTGGGGCGGCCCGTCCTGCCGGCCGCCGAAGGGCAGGCAGAGGAAATCCCCGCGCAGGACGGAGAGGAGCGGTGGTTGAGCGGGAAACTCCGCGGGTTGCCACGGCGCGAGCGCGTAGGGCGAGACATCACGGCCCGGCAGATGGAAGACGACCGGCGCCATGTGCCCGGCGCGCGCGGTGACGTTGAGATCCAGCTCCGGAGTCGCCAGATGATATGAGTTCTCGCCGTGGACAAATTGCATGGCTTCAGCCTTTGAGGATGCCGCGGGCCTGCAGGTTGTTGAGGCGGCGGGCGATGTCGGCCAGGCCATCGGCCATGGTTTCGGTATAACTGCGGCCGTCGCGGGTATCGATGCCGAAGCCGGGTTCGAGGTCGCGCAGCGGCTGGAGCGCGTGGTCCTCGTGATGGAACATCTCGACATAGACATTTTCCAGACGGCCGGTGGCGGCGGCGGCGGCGAGCAGCGCGCCGATCCAGCCGTCGTCGCTTGTCAGGCAGCCGCGGGTGGTGGGCGGCGTGGCGTGAAAGGCTCCAAGTTCGTCGTTCTCACCGAGCAAGCGGATGGTGGCGATGTTGTGATCGATGCCGAGGCCGGAGTTGCCGCAATGCGCGGCATCGACGATCAACTTGAAGAATTTTTTCCCCAGCGCCATGTTCGCCGCTTGGACGAAGGCGCGGCCGCGATCGATGTTGGTGAAGGTTCGGAACTCTCCGGGGCGGAGAAACTCGATGTGCCAGCTTTCGACACTGGAGCCTGACAGCCCGGCCTCCTCGATCACGCGCAGGTGGACTTTGACGTTCTGCGCGACCGCCTCGTCGAAGGCCCTGCCGGTGCGTTCGGTCTCGCCGGGGAACATCCAGCCCTCGATGGAGGTCGAGGAAACCGTGCGGATGCCGTGCTTCACCGCCGCCTTCATTCCGGGCAGGAGTTGGCCGACCACCGCGTCCCCGTCGGCCGGGTTCATCGGGTTCACGCCGCCGAGCATCATGATCAGATCGACGTCGAGTCCGAGCGCACGGAGCTTGGCAATCATCTCATCGAGGTCGCCGTCGTCGCAACCGGGAAATACCGAGATCTGCACGCACTTGAGCGCGACGCGGGAGGCGGCGCAAAGCTCGCGCATGCCGGCGACGATGCGGATTTCTCCGGATTCGTCGCGCGGGTAGCGGCCGGTGTCGTCCGGCACGAGGCAACCTGCGAAACGCAGGTGGGTGGGGACGACGCCGAGATGGATGGAGGGTTTGAGATGGATTTTCTCGCTCATGAGTGACGATCAAAAAAGGGAATCGGCGCAAGAGGAAGCCGGAATTTGGAATCTGTCCGGAAAGGTTTCCCGCCACCGCGGGTGCGCCTCCGGCCGTCACCGACAGGCCGGGCTTCCGGTTTCATGGCCCGCATGCGCGGATACCACCGGAGCCGGGCGATTCTTTCGATATTGCGGCATCCGGATTTTTTCAGGATTCCGCTTGGACAAACCCGCGACTTGCTGCTCGTTTTGCGTCGCATGAAGACACATATCATTCTGAAGGGTTTCGCCGCGTTGTTGCTGTTCTCCCCATTGGCCGCGATGGCTGATGATTCGCCGCTGGCCAAACAAATGGAGGCTCTGGATGACGCATTCAAGGGGTTCCGCAAGGAGAAGGACGCCGCCAAGGGCGCGGCGCAGGCACGCGAGGCGCAGCAGGCCTTGATACGCGGTTTCGGGGAAACTCCGCTGATGCTCACCAAGATGCCGGATGGCCCGGAGAAAGAAACGGCCGCCGCGCAATTCCGCGTGATGATGGCCGCCGTGCTGGTGAAACTCTGCGAGGCGGAACACAAATTCCTCACCGGTGACATGGCCGGGATCGAAAAAATCGTCGCCGACCTCAAGGACCTGCGCAAGCAGGGCCACGACAAGTTCATGGAAGACGAGGAGTGAGGCGTGCCGCCCGCCTCATTCGATGACCACAAGGGTGCCCGGTTTCACCTTGGAGTAGACGATGGGTATCGTGGCGCTTGGCCCGCGAACGCAGGCATGCGACGCCGGATAGCGCCGCACCGGACCGATGTGGTGGCCCACGCCATCGTGGGTGAGCCTCATCCAGTTGCGCATGGGCGCGCCCACGAACTTGCCACCCTCGGGAATCGGATCGGTGAGGGCGTCCGCGTCGCCGTTGACCACCTTGCCTTCCGCGTCGAGGATCTTGCCGTAGCGGTTGGAACTTTTATCCACGATTTTTTCGAGGATGTAGAATGTGCCGGTGGGTGTGGGCCGGCTTTTCACCCCTGAGCAGATCGGGTAATCGATCACGACCTCATCGCCGTTCATCAGAAACCCGCGCTGGCTTGGGAGATGGATGCGGATGTGGGAGTTTGAGGCATCCGTGCGCGAGAGCAGCTCCTCGTTCTTCCACACCGAGTGGGTCTTGGGATAGGAAGGCTCCGCCTTGAAGTGCTCGTAGGTGCCGGGAGGATGCGGATTCACCGGTTTGCCGTCCGCGGTGGCGGACTTCTGGTTGGCGCAATTGGCCAACAACAGCAGGGCGGAGGCACCGGCGAGGCGGGCGATGTTCTGGCAATAGCTCATGGCGCGCCGCGAGATAGACCGGATTTCACCCGATTGCAACCCTCCGCGTGAGGCCCCGCACGGGTCGCCGTGGCTGTCAAATCAACGATATCGCCTTTTTCATGCGCATGCCCTCCTGCAAGACCTGAAATTGCGAGAGAAACGGAAACCATCAGGCTTCCCGCTTGCGGCCGGGCGATGGCCCGACGGCAGGGGGGCGGCTTGCGGATTGCCAGCGGGTTCGGGACTTGAGTCCCAGGCCGATCCGGGAAACCCGCCGCCGCCGGATTGCGAATCCGCTTCCCGGACAACCGCCGAACCGCAAAACGCGAAAGCCATGTCGTCGGTCTGCGAACAGGCGCCCTGCGAGCGGGGGATCATTGGGCGAGCAGTTCAACCATGGCGCGTCCCATCGCTTCGCCGGTATCCATGTAGGTCTCGGCATTGCCGCCGTAGTGGCTGTTGCCGCTGCCGCCGTGGCAATAAGGGTTGGCATAGACGGTGGCCACATTGCCCTTGAATTCGTTGTATTTGCCGTTCTTTCCATCCACCGCAAGCTGGGCATCCGTGACTTTGCCCTTGTTTCCGCCCTCGTCTTTTCTGGCTTCGCCCAGAGTGGCGAGAACGAACTTCGAGTTCGGGGCATCAAAGTCCTTGCGCAACTGCTTGATGAACCGGACGAGGTTTTTTTCGTAGTGTTCCGCATGTGCCGCGCTTCCACAGTCCTTTTCTCCCTGCCAGAAAAAGAAGCCGGCGACCTCGTGTTTTTGCGCGCCGGGGTAGTATGTGTTGAGGTCGGCGAGCACTTGTTTGGCACCTTCCACGTCATCGTCGTATTGTTTTCCGGCATACCATTCGCCCTCGACCTTCGTGCCATCGCCCTTCGGGTTGCCGGGGGTGCCGCGGTATCCGGGATTCGTTTTCCCGTCAAATTCGTAGGGTTCGCTCCCAGGGGGCAGCAGGTCCCAGCCGAGACTGCGGTTGCCGATGCAGCTTTTGAGGATCATGACGGGTGCATCGATGGCGGTTCCCAGACAGTGTCCGATCCCATGTTCCGGTCCGAGGTTGTTGCGATTGGCGATGCTCATCCAATCGTTGTGTTGGAGTTTGAAAGTCATCATGAACACGTTGCGGACATCCTTCCGCACGGTCCATTTGCCGTCATCGTCCACGAGATATGGGTACTTGCCCTTCGTTTTGACGGCATCCTCAAGCGAGGCGATTTTCCCAAGACCCACCATGTTGGACTGGCCCATCAGGATGAAAACCTGGACGGGTTTGCCCATGTCCGCCTCCTTGCCGTCGGGATCGGGCAGCAGATCCGGCAGTTTGCGGGCTGCCGCGGAGGCCGGGGCGGGCGGGATCGCGCCCCGGCTCTTCAGCCAGGCGATGTCATCCGCGGACAGGACATCCTGATTGAATTTCTTCGTCGAGCCGCCGGCTGTGGAAACAACCACCATGCCGGTCGCGGCGTCATATGCCTTGAGCTCGCCCTCGAAGGTTTTCGAACCGTCCGTGCTGGTCCAGGTGCGCGCCGGCAGGCTGGAAAGCAGCACGGTGGCGAAGGCGGCCGTGAAGAGGAACCGTTGGGACAGGGTTGCATGTCTTGTCATGGCGGGACGGGTGTGGGTGGTGTCGGCGCGTTGCGCGAAAGTCCTTACTACGCGGGAGCGGGAGATGATTTCACAACATTCATGAGCCGTCCCGTTTGCCGCCGTATTGTTTTTTCATTTTCTGAAGAATGGCGGGGACCAGTTCCTTGTTCCCGCGTCTGGCGAGGGCATCCGCGAAGGGGTCGCCGGTGCGTTGCATCATGGCGAGCAGCTCCCCGCGCATCGACTCGATCTCGGACTTGCGGGAGGGATCGTTGATGAGATTGACACGTTCATGGCGGTCGTTGGTCAAATCATAGAATTCCTCAGGCACGCGGAAGGAGTAGAAGTCGGTGCGGGCCTTGATGGCGGGGTCGGTTTCGGCGGCGGCAAGCATGGCTTTCCAGGTGAGGCCGGCCATGTTTTCGGTTTGGTATTTCTTTTTGCCGTCGCTCCACGCGTTCCAGATGTAGGAGCGGTCGCGCGTGCGCATGCAGCGCATGGGCAGCCAGTTGTTGCCGAAGGCCGCGTTGTACACCGTGAAGACGTGGTCCCAACCGGTCATCCTCACGCCCTTGAGCGCGGGCAGGAACGAGCGGCCGTCGAGACCGGGGATGGCGGGCAGTCCGGCGGCCTCCAACAACGTGGGGGTGAAGTCGAGCGTGGATACCATGTGGTCGCGATCCACGGTGCCGGGCCGGGTCACACCGGGCCAGCGGACGATGAGCGCGCCGCGCGAGCTGTTTTCATAACTGTTGGATTTGCCGAAGGGGAAGGACATGCCGTGGTCGCCGCCGTAGAACACGACGAGTGTGTCATCCTCGAAGCCCTCCTCCCTGAGCACGGCGAGCACCGCGCCGACGGCGTCGTCGAGACGGCGGACGTTGGTGTAGTAGCCGGCGAGCTCGCGGCGGATTTCCGGCAGGTCTTCAAGGAAGCCGGGGACTTCGGTGATTTCCTCCGGTTTGATCCAGCGGCTCGGCGGTTCCCCTTCCGCGAGGTGGTCCGGACTTTTCATGCCGATGAACGGGCGGTGCGGGTCGTAGCAGTTGACGTTGTGGAAAAACGGCCGGCCTTGTTCCTTCGCCCTGCGCAGGACCATGCGGGTGGCCTCGGCGAGTTGCGACGGGTGGCGGCTGATGGAGTCGTTGCCGATGTCGCAGCAGAATTGATCCGCAGGCTGGAGGTGGCGGCCTTTGCCGAAGCGCGAGATCAGGTATCCGGCGTCCCGCAGTTGTTGGTTGAGCGTGCGCACTTCCGGTCTGACCGGGAAGAAGCCCATCGATCCGCTGCGGTGCGGGTAGAGCCCGCAGAACATCGTCTGGCGCACCGGCTGGCACACCGCGACGGTGGAATACGCGTGCTCGAATCGCAGTCCCTCCGCGGCGAGCCTGTCCACATGCGGAGTGAGATCCCTGATCGGACCGCCGAAGACGGCGCTGGAGTCGTGGTTCATGTCATCCGCGGTGAAGAAGAGGATGTTGGGCGGTTTGGCATGGGCGCCAAAGGCTGTTAGAACCAGCACGGCGATGAATGACAACGGGGATCTCATGGTTTTGTTATCTAACTGAAATGACCGCCTTGATGGCGCCGAGCGAGGGATCGGTGAAGGCTTCGAAACGCGCGGGCACCTCGTCGAAGGCGAGCCGGTGCGTGATCCACGGATCGGTGCGGATCCCGCCCGCGCCGATGAGGCGGATGATTTCCGGGAAATCCGCGGGCAGCGCGTTGCGGCTGGCAAGCAGGGTGAGTTCGCGGCGGTGGAACAGCGGGGCGTGCGGAAACGAAAGACTGCCGGTGGTGATGCCGACATACACGACACGTCCGGTGAAGGCGGCGAACTCGAAGCACTGCGACATCGAAACCGCGCTGCCGGTGGCGTCGATGACCACATCGGCAAGCTGGCCGCCGGTCGCTTCCCGCACTCCTTCGAGATCGGCTTCGAGATCGGTGGCGATCAAGGGCACGACTGAGGGAATGTGGCCTTTGACGAAGTCGAGCCGGCCTCGCACCCGGTCGAGCACAAGCACGCGCAGGTCCATCAGTTTGAGGAATTCGAGGCAGGCCAGTCCAATGGGTCCGGCGCCGATGACGAGCACGGTGTCGCCGGCCTGCGGGTTGCCGCGCTGCACCGCGTGGCGGCCGATGGCGAGGGTTTCG
>JALOUA010000169.1 GCA_025457625.1 Akkermansiaceae bacterium
ACAGGCTATGCAGGCGTGGCCCGCCGCGCGGCCGTGGAATACCTGGTCAATCGCATTGAAAACCCCAACGGCCCTGCCGGAGGCAGATCCTCCGGCATGCCATCCGCTTTCCCAACATGAGCGCCGCACTCGACATGGCGGATCTCATCCGCAACCGCATTCTCACGGCTCCCGCCCAGGGCGAGATCGCCACCACGGTGGATCTGACTCACATTGATGTGATCATCGATCGCCAGACACCGGTGCTCTCTCTGATCAAAGCGGCAGTGGCCAAGGCCACCGGCACCGCGATCGTGATCACCTGGCAGGGCTTCCAGATCCCGGATGAAAACACCACGCGGCCACGCCTGGAACAACGCTACACCATCGCCGTGTTTTCCAAGCAGGTGATCGATGGCGAGAACCGCCCGGCGGACAACGTGATTGAGAGCATCGTGAACCGTCTGTGGCACTGGGTGCCCGGCGGCGGCCATGCCCACGGCGAGGCCGTGGTGCGCAACGGCGACATGGTGCCCGACAAGCAATTCCTGATCTACGACTGCGAAGTTGTGATCCCGACCAGCCTCTGACGAACATCCAATGCCGAACATCCAACATCGAACACCGAAATGAAGAAACCAACCGAAGAAACATCCAGCGACGGTCACAGACCGCCGCTACAGGACGCACCCGCCATTTACGAGGTGATCTGCCACTCCATCGAGATCGACCATCTCATCTGCTACCGCACCCACCGCTTGTATCTCACCAAGGCCCAGGCGGATGCCATCAACAACAACCAACCCGAGAGCCTCAGATTCGTTGGGATCTGAACAGCGAACGTCCAACGCCGAACATCGAACATCGAACATCGAACATAGAAAACCAAAATCATGGCCGCTCCCACACTGCAAGAAATCCTGTTAGGCGGATACGCCTTTTTCATCCCGAGCGGAGTTTCATCCGCCTCGGCGACATCCAAGCCCTCCAGCTCTCCGCTCACGCCGTGGACGGATGGCACCCTTGGCACCGTGCTGAACTTCAAATTCGGCAACGAGGAACTCGACTCGTCCTTCCTGCGGCCGCTGCCCTTCGGCGGCCATGAGAAGGTGAACCGCAAGTTCGTGGTGCAGGACTTTGTGATGATCCAGACGCGCGAAATGAGCGAGCTGGTCCACCGCCTGCAGCACGGCCTGAGCGCCGCGATCAACGAGGGCACCGCGCAGACGCCCGGCCTGGCAAAGGACCGCAAGATCGAGGGCTGGCTGCGGCTGCAAGGCCGAGCGCTGGGCGGCTTCGACCGCTTTATCCTGGACTGGTGGAGTGAGTGCCGCTTGGAAGGCGAGAACGTCTTCGACGAGAAGGTCGTCACACCTACCTTGCGCTTCACCATGATCAAGGTTGTGGCAAACGTGGCTGTGGCCGGAAACTCCACCAACTTCCCGGCGCAGGCCTGATCCAACATCGAATGAAGACCGCCCTGGGCATTCTGCTCTTGCTCGCTGCCCTCAGCTATACCTGCCACCCGCTCATGCCAGACGCACCCACACCTGTGATTCCCTCCGGACTGCCGTCCGCACCCACCGCTCCCGTCAATGCGGCGGGCAGCGGCACGGTGGCGGCACCAGGTGCGCCGGTGAACGCGGCGGGCAGCGGCACGGTGGCGGCACCATCCGCTCCAGCGGAAGTGATGGCCGCGTTTGACGGTCCTGCAGGGGCATCGGGAATCTTCATCAACAACACTGGCGAAGGCGATGCGAACGGTATTGTGATCCCCGCTGGGGAGGTTAGTGGAAAGCCTGCATGGACCACCACCGGCCAGAATCCATTGGATTTGCTCGGCGTGAGTCAATTCGTGGGATTATGGCACAGTGCCGGAGCGTGGCGCGTAATCAATCACTACCCAGGCTACCCGAACTTCTACGAGGCCTACTGCATTTCTGATGCGGACTCTCCATTGGGGCTTATCTACCAATTGACGTTCGATAGCGGTGGGGCTCCGCCTACATTGACGCCGGTAGGCCTTACCCCACCCGATCCCATCCAGCCAGGCGGCCAGCCTGCAGCGCCAGCCGCACCTGGCAACGCTGCTGGCAGTGGCAGCGTGTCCTCTCCTGCGTCTCCATCCGCCATTCAACCCGGCGGCCTGCCATCCGCACCAACAGCTCCCGCCAACGCGGCGGGATCGGGAACGGTCTCCGCGCCCACTGTGCCAAGTTCAATCCAGGCGGGCGGACTCCCCTCCGCGCCCACCGCGCCCGTGAACGCGGCGGGATCGGGAACGGTCTCCGCGCCATCGGTGCCGGACTCCATCCAACCCGGCGGCCTGCCATCCGCGCCAACCGCGCCTGTGAACGCAGCCGGTGCGGGAACCGTCTCCGCGCCCGCCGCGCCGGGAAATGCGGCAGGTGCTGGCAGCGTCTCCGCGCCATTGGTGCCGGACTCCATCCAACCCGGCGGCCAGCCAGCCGCGCCCACCGCGCCTGTGAACGCAGCCGGTGCGGGAACCGTGGGCGCGCCTGCAGCGCCCGCCACCATCCAAGCCACCGGCCAGCCATCCGCGCCTGCCGCTCCATCACCCGTGCAACCGTGATCGAAAGCCTCCATCAGATCGACTTCATCAGCGCTTCCGGCAGCATGCGCTTGCTGGATATCGGCGCGATCGTGGAGTCGGAGCCGGTGATTACATGGAAGCAGGCGGAGCAAAACCATGGCACCATCGGCGGGAAGTGGGGCGAAAGTCAGGCGCTTGGAAACGCGATGGCGTCCGCGCAGTGGACGGCTGTTAGAAACCACAGCAGCCATGCGGACTTGCGCGGCTTCTGCATGCGTCATGCAGCGTCCATGCCATCCGGAGAGACCGGCACGCTGCGGGTGACGATTTCCGGCGGCGAGGTGTGGGATATCGAGGACTGCTCGCTTTCTTCCAGCTCGCCCATGCCGCTGGAGGGGTCCGCCACTTTTGAAACCGTCACCGCCTACAGTGCCACCGGAGGCCAGATGGTTCCGGCGGCCGCCATCACCCTCTACGCGGGCATCCCGTGGATCTTCATCCTGCAGGACTGGGACGCCCTCACCGGCGAGTGGGACGATCTTTGAGGTGAAAGCTGAAATTCTGAAAATCTGAAACGCTGAAAAAATCATGTCATCCAACACACTTTCCGGCGCGGGCGTGACCCCGGCCGCCACCAAGCACCAACTCCTGCACATCGGCACCGGCACACTTGGCGCGGGTGCAGTGGTTAGGTTGGGCGATGGCACCGCCACACCGCTGACGCTCTCCTCCGCTGGGATCTCGGTGGCGGGCAGTATCGCGGCGACATCGATGTCCGCCGGTGGCGTGGACGTGAAACCCGCGCAGTGGAAGCGCCTCACCGCAAACGTGCTCGCCACCGACACCACGCCCGTGGCGCTCAGCGAGCTGGATTTCATGCCGGAGAACGGCGCGGTCTATGAGGTGGAACTGCTTCTCATCGTGACGAGCGCTGCCACGGCCGGGGCAGCACAGATCACCAACACCGGCGGCGCGGGCACGCTTTACCTGCTCGATCCGCAGACCGCGCTCGGCATCGTTGCGACCGGTGGCAGCTACTCGCCGACGACGAGTCCCGTGGCTGGCACTTGGGCGCTCATGCTCAAGGGCATCTTCATCGCGTCTTCCACCGCGAACCTCGCCTTCGCGCTCAAGAGCGATGACACGAACGATGTGACGGCTCTGGCCGGATCCTACCTCCGGGTCACCAAGATTTCCTAACACCCCATGGCAAACGACGCGGACATCAAGATCGGACTGCAAACCGTGGGCGCGGACGCGGCGGCGCGTGAGATCGAAAAAGTGCCGGATGCGATTGACCAAGTGCCGCCAGCCCTGAACGCATGGGACGGGCCTATTCGAGATCAGATCGAGCATCTCCGCAAAATGAGCGACCGCGCCAAGCAGATGGGCGCGGAATACAAAGAGCTAGCCACAGAAACCAAGGCCGCCGCCGATGCGGAAGCGGAACGGGCCAAAGCCGCTGAAAAGAGCGGGGATACGAAGGCGGCTTTGGAATCGCTGGGAAGAATGCGGGCGAGGGTTGCTCTCGTGGCCGCATCGTTCGCGGCGCTGGCCGCCACATCCCAAGCGGTATTCGGAGAGATCGCCGCAGACATGCAAGAGGCGACCGACGCCGGTTCCAGATGGGAAGATCAGAACACCAAGCTCGCCGCCGGCATCCAAGCCCTTGGAGATCCTGCCGGAACTGTGAAAGCGGGTTGGAAGGCCATGGGGGAATCCTTTCTTGGCTGGATGGACAAGATGTTCTTCAAGAGTGAAATTACCAACAAGAAGGTGCAGGAAGATGCTGCGCTTACAGTGCGCAGCCAGAAGTCCGCTTATGAACAGCAGGCGGCGGCGCACGCCATGATGGTTCAAAAAATTCTCAATGCTGAAATCAAACTTCAGGAAGCCCGCGACAACCTGGAGCGCTCACGCGAGGAGCGCGCGGGCACAAGCCCTGGGCAGTCCGCCGCCAACGAAGTGGCGCGCATCATCCAGAAACAATCCACGGAGAACAAAATCATCATTGATGCCTTGGCCGAGGCGCGACGCGCGCAAGCCGCCGCTCTGCTGGATCTTAAAAACCTCGATCTCGGCCCCGAGGCCAAAGATGCGGCCCGAAAGATCTACGAAGACGCCAAAAAGCAGATTTCCGAATTGTCCACCGAGCTGGGCTATAAGCTGCAGTCCGACGCACTGGCGGTGCAAAACAGCGTGGAGGAAGCACAGTCAGAGGCCAAGCAGGGCTTGCAAGACAAGCTCAAGGCCAATGCCGAGGAATTGCAGAAAACCCTCGAAGCCATCATCGCCGAAAAGGGTGACGGTGCCCAGGCGGGCACACGGATGGCATTGAACGCCGTTGAGGGACTGCTGGCGGACAGCAAGGTGACTTTAGACGAGGCTGGGCGCCTGAATGACGCGGCGGTGCAGTTCTATCAGTCCGCGGATTCAAACACCACCGCCCTACGCGAGAGCACCCGGAAACTCATCGAGTCCGACCAAAAGGCCGTCGCGCAATACCAAGCCTTGAACCAGCAGGTGGCGACCAGCGTGGAAACCCAGCAAGCCGCGATTGACCAAATCCGCGCGACGATTTCGCAGAGCGGTGCTACTACGGTCAACGCCGTGCAAGGACTCGGCACGTCCATTGCGGATCAGGGCAATGCCACCGTCGCGGCGCTGGCAGCCGTGCAGGCCGGTATCGGCCAGATCACGAATCGGATCGCCGCGCTACAGGCGCAGATCAACCAGCTCTTCGCCCGCAGCCGATGATCTACCAGCCGCCATTCTACCTGACCGGCCGCGAGGGCAACACCCTCGGGCTGGATCGCTACAGCCTCGCGGCCCTGGGCATCACGGACGCCACTCTCAAGCTGGCCAGCCTGGAAGTGGGAGAGCTGACCTTCACCCAGCGCGCGAAACCGGGACGCGTGATCCCGGATGACAACCAATGGATCACCCTGCTGGATGACTCCGGCACCGTGCTCTTCAAAGGACTCGCCAAGCGCACCTTCTCATACAAGGAGCGTCTCTACAGCTTCACCGTGAGTGATGCCTACAAAGGTCTGATGGAAACCCCGCTGCTGGATGCGGACCGCGCCTTCGTCCTGTATGGCGCGCAGGATCTAGGTGCCACGGTTCTCAACATCCTCGCACGCGGCATCTCGGCCGGGCTGCCCCTCCGCGCGCCAGACGCCATGCCCTCATTCTATCTGGTGCCCAAGATGGCCTTCCGCTCATCCAGCATCGCGGGCGGCATCGAAGACGCGCTCAAGTGGGACCCTTCTTGTGTCACCCGCATGGACCACACCACCGAGCCTTCCACGCTGCGGTTCTTCACACGCGGCAGCGCGGCCGAAACCCTCATCGACCTGGACAGCGACACGCACAAGGCCACCGACATCACGCTCACTCCCTATCCCGAGGCCCGCGCGCTCTCCGTGTCCTTCGCCTACGCACGGCGTGATGGTGATGACGTCGTTCTCTTCCTGGTGCAGACCGCTGGTGATGACAGCGCGGAAGCCAACCGCAAACTTTCCCTCTATCTCAGCGGTCAGGAACGCAGCGACATGCTCGTCACCGAGGCGCTCACGACTGCGCAAAAGGCCGTAGCCATGGCACAGGCCAGCGTGGCTGCCGTGGGTGCCAGCATCGATGCCGCCGCCGCCAGCGCGCAGATCCCGCTTACATGGTCGGCGCTCAAGCCGCTCGACTCCAACCTGCAAGCCGCGCAGACCGCGCAGTCGAATTTCTCGATGTATGCCTCAACCGGGCAGAGCATCACGCTTTACACCGGTGTCGGCTGGCCGCCCGGCTCGCCATGGACCGGCACCAACACCATGAACACCACCAGTGTGGCCCTCCGCACTTCCGGAGGTGCATTGGCCACCGGGTGGTATCCGATCCAAACCGGATCATTCACTCCCGCGGAACTCACCACCGCTGGTGCCACGAAAGAAACCCGCTACATCAGAGGCGACATGCTGGCGGTCAGATTGCTCGGCGAGAACAACGCTGGCATGGCATCCATCGAATCCAATGGAGCGATCTCTCACACCGGGTGGACGGATGGCTACGTGGCAAACTCCGCCGCCGCCGACGCGGCCTACCGGAAGTATGTCAAATATGCGCTCAACATCGCCGTGGACGCCATCAACATGGCACCGACGGCCGTGGCCGCCGCAGTGAAAGCCGCCGCCGCTTCCGGATCATCCGCACTCATCGAGCGCGCCGAGTTTGTCGAGGCTCCTCCGGATCTCGCAGCCAACTACTTCGCGCGCCAGGATTGGACTCCCTACAAGGGATCGATCTCCTTCACCCCATCCGCCAACGTGGTCCCCATACCCGGCGACTTCATCAGCGTGCGCGGCGAGGATGTTCCGGCGGACTGGTTCCAAATGAAGGTGCCTGTCGCAGAGACCAGCATCGACCTCCAAACACTTGCGGCCAAAGTCACCATCGGCCCGTCGCCACGGATGGATTTCAACTCGCTGGTGGACCGCCTCCGCATCCCCCAGGAAGACAACTACGAACCCGGCTAACACATGAAATTCGCACCGCTGAAACTCGAATCATTTACCGAGGGAGATGAATGGGAAGGCGTCCCGTCCATCAGCATCACCGTCGGCCCCGAAGGCGGCCCATTCGCGCCGCCAGCGAACCCACTTTCACTGGTCACCATGCGCTTCAAAAAATCAGGCGATGTGCCATCCGATGTGGTGGAACTCACCAGCGCCACCGCCGGTCAGATCACCATCAGCAATGCGGCCACTTGGACCTTCAGTATTCCCGCCCAGATCGTCGCCGGGCTGACCAAGGGAAAATGGACCTTCCGCATCAAGTGCAAGGACAACACCGTGACCGGGAAACCGAAGACCTACCTCGGCGACGAAATCACCGTTCTCGAAACCGTCTGAACCGTGGCCATCGTCGTTCAAGTCACCTTGTCTGCTCCCACGCCGGTCACCGTTCAGGCGACTGATGGCGGTGCCGCTGTAACCGTGGCGGCCGTGCTCTCACCGCAGGCCGTCAACGTGGCGGCCGTGCAGTCACCGCAGGCTGTAAACGTGGCGGCCGTGCAGTCACCGCTGACCGTGCAAGTCGAGGCTGTCAGCCGCGTTGTTCCAGGCGAGAAGGGCGACGAAGGCGACCCCGGAGCGAACG
>JALOUA010000170.1 GCA_025457625.1 Akkermansiaceae bacterium
TTCCGTCGAAACCGGAGCGAGAATCCCGATTTCACAGACAAACCGAGGCTTTCGCTCCGATTCCGACACACACTTTCCACGCTTGAATCCACCCCGCCTGAGACCGTTCGCGGCTCGGGCTCAATTCGTCATTCGCAAAACACATCAACACCATGGCTGAACGTCTCTATTTCGGGAAATTCGAAGAGGTCATCGACCCACCCAATCTCATCGAGGTCCAAAGCCGGTCCTACGACGAGTTCCTCCAGAAGGAAGTGCCTCCCAGCGAGCGCAGCGACACCGGCCTGCAGGCGGTTTTCCGCGAGGTTTTTCCGATCAAAAGCTACGACGAGGCCATCGAACTCGATTTCGTCTCCTATGACATCGAGGATCCCAAAATCACTTCGCTCGACTCGCTGCGCAACAGCGAGAGCTTCAGTGCCGCGCTCTACGTGACCTTCAAGTTGAAGGACGAGACCGGCAACAAGAAGGAGCGCGTTTACATGGGCGAGCTGCCGATGATGACCCGCCGCGGGACCTTCATCATCAACGGTGCCGAGCGCGTCATCGTTTCCCAGCTCCACCGCTCGCCCGGCATCTGCTTCGAGACCTCGCAGCATCTCAACGGCAAGCTGCTCCACTCGTTCCGCATCATCCCGGACCGCGGTTCGTGGCTCGAAGTGCAGTTCGACACCAACGACCTGCTCTACGTCTATCTCGACCGCCGCCGGCGCCGCCGCAAGTTCCTGGCCACCACCTTCCTGCGCGTGCTCGGCTACCCGACCGACCGCGACATCGTCAGCCATTTCTACACGCCCGAGAAACTCGCGCTCAGTGAAAAGATGGACGAAGGCGAGCTGGGTCACAAGGTTCCCTTCGAGGACATCCTCGATGGCGAAATGGTCGTGGCCAAGGCCTATGAACCGCTCACCATCGGCATCGTCCGCCAGCTTCTCGCCCTCGGCCAGAAGTCCGTGGAGGTCATCGACGGCCGCGAGGACGAAATCCTCCTCAAGTCGCTGCGCAAGGACCCCGCCAAGGACGAGGAGTCCGCGCTCAAGGACATCTATCGGAAACTGCGCCCCGGCGATCCGCCGACCGCCGCCAACTCCCGGGCGCTGCTCAAGCGCCTGTTCTTCGACGCGAAGAAATACGACCTCACCCGCGTCGGCCGCTACAAGATCAACCAGAAGCTCGGCATCAACGTCGATTCCGACCAGCGCATCATGGTGCCGGAGGATTTCCTCGCCGCCGTGCGCTACATCCTCAAGTTGAAAAAAGGCGACGGTGTCATCGATGACATCGACCACCTCGGCTCGCGCCGCGTGCGCGCTGTCGGCGAGCTGCTTGCCAACCAGTGCCGCGTGGGCCTCGCCCGCACCGAGCGCCTGGTCAAGGAGCGGATGACGCTTTTCGACGTGAACATCGAGGGCATGACGCCGCAGAAGCTCATCAACCCGAAGGCGCTCTCCGCCGTCGTGCGCGACTTCTTCGGACGTTCGCAGCTTTCGCAGTTCATGGACCAGACCAACCCGCTTGCCGAGTTGACGCACAAGCGCCGTCTCTCGGCCCTCGGGCCCGGTGGTCTCAACCGCGACCGCGCCGGCTTCGAGGTGCGCGACGTCCATCCGTCCCACTACGGCCGCATCTGCCCGATCGAAACACCGGAAGGACCGAACATCGGTCTCATCAACTCGATGTGCACCTATGCGCGCATCAATGAGTTCGGATTCATCGAAACCCCCTACCGCAAGGTCAAGAACGGCAAGGTCACCAACGAGATCGAATACCTCACCGCCGACCAGGAGGAGAATTTCCTCATCGCGCAGGCGAACAACCCGATCGACAAGTCCGGCCACTTCCAGACCGAGCGCATCACCGCGCGTGAGAAGGGCGGCGAGTTCATCGAATCGCTGCCCACCGAGTGCCACTACATGGACGTCTCGCCCAAGCAGCTCGTCTCCGTGGCCGCCGGTCTGATTCCCTTCCTCGAGCACGACGACGCCAACCGCGCGCTCATGGGCTCCAACATGCAGCGCCAGGGCGTGCCGCTGCTTGTTTCCGAAGCACCGCTCGTCGGCACCGGCCTCGAAGGCAAGGCCGCGCGCGACTCCCGTGCGGTCATCGTTTCCGAAGCGGACGGCATCGTCGCCGCCGCCACCGCGGAAATCATCGTCACCACCCCGGATGGCAAACTGCCCGTTTCCGACGAGAAATTCCTCTCCGATCCGGAAACCGTGAAGTCCAACCTCGACAAGGGCATCATGGCCTACCCGCTGCGCAAGTTCATGCGCTCGAACGCCGGCACCTGCATCAACCAGAAGCCCATCGTCAAGAAGGGCCAGAAGATCAAGAAGGGCCAGGTGCTCGCCGACGGTCCCAACACCGAGGATGGCGAACTCGCCATCGGCCGCAACGTGCTCGTCGCCTTCATGCCCTGGAACGGCTACAACTTCGAGGATGCCATCGTCATTTCCGAAAAAGTGGTGAAAGAGGACATCTACACCTCCATCCACATCTCCGAGTTCGACGTCGCCGCCCGCGACACCAAGCTCGGCCCCGAGGAAATCACCCGCGACATCCCCAACGTCGGCGAGGACGCCCTGCGCAACCTCGACCACGACGGCATCATCCGCATCGGTGCCGAGGTGAAACCCGGCGACATCCTCGTCGGAAAAATCACCCCGAAATCGGAAACCGAACTCGCCCCGGAAGAGCGCCTGCTGCGCGCCATCTTCGGCGAGAAGGCCGCCGACGTGAAGGACACCTCGCTGCGCGTGCCCTCGGGCTGCACCGGCATCGTCCAGGACGTCCGCGTTTCCCAAAGCGGCTTCGCCAAGAAGCGCGCCGAAAAAGTCGATCCCGCCGAGTTGAAGAAAACACTCAAGAAGATCAACGACGAGCACAAGAAGAAGGCGGACAAGCTCACCGACGACCTCACCGAGCGCCTCTCCGACATCCTGTTAGGCGAGAAGATCCCGCTCGACGTGGTCAACGCCCAGACCGGCGAGATCATCATCCCGGCCAACCGCAAGATCACCAAGACGCTGCTGCGCAAGCTGGCATCCGTGCACGATCACATCGAGATCGATCCCTCGCCCATCCGCAACAAGATCCTGGAAATCATCAGCTCGTTTGAAAGCCGCTTCCAGGAACTCGACACCGAACGCGAGCGCAAGCTCGACTCGCTCGAATCCGGCGACGAGGTCGATCCCGGCGTCATCAAGGAGGTCAAGGTCTTCATCGCCGCGAAGCGCAAGCTCTCCGTCGGTGACAAGATGGCCGGCCGCCACGGCAACAAGGGTGTCGTCGCCACCATCGTGCCGGAAGAGGACATGCCGTTCCTTTCCGACGGCACACCGGTGGACATCTGCCTCAACCCGCTCGGCGTGCCTTCGCGGATGAACGTCGGCCAGGTCCTCGAAACCCACCTCGGCGTCGCCGCCAAGGCGCTCGGCTTCAAGGTGGCCACGCCGATTTTCGACGGCATCAAGGAGGATGTCATCTGGAACTTCATGTCGGAGGCCAAGAAGGTTGATGGTGTGAAAACCATCGGTGAAGCCGGCAAGGCGCGCCCGCGCAAATCCGGCGAGCCCGAAGGCCGCGGCTTCACCTGGATCGGCGATGGCAAGGACGGCACCACCGGCGGCAAGTCCACCCTCTATGACGGCCGCACCGGCGAGGCATTCCACAACCCGGTCGTCGTCGGCATGATCTACATGCTCAAGCTCGGCCACCTGGTCGCCGACAAGATCCACGCCCGCGCCGTCGGCCCCTACTCGCTCGTCACCCAGCAACCGCTCGGCGGCAAGGCCCAATACGGCGGCCAGCGCTTCGGGGAGATGGAAGTCTGGGCGCTCGAAGCCTACGGCGCCGCCTACACGCTGCAGGAGCTGCTCACCGTCAAGTCCGACGACGTGCAGGGCCGCACGCGCATCTACGAGGCCATCGTCAAGGGCGACAACAACCTCGAGGCCGGCACCCCGGAATCGTTCAACGTCCTCATCAAGGAAATGCAATCCCTCGGCCTCGACGTGCGTCCCGGCCGCCGGGGCTCGACCCACGGCTCCGGCATGACCGGCGGCCTGGACGACTTCTCCCTCGATGACCTCACCCTCTGATTCCGAGCCACGCGAACCCCTAACCTGACCTTTAACGATCCAACAACATGAGTGTCGATACCAACCTTCGCGAACTTTTCGGCGTGGACGAGCGCCCCGAGGCCTTTGACCAGGTCTCCATCACCGTGGCCTCCCCGGAAATCATCCGCTCCTGGTCCAAGGGCGAGGTGAAGAACCCGGAAACCATCAACTACCGGACCTTCAAGCCCGAGAAGGGCGGCCTCTTCTGCGAGCGGATCTTCGGACCCACCCGCGACTGGGAGTGCGCCTGCGGCAAATACAAGCGCATCAAGCACAAGGGCGTCGTCTGCGACCGCTGCGGCGTGGAAGTCACGCTCTCCCGCGTGCGCCGCGAGCGCATGGGCCACATCGAGCTGGCCGTGCCGGTTTCCCACATCTGGTTCTACAAGTGCATGCCCTCGCGCATCGGCCTGATGCTCGACATGAGCGCCCGCCAGCTCGAGCGCGTCATCTATTACGAGGATTACGTCGTCACCGAGCCCGGCAATACCGCGCTGGAACTCGGCCAGCTTCTCACCGAAAACGAAATCCGTGAAGCCGAGGACACCTACGGCGACGGCTCGTTCAAGGCCGCCATGGGTGCGGAAGCGATCCAGGAACTGCTCAAGCAGATCGACCTCGCCGAGCTCCAGGTGAGGCTCGAGGAGGAACTCGGCACCACGCGGTCCAAGCAGAACAAGAAGAAGCTCAGCAAGCGCCTCAAGATCACCCAGGGCTTCGCGGCCTCCAAGTCGCGCCCCGAATGGATGGTGCAGACGGTGCTGCCCGTGATCCCGCCGGACCTCCGTCCTTTGGTTCCGCTGGAAGGCGGCCGTTTCGCCACCTCCGACCTCAACGACCTCTACCGCCGCGTCATCAACCGCAACAACCGCCTCAAGAACCTGCTGCTGCTCAAAACGCCGGAGGTCATCATCCGCAACGAGAAGCGCATGCTCCAGGAGGCGGTTGACGCGCTCTTCGACAACGGCCGCCACGGTCGCGCCGTCACCGGCGCCGGCAACCGTCCGCTCAAGTCGCTGTCCGACATGCTCAAGGGCAAGGGCCCGTCATCGTCATCGGCCCGGATCTCAAGCTCGGCCAGTGCGGTCTGCCCAAGAAGATGGCGCTCACCTTGTTCGAGCCCTTCATCATCCGCCGCCTCAAGGAACTCGGCTACTGCCACACCGTGCGCTCGGCCAAGAAGATGATCGACCGCAAGACCACCGAAGTCTGGGACATCCTCGCGGAAGTCACCAAGGGTCACCCGATCCTGCTCAACCGCGCCCCCACGCTGCACCGCCTGTCGATCCAGGCATTCGAGCCGAAACTCATCGAAGGCGAGGCCATCCGCGTCCATCCGCTCGTCTGCACCGCCTACAACGCGGACTTCGACGGCGACCAGATGGCCGTGCACGTGCCGCTCTCGGTGGAGGCCCAGATGGAGTGCCGCCAGTTGATGCTGGCTCCTAACAATATCTTCTCGCCCGCTTCAGGCCGCCCGATCACGGTGCCTTCCCAGGACATCATCCTTGGAACGTATTATCTCACGTGGGCTCCCGTCCGCACCGCCAAGGACCGTGAAAAGGCCGAGCATCTTCCGTTGTTTGAAAACTCATCGGAAGTCGAGTTTGCCATCGCCTCGCGCAAGGTGGCCTATCACCAGTGGATCCGCATCCGCAACCCCGACTACGGCAAGGACACGGTCTTCGGCTACAAGGGCGAGGAGCTCACCGCCAAGGACCGCAAGGATCTCACACCGCTCGAAGCCGCGCTGCGCCAGGGCAAGATCATCGAAACCACGCCCGGGCGCGTTCGTTTCAACGAGATCTGGCCCTCCGGCGTCGGATTCATCAACCACAACGTCGGCAAGAAGCAGATCGGAGACATCATCTGGCGCTGCTATCAGGTTGTCGGCAAGCCCAACACGGTCAAGGTGCTTGACGACCTCAAGACGCTTGGTTTCAAGGAAGCGACCCGCTCCGGCACCTCCATCGGCATCGTGGACATGGTCATTCCCGAGGAGAAGAAGGAAGTCATCGCCCGGGCCTACGAGGAAGTCGAAAAAGTCACCAAGCAATACCGCAACGGCGTCATCACCGACGGCGAGCGCTATCAGAAGGTCGTGGACGTCTGGACCCAGGCGACCGACACCATCGCCAACGCGCTCTACCGCAAGATCGAGCACAACGACGGCAAGGCCAAGGCATCGCCGTTGTTCATGATGGTGGACTCCGGCGCGCGGGGCAACAAGTCCCAGATCAAGCAGCTTGGCGGCATGCGCGGCCTGATGGCCAAGCCCTCCGGCGAGATCATCGAGCGCCCGATCATTTCGAACTTCCGAGAAGGTCTCTCGGTGCTCGAATACTTCATCTCCACCCACGGCGCGCGCAAGGGTCTCTCCGACACCGCGCTCAAGACCGCCGACTCCGGTTACATGACCCGCAAGCTCGTGGACGTGGCCCAGGACGTGATCATCACCGGTCAGGACTGCGGCACCGCCAACGGCATCACCGTGACCGCGATCATGGACGGCGATGAGGAAAGCGCCTCGCTTGCCTCGCGCATCTACGGCCGTGTCTCCTGCGACTTGGTCAAGGACCCCGTCACCGGTGAGACCCTCATCAAGGTGGACGACGTCATCGACGAGAAACAGGCCAAGGCCGTTGAACGCATCGGCATGGAGAAACTCAAGATCCGCTCCGTGCTCACCTGCGAGAGCGACCGCGGCTGCTGTGCGAATTGCTACGGACTCAACCTCGCCACCGGCCTGCCGGTCAAAATCGGCGAGGCGGTCGGCATCATCGCCGCCCAGTCGATCGGCGAACCCGGCACCCAGCTCACCATGCGGACGTTCCACGTCGGTGGCGTGGCCGCTGCCACCTTCAAGCAGCCGATCATCAAGACCAAGAACGCCGGACGCCTTGTCTACAAGGACCTCCGCACCGTGCAGGCCGCCGACGGCACCTGGGTCGTGCTCAACAAGAACGGCTCGGTCTCGATCCGCGACAAGGCCGGCCTCGAACTCGAAAGCCACAACATCGTCATCGGCTCCATCATTTCCGTCAAAGACGGCGAGGATGTGAAGAAGGCCGACACCGTGGTGACATGGGATCCCTACAACGTGCCCATCCTCACCGAGAAGGGCGGCAAGGTCGAATTCCGCGACATGATTTCCGGCATCACCGTGACCAACGAAGTGGACAAGGAAACCGGCAAGAAGGGCATGGTCGTCACCGAACACAAGGAGGACCTCCACCCGCAGGTCGTCATCATGGATGAAAAGACCAAGGAAGTGAAAGCCAGCTACTCGATCCCGGTCGGCGCCCACCTTTCCGTCAAGGAAGGCCAGGTCGTCACCGCCGGCACGCTGATCGCCAAGACCCCGCGCAAAGTCGCGCGCACCAAGGACATCACCGGTGGTCTGCCGCGTGTCGCCGAACTCTTCGAGGCCCGCAAGCCCAAGGACTCCTGCGTCATCGCCAAGATCGAGGGCGAGGTTTCCTTCGGCACCAACGTCCGCGGCAAGAAACGCGTCGTCGTCACCCACGCCGAAACCGGCGAGCAGCAGGATCACCTCGTGCCGATGGGCAAACACATCATTGTCACCGATGGCGACAAGGTGAAACGCGGCGACCAGATCACCGAAGGCCCCGTGTCTCCGGAAGACTTGCTCGAAGCCTGCGGCGCCCAGGAACTCCAGGAGCACCTCGTCAACGAAGTGCAGTCCGTCTATCGCGTCCAGGGCGTGGAAATCAACGACAAGCACATCGAGGTCATCATCCGCCAGATGCTGCGCAAGGTGAAGATCACCGATCCCGGCGATGCCGACCAGTATCTGTGGGGCGACCAGATCGACCGCACGAACTTCAAGCGCATCAACGCGCAGATCGTGGCCAACGGCGGCAAGCCCGCGGAGGCGGAACCGGTTCTGTTAGGCATCACCAAGGCCTCGCTGGAAACCGACTCGTTCATCTCCGCCGCCTCGTTCCAGGACACCACCCGCGTCCTCACCGAGGCCGCCACGCTGGGCAAGGTGGACTACCTCACCGGCTTCAAGGAAAACGTCATCATGGGCCATCTCATCCCGGCGGGCACCGGCTTCCCGTGCCACCGCGATTCCGAGTTCGAGTTCACCGTCGAGGAGCCCGAACCCATCGTCCAGGTCCGCGAGACCATCGAGGAGGAGGAAGACTCCGCCACCGCCTGATCCCAAGGAATCATTCCCTGAGAAAATCCACGCCCCCGGAGCCACCGCTCCGGGGGCGTTTTTCGGGTTCAGGCATCCCGCCGCGGGTCTTGGTTTTGCCAGTGGACTGGGTTTCACATCCCCAACTCACCGGCAAACCCCTACCCATCAACCCGGAAAGGAAAATGGAAACCACGAAAGACAGGAAAGTTCGCGAAAATCAAAGAGTCGAAAACCTCACCGCTCTCATTTTCCAAATGTGGATGAGATTGCCATCAAGGGGTTGACCTTTCGTGGCGATCGTTTCGGAATTCAGGATCAAAAATGAACCGGTTTGCGACGGTTTCCCGAGTTGAACGGACCGCCCTGTGGCGGCTGTCGGGCCGCACTTCGGGGCGCCGGCGCCTCCCCGCATTTCAGGATGATTTGACATCCCGCCGGTTTCACCCGCCTCTCAAGCGTTTGCAGGTTTCCCCGTCGAGTCGTTCGCAGAGACGGTAGCCTTCGCCATGTGAGGGGATGGTCATCATCAGGGCGTCGCGCTCGTAGGGCGAGGGGAAATCCAGGCCGATGAGCGCGCGGCCGATGCGTTCGCCGGACTGGCGGTAGTTGAAATAACAGATGTTGGCGTTGCCGCGCACGCGCTGTGCGAGGAAATCGTGCAGCGCGCCCGGGCGCTCGTAGAAATCAAGGCGCAGGAAAACCGGGTTTTGCAACAGGTCGCCGCGCAGCGGAATGGCGCGGAAGGCCACGTCCTCCGCTTCGGTTAGATCCTGCCACTCGAATCCGCCGGCGGCGAGTTTCGCGGGGATCTGATCGAAGCCGCCCGGCTCGTCCGCGCCCAGGGTGAAGACCGGCCAGGCGTCCGCCTCGCCGGTCTTGCCGTATTGGAAATCCGAGATGTTGACGCCCGCGAAACAGGTATCCAGCAAATGCAGCATCGATCCCGGACGTTCCGGAATGCGCACCCGCAGCGTGCGGCTCGCCTGGCTTGCCGCGCCCACCGACTGTGCGATCAGGCCGATTTGCAGGAAATCGATGTTGGCACCGCAGAGTATGACCAGCACGCGCTTGCCGGCCAGCTTTTCGCGCTGTCCCAGCACGGCGGCCAGCCCCAGCGCGCCGGAGGGCTCGGAAATGCAGCGCAGCCCCTCCCACAACACGCGCATCGCATGGCTGACCTCCGCGTTGGTGACCGTCTCGACGCGTGCCAGCGTGTGGCGGCAGATTTCAAACGGCAGGTCGCCGGGTTTTCTAACAGCCGTGCCGTCGCAGAACAGGTCCACCTGGCCGAGGGCGGCGGGTTTGCCGGCGGCGAGCGCGGCTTTCATCGACGCCTGGCCGGCGCCCTCGACGCCGGTGATCTCGATGTCCGGCCAGTAGGTCTTGAGCCAGGTGGAGACACCCGCGGCAAGACCGCCGCCGCCGATCTGGAGGAACGCGGCGTCGAAGGGGCCGTGACCTGATAGAACGACCTCGTCGGCCAGCGTGCCCTGGCCGGCCATCACCAGCAGATCGTCATAGGCATGGATGTAAACCGCGCCGCTGCGGGCCTCGTCCTCGCGCGCGGCCTGCAGTGCGTCGTCATAGCTGTCGCCCGAGAGATGGATTTCGACGAATTCGCCGCCGTGGCTGAGCACGGCGGATTGTTTCACCCTGGGTGTGGAGCGGGGCATGTGGATGCGGGCGCGGATGCCGAGCGCGCGTGCGGCGAGCGCCACGCCCTGCGCGTGGTTGCCGGCGGAGGCGGTGACGACGCCGCGTTTCGCCTCACCGGGCGTGAGGGTGGCCATGCGGTTGCAGGCACCGCGCCATTTGTAGGATTTCACGGCGGAGAGATCCTCGCGTTTCACCCAGATTTCCGGTCCCGGGCCCGGCAGGTCGAGCCGCTCGATGGGCGTGGCTTTGCCGAAGCGATAGACGCGTTCCCGTGCCAGCAGGATTTCCCGGCGCAGCCGGGCCTCCAAGGGTGATTCCACGCGTTGCATGGACAAGCATTGAACGATGCCCATGGTTTCCGCAAGGCGCATGGTTTATGCCCGCTGCCGGCGGATCGGATGGGAAACCTGCCGAGTGTGCTTCTGATTGCGCTCTCACGGGCCTCTGTGCGTTGGTGGTTTGACCGGGGTGACACAGGGTGTGCGGTCCTGAAGGCTTGCCGTGTGGTCGGAGAAATTCCGTTGCCCCGGGTGTCCATGGTGGGCGGACGATGTCAATTGGGATTCAACACAGGGTCTTCCACGTCTCTTCCGCAGGAGAGACGGACAAGGTTCGGGGGAAATCACGAATTCCCCCATCACAATTTCCCTTGGTGGCACATGCCCGGGCCTTTAGCTTGGCTGGCGATGACGGATGCCGACGAGAGCGCGTTTTTCGATTTCATGGCCACCGAGCGGAGTGCGTCCGCCCGGACGCTGGTGAATTACCGCGAGGCGTTGGCCGCTTGCCGCAACTGGCGCGGCGATGCCTTCAACGGCTGGCGGAATGAAACGGCGGACGATTTCCGCGATTACCTCTTGGCGCTGATGAAACAGGGGCTCAAGCGCGCGACCATCCGGCTGCGCTTCGCGGCGTTGCGCTCGTTTTACAAATTCCTCGTCCTGCGCCGCGGCATGGGCCGCAGTCCGGTGGCGGATGTGCGGCTGCCCAAACCCGAGCGCGGCCTGCCGGTGGTGTTGAGCATCGCACAGATCGACGAGTTGCTGGGCATGCCGCTTCGCCTCCCCGCCGACAAGAAATCCCCGCCCTGGCTGCCGCTGCGGGATGCCGCCATTCTCGAATTGTTCTACTCGTGCGGATTGCGGATTTCCGAACTGCTCGCGCTCGATGTGAAGGATGTGGATTTCATCGGCGAGACGGTCAAGGTGATGGGCAAAGGCTCGAAGGAGCGCATCGTGCCGGTCGGCGGACCCGCGGTGAGCGCGATCCAACGCTACCGGCAGGAGGCCGCCGTCACATCCGGCGCGCTTTTCCTGAGCAAGCGCCGCACGCGCATCACCCAGCAGTCGGTGGACCTGCTGCTGAGGAAATACTTGAAGCACAGCGGCATTCCGTTTGCGATCAGCCCGCACAAGCTGCGGCACAGCTTCGCCACGCACCTGCTGGATGCCGGCGCGGACCTGCGCAGCGTGCAGACGCTGCTCGGCCACGCCTCTCTATCCACCACCCAGATCTACACCCACGTCACCCGCGAACGCCTCAAACAAGCCTACGACGACGCCCATCCCCGCGCTTGAAACTCCTCATCGCCATTCTTTCCTGCCTCGCACTCGCCGCCTGCGCCTCAAAGCAGACGCCGGAGAAAATCCACGTCTCGAATCGCGCGCCGGACCCGCAACCCGCGTCCATCCTTTTCATCGGCAACAGTTACAGTTTCCACGTGCCGGGCGAACTCCGCCGCATCGCCGCGCGCGATGGCGTGAAACTCCGCGTCAGGCAGGTCACAAACGGCGGTTGGACGCTCGGCCAACACTCCGCAAACGACGGAACGCTGCACGCCATCCGCGAGGGCGGCTGGGACTACGTGGTCATCCAGGAGCAGAGCCGCATTCCCTCGCAGACCTTGAAGCGCTCGCACGCCATGTTCCCCCATGTGCGCAAACTCGCCGACGAGGCCCGCGACGCAGGGGCGGTGCCGGTCCTCTATCAGACATGGGGCCGCCGCGATGGCGACGAGTGGCTCCACGGCAAGGACGACTTCCATGCGATGAACCGCCGCCTGCGCGAGGGATACCGGCAGGCGGCGCAATACGCCGGAGGGCTGGCCGTCGTGCCGGTGGGCGACGCATGGGAAAGGGAAGTGGATGCCGGACGCGGCGCGGAACTCTATCAGGACGACGGCAGCCATCCCAGCGCGCGCGGCGACCGGCTGGCGGCCCGGGTTTTTTACGAAACCTTGTTTCCCAAGCCTTTCTAACCGAAATACCGCATCACGCCGTGTGATTGCGGTAGGAACCGCCGTTACCGGCGGCCCCCCGCGCAGATCCGTACGTGAGGAACTACCTCATACGGCTCCTGCCTTGAGTCGAACGCAAGTCGACCCCAAAGAATCGATTCGCGCATACTGGCAAACCATTTTGACATACCATGATTCCGGCGCTGAGTCCGGGATAAGTCAGCTTGTTCAGTATTCCTCTCGACTGGGTCCCTTTCCTCCATCCACTCCGCAGGTGCTTTTGGGCCACCCTTGTTCGCAGACTTCGCAGGTACTACGGACCCATCTGACTTCCTATCGGCGTGCATCCCGGATTTACCGTCATAAACGTTTTCCGAGCGATCCAACCCGTGCAAGGACATGCCTTCCGCGAATTGGATGTCGATAGGATCTCCCGGTTCTCGCGCTTGGAATTTCGACACATGCGCGCGGGATCGGCACACGGGAATCTTGATTTCGGAGCTCAATGGCGTTGTTCTTCGTAAGACTCTTTCATTCTCATTTCCAAGCCGGTTTATCCCGGCGCTTTCACTGACCCCGTCGATGAAGCCCTATTCACTTATCGAGCAACTTCCAATGCGGTTGCGATCCATTTTCTTTTTCTTTCAGCAGCTGATACCTACCATTGTCACCGAATTTACCTAGAGCCATACCTCCATGAGAAAAATCCACCACTATATCAACGCCATATTCATCACCCTTGTCACGATAAGCGACCAGCCCATAACGCACGTCGGGCCGCGGCTGTCCCGCTGATATTTTCCGTACCATGTCCTGAAGTTTTGCCTTCACGAGGTCAATTTCGTCGCCC
>JALOUA010000171.1 GCA_025457625.1 Akkermansiaceae bacterium
GTCTGGTAGCCCATGCGCTTGAGGTTGTTTTCCAAACGCACCGCCGTGTCCAGGGCCAGGTGCTTCTCGTAAACCTTGCCCCACTGGCCACCGTTGTCATGGCCGCCGTGGCCCGCATCGATCACCACCGTCCGGAAACCCGCCGCCCATGCGCTGGAAAACATCGTGCACACTGCCAGCACGGCCAAAAATCGAAGTTGTGTTTTCATGGAAAAGTTTAGGAGTTAAAAACTGTCAGGAAGTCTTAATAATTTTAAAAACTTGTAAAGCTTGAATTTGCCCGTTCCAAAACTTTTCCGGCCAATGCACCTGGCCATCAGTAAGGGACTGGCGGGCGGTCGGAGGCCTTGCGGGTCTTGGCGCGGAGTTCGGCGGCGGCTTTCGGGTCGTAGGGAATGCTGTTGGCGACCTGCACGCTGCCATCGCCCAGCGTCAGAAGCTTCGGATCGCCCTGCGCCGCGCTCTGGTGGATCTGGCGGTTGACGAGTTTGCCGTCGGTATCGACCACGCAATGCACCCACATCGACGGGGTGGCGAGAAACATGACATGCATCCGCTGCTGTCGATCGACGGTGCAGACCGGTTTGCGCAGCATCAGCATGTCGCCCAGCAGGAAAGTGCGGACAAACTGGCCGGTGGAATCATCGACGATCTGGGCATAGATCTGTGAGCGCGAGTCGCCGGTGTAGTTGAGAATGCGGAACTCGCGGATTTTGCCGCCGGCCCCCTGTGTGCCGACTTTCTGGGACCACTGGATGCGGCCGTTGACGAGATTGAAAAAAGCGCGGTTGGTGGTGGTGCCGGGGGTGTTCTGCCCGGGTGCGTTGATGGTGGCGGAGACGGTGAAATTGCCCGGCTCGCCGAGCTGGAAATGCTGCGCCAGATCGACCTCGCGGGCCAGCGTCTGGCCGGCGGCGATCTTCATCGGTCCGAAAAGCACGCGGCTTTTGGGATTGACCGGGTTGCCGTTGGATTTCCGCAGGTTGAAGTCCAGCCATTGGAAGCGGCCATCGCTTTGGAAAACGAGTTCCCGGCCGGAGTGGTTGGTGATGGTGACCACGGCGATCACCGGCTCGCCGGTGACATTCTGCCTTTTGGGAACCTGCAGCGCCGCCGCGAGTTGGGCCTGGGCAGCGCCCGCGCCGAGGAGCGTCACGGCGACGATTGGGAGAATGCGGTGGATCATGACCGGGCAGAGGTAGCCCAGCCGGGACGGGTCGTCAATCTAACGGGGCTGGCCTGAGGCACAAGCCGGCAATTTTGCCTCGCCTCGCGACCAAGCGCCGCATTTACTTCCGCCGCCGCAGAGCGATGAGATCCAATCATGGAATCCGAGCAGACTGAAAATTTCAACGAACGCCTGAGCCAATGGGTTTCGAACCAGGGATTCTGGTTTCAAGTCCGCTACTCGATGTCGGGCAGCGGCATGCGGGGGCGTGCGATGTTCCACCTGCTGCGCCTGGCGGCGCGCCTGCTGGTCTTTTTGCTGCTCGTGGCGGTGGGTTTCTGGATCTACCTGATGAAGCGGCCCGGCACCGCGCAGTTTTCCAGCGGCTTTCGCGATGATGTGAAATCGTCGCTCTCCGCCGGGGAATTCGAAATCCGCGGGCTCCAGCACGTCCAAGGGCAGCTGGAAATCGCCGGCCTCGCCGCGCAAGGCGGCGAAAACACGTTTTTCGACTCGCTGGAGGCAAGGAACATCCGCGTCAAGATGTCCCTGTTGGACGGTTTGCTCGGTGTTTGGCAGCCCGGCAACATCCCCATCTCGCGGCTCGACGTGGATTTGCGCGCGGGAACCAACGATCCGCAATCCGCCGCAAAACTCGCGGAAACCGTCTTCCGCAAGCCGGTGAAAGCGGAAGTGAATTCCTTCGAGGTGGCGAGTGCCAGCTTCAGGTGGGGATACTCGGAACGCACCCGGGGTGCCATCGAATCGAGCAGCCTCAGGATGCAGAGAACTGGCACAGGCTGGCGGCTGAGCTTCAGCGGCGGAACTTTCAGCCAAAACTGGCTGCGTGAGCTTGAAATCGTCAACCTCGTGGTGATCGCCGAGAAAGGCGGACTCGTATTCGAGAGGGCCGAGCTCAAAAGCGACATGGGCACGGTGGAATTTCCCGGACTGCGCGTCCTCGGCGGGGAACGGCCGGAGATTGACGGCATCGTCAAAATCCGCGGTCTCGCGCTCGAACACATCATTCCACCCGCACTCCGCAATTTCGTGGAGGGCAGCATTTCCGGCGATTTCAAGGTTTCCGGTTCCACCAATTCCTCGGATGGCATCAGCTTCGAGGGGCAGGTGGTCATGGATGGCACGGATCTGATCTCGCTTCGCGAGCGCATCCACCTGCTCAAGGCGCTCTCGGTCGTGGATTATTCGCGGAATTATCATCGCGTGGATTTCCGAGAAGGCTCGTTTTTCATCAAAACCCAGCGCGGCGGCATACAGATCAGCGAAATCGACCTCAAGTCGGAGGATCTGTTCACGCTTCAGGGGGCCTTCGCAGTCCGCTTGCCCACCCAGCAGGAAATCGACGAGGCGATGGCCAAGGGAGCGGAACTGTCACCGCTATTCGCCGTGGACGATGAGTCCGACGATTTGCTGAAACCCTCCTCTTCCTCGGATTCCGACTTCACCCTGCGAAGGGCCGCCCAGGAGGCGCGGCGCATCCAGGAAGGCAAACAATCGCCCGAGTCCCTCACCCTATTCGACCGCCTCGGTCTCAGCATCGAGATGCGCCGTCTGCAAAGCCAGGCCGCGGAGCGCATGTCTCGCATGCTGCGCTACGACGGCAGCGTTCTGATCACCATCCCCGGTGACGCATTCGAGCGCGCGCCACGCCTGCAGGAACTCTACCCGGCCGATCCGGCCAGCGGCCGCGTGGCGATCCGGGTCCCGCTCCAGGGCCACATCTACGAGCTCACCCTGCGCCAGGCCGAGGACATCTATCAGCAGGGCCAGCGCTGAAGCGTCATGGCATCACGGCGTCCAGCGCCAGGCTGTGGAAAATCTCGATGGTGGCGCGGCTCTTGTTGAGCGTGTAGAAGTGGATGCCGTCCACCCCTTCGTTCAGGAGCCCGGCGCATTGTTCCGTCGCGTAGTGGATGCCCACCCGCTCCACGGCCTGCGGGCTGGTTTGGGCCCGGTTCAACAG
This sequence comes from Akkermansiaceae bacterium, assembly GCA_025457625.1. Classification (GTDB taxonomy): domain Bacteria; phylum Verrucomicrobiota; class Verrucomicrobiia; order Verrucomicrobiales; family Akkermansiaceae; genus Luteolibacter. Next base: position 3,153 of record JALOUA010000171.1, read on the forward strand.
CCGGACCAGCTTCGCCGGGTAGCGCGCGCCCGCCGCCAGTTCGGCCATGCGCTTCATGCCCTGCAACGAGCTTACCGGCATCACTCCGGCAATGATCGGAACCTCGATGCCCGCCAGCCGGCAGCGATCGCGGAAGTCGAGAAAATCATGGTTGTCGAAAAACAGCTGCGTGCAGATGTAATCCGCGCCCTCATCCACCTTGGCCTTGAGATGATCGAGCTCGTCCACACGGTTCGGCGTTGCGGGGTGGCCCTCGGGAAAACCCGCCACCCCGATGCCGAAACCACGCGGATCCGGGTGTTTGCCGGTTTCATTGAACTCGCGGATGAAGCGCACGAGATCGGCCGCGTGGCGGAAGTCGCCACGTTTCCAGTCGTAATCCGGCTGGTCGCGCGGAGGGTCGCCGCGCAGGGCGAGGATGTTGGCCACGCCGGCCGCGGCGTATCGCTCGAGAATGACGCGCACCTCATCGGCGCTGTGTCCCACACACGTCAGGTGCGGCACCGGCGGGATGGTGGTGGTTTGTTTGATGCGCACCACCAGATCATGCGTCATTTCCCGGGTGCTGCCGCCGGCCCCGTAGGTCACCGAGACAAACGAGGGCTTGAGCGATTCCAAATCGCGGATCGTCTGGTAGAGGTCCTCCCATGCCGCAGCCCCGCGCGGCGGGAAAAACTCGAAGGAGAGTGATGGCTGGGAGTTGCTGAGAATGTCGCGGATGTGCATGGCGGACGGATGTGGGTGAACGCGCGGAACGCGTAAACAATGCGAAACTTTCGCGGGATTCCGGAGTTTTTCCATCCGGTGTCCCGCAGTGCGGGTGCAGATAAACTCCAATTCGCCATGAAAACAATCCCCGTTTCCCTGATTCTCGCGGGTCTGCTCGCGCCGCTCTGCGTCAACGCCCAGTCTCCCGAGGGCTCCTCCCCGCCGCCCGGACGCGACGGCCCCGGCAAACGCCAGCCTCACCGCCCCTTCATGGAGGCATGGAAAAAGGCCGACCAGGATGGTGACGGCTTCCTCTCGCGCGGGGAATTCGATGCCATGCCGCGCATCCAGAGCCTGCCGGAAGACAAGCGCCAGCGCCTGTTCGAACGGCTCGACAACAACAAGGACGGCAAACTCGCCCATGGCGAACTCTCCCGCCACGACCGGCAACCGGACGGACCCCGCCCGCCGCTGCGCCGGCTTGCCGAACTCGACGCGGACAAGAGTGGTGGCGTGAGTTTTGAGGAATTCAAAACCGGTCCGCTTTTCCAGAAACTCCCCGCCGGGCGGCAAACGGAGATTTTCCGCCGTCTGGATACCGATGGCGACGGCGTGATCACCCCCAAGGACAAACCGGAACCGCCCATGAGACCGGACCGCGGCCCTCGTCCGGGACGCGGCGAGGGTCCGCCGCCCGGCGGCCCTCGTCCCGAGGCTTCCCGCATGAACCCGGAGCGCATGCTCCAGCAACTCGACAAGGATGGCGACGGAGCGGTGACTTTCGACGAGTTCCGCGCAGGCCCGCAGGCGGAACGATTGTCCGAGGATGAACAGGAAGACCGCTTTGAAGCGCTGGACCGCAACAAGGACCTCAAGCTCACGCCGGAAGATTTCCCGCCGCCGCCCGCGCCTGGGCGCTGAACCGGTAAAGCCGGACTGGCGGCCGCCGCATCAAGGAGCGGCGGCCACGGTTTCGGCCTTGATTTCGGTGGCCAGAACATCCTCACGCAGGTCGCGTCCCTTGCGGCGGCTCCACCAGAGCACGACAGGCGCGGCAACGAAGATCGAGGAATAGGTGCCGACGACCAGGCCGATGAAGATCATCACCGAGAAATCGCGCAGTGAGGAACCGCCGCCGAAGATCGTGAGGATCGCCACCGTGATGATGGTGGTCAGCGAGGTCAGCACGGTGCGGGAGAGCGTGATGTTGATGGCCTCGTTCATGATCTCCTTGATCGAACCGGTCCGCACCAGAAGGCTTTCCCGGATGCGGTCGAAGACGACGATGGTGTCGTTGATCGAATAGCCCGCCACCGTCAGGATGGCGCCGACATGGATCAGCGAGAGCTCCCCTCCCAGCAGCACCACCAGGCCGATGGATATGACCACGTCGTGAAGAATGGCGACAAAGCCACCCAGGGCGAACGAGAACTCGAAGCGCACGGTGACGTAGATCAGGATGCCGATGAGTCCCAGAGCCATGGCGATGAGCGAATCCTTCAGGAAAGTGCCGCCAATGAGTGCCGAGACTTCTTCCCTGCTGCTCTCGATTTTGAAGGTCCCATCTTCAGCCCGTTCGCCGAGTGCGGGGATGGCATCGCGAAGCTTGGCCGTGATGGCCTCCGCGTCGCGGGTGTCGGAACGGATCGTGAGCAGCGTGCCGGTGGCGGGGTTGCCCTGCTCCTGCGGGAAGGCCGCTTTGTTCAAGGTGAGTCCGGCGAGTGCCTTGTCCACATCGGCCAGCGGGATTTCCAGATCCTTGCCCAACTGGAACTGGATGAGCGTGCCGCCGGTGAAATCAATGCCGAAGGCCTTCTCCTTGCGCAGCCCGAAGGCACCCAGCGAGAGCAGCACCAGACCCACCGAGAGCACCGCGCAGAGGCGGCGCTTGCTGAGGAAGTCGAAATTCGTTTTGCGGAACAGGTTGAAGAACGTCAGCTTGTGCAGCAGGTTGAAATCAATCGCCCAGCGGAAAAGCACCCGCGTCACCAACAACGCGGAGAACATCGATGCCAGAAGGCCGATGGTGAGCGTGACGGCAAAACCCTTGATCGTGCCGCTGCCCAGCCAGAACAGGATGATCGCGGTGATGAGCGAGGTGATGTTCGAGTCGAAAATCGCGGAAAACGCCTTCTCATAAGAAGCGGCGATCGCGTTCTTGAGCGACTTGCCGGCGGCGATTTCCTCGCGCAGCCGCTCGTAGATCAGCACGTTCGCATCCACCGACATGCCGATGGTCAGAATCATCCCCGCGATGCCGGGCAGCGAGAAAGTGAAGCCGAACATCGCCATCACGCCGAAAAGAATGACGCCGTTCACGGCGAGTCCGACCAGGGCGACGATGCCTGCCAAACGATAGTAGAGCAGCACAAAACACGTGGTGATCGCCAGACCGACGATGCCCGCCCAGATGCCCTGCTTGACGACCGCGTCGCCCAAGGTCGGTGAAACCGTGCGCTCCTCATCCACCACCAGCGGGTTTTCCAGCGGATTCATCAGCGCGTTGGCGAGGCTCTGCACCTCGCCGGGCTCGCGCAGGCCCTCGATGATGAATTGTTTGCCCAGCGGCACCTGGTTGACCACCGGCGCGCTGATGACCTCGCCGTCCAACACGATGGCGATGCGATCCTGCTGCGGACGCATGTTTTTGGTCAGCGCGATCATTTTGTCGGTGCCCGCACCATTGAGTGTGATGGCCACGGCGTCGGCCTGCTGGGGCGAGGGCACGGCATTGGCGATGTCCGAGCCGCCGAGCGCCATGCGGCGGTTGAGCAGAATCGGGCGCGAGGTTTCAACCCCATCCTCGTTCTTCTGGGTGTAAGTGTAAGCGCGGTATCCGGGCACGATTTCCAAACCTTCCTGCACACGTTGGGCCAGCGACTTGCCGTCCGGTCCCGGTTCCTCGCTGCGCGGGCTGACTTCGCGCAGTTCAAGCTTGGCGACCTTTTCAAGCGTGGCGCGGATGTCGGCCGCCACCTCGGGCTCGACGCCGGGCATTTGCACCAGAATGCCGTCCGCGCCCTGGCGGGCGATCAGCGGCTCCGACGTGCCCATGCTGTTGAGACGCTTCTCGATGACAAGGATGGCCTGTTCCACCTGCTCTTGCGTGATCGGCATTTTCATGCCGTCGTCACCCTCGCGTTCCTGGATGCGCAGCGAGAAGGACGAGCCGCCGACGATGTCGATGCCGCCTTTGAGTCGCTCCCTGAGCGGAGTGGCCGCAAGGATGCACAGCGCGCAGATGCCGACGGTCAACACGCTGCCCACGTTGCGTTTCCTGCGCTCGATCTCGGTGGCGAAATACCAGAAGAAGAGGATCATCAGGATCAAACCCGTCACGAAAACGGTGAGCGGATCTTCGAAAAACGAGGTCAGGGCAAGCATGGCGGGAAACGTTGGAGAAAAGGTGGCGGCGGTCTATGACCGTCCATAAAGCGGGTTCACTTCGCCGCGTCCTTTTTTTGGACGGAGGCAATGGCGGGTTTGTCAAACTCGAGCATGGTGCCCTCGGCGACTTTCACGACCACGGTGTGCTCCTTGACGTTGTGCACGATGCCATGGATGCCGGCGGTGGTGACCACCTTGTCACCGGCCTGCAGGGCGGCGATGCGCGCCTGCTGCTCCTTGCGCTGGCGCTGCTGCGGGCGGATGAGCAGGAAATAGAACATCACCACCATCAGGCCCATCATCACGAAGGGGCTGCCGAGCAGGCTGCCGGGGCCTTGGGGTGCGGGTTGGGCTTGGGCGAGA
>JALOUA010000172.1 GCA_025457625.1 Akkermansiaceae bacterium
ATCCTTCGACTTCGCGAGAATGCCCTTGGTGGAAAACGCGTCCCGCACCGAGTCGGAGAACCCGGGAACCGGCTGGCCATCCGTGAGGGAAATCATCTGACAGCCATCGCATCCGGCATCCGCCCCGCTGCCAAGCCGCAAGTTTCAGACATCATGAATCTGAAGTAACTACTCAGGTGGAATTCTGAATCCCAAAGGGATTCCGCATCATCGCCCAAGGTTGTCCCGCGGAGCGGGGCTACCTTGGGTTGGGTGCCCGCCACAGCATTCAACCTCAACGAGGTTGTGTAACATGGGACTCCGATCACACGCCCTACACAACTCCGTTGGAGTTGGGGACTCATTCGGGTGTCTGTCCCAGGGTAGTCCCTATCGGGCCAACCCCGGGCTGGGATGCGCAATCCCGTTGGGATTGGATCCAATGGCGGTACAGTTACCCGGCGGCCGCAATCGGCTTGCACAAGCCGCAAGTTTCAGCAACCCGGCACGCTCACATGCCGGGCACCTGCACCAGCTTGGAATACTGGTAGGAATACTTGGCCATGAACTCGGCCCGCTGGTCGCCGCTGAAGCTGCGGTTGCGCAACTGGTCCACTCCCGTATCCGAGAGCACCGTGAGTGAGATTTCCACCGCCGTGAGCCTGGCGGATTTCAACGTGGCATCGCCGGCCGCATTGATTCCATCCCCGTTGATGCTGATTTTCTGGATGGTGCCCGACGGGCCGATCGTGACCACCCTGGGGGTGGCGACGCCTCCCGCCGTGGCCGGGGGCACGGACAAGTGGAACGAGATGGTGAACTGAAAGAGGTTCTCGCAGACGAAATTCTCGGGGTTCTCGATATCACTGATGTTGGCAAACTCCGCGGCCAGGTCGGTTTTGCCCAGCAGTTTGTCGAATGCCTCCTTGGGATCGACCAGCTTGCGGTTGAGCACGAAGGTCTTGAAGACGGTGCCGCTCTGGTCGATCGGATCCCTCCAGAACAATTCATAGCCGACACAGGAAACATCGCCTCCGAGATCCGAGGCGGTGCCGATTTCACCCTTGTAGCGGTCCGCAGCGGCGGTGAAAAACACCAGTTGGGTGGCATTCGTGCTGGGAAGCGGGCCGCTGGTGGCGGTGCTGGACGCGTTGGAGTCGGCCACGAACCACTCGAAGGGCCTGCTGGAGACCGGATCCCTGCCTCCGGAGCGGGTGACCATCGCTTCGAAATCGCGCGCCATGGTGTCCACCATCGACTTGGCCTGGCGCGCGGCACGCAATTCCGAGCGGCTGCGGTTCCAGGTGTCGATGGCGATGGAGGTGATGGAAACCAGCACCGTGACGATGATGGTGGTGATGGCCATGGCGACCATCAGTTCCATCAGGGTGAAGCCTGCGCGTTTGGAGGAAATTCCGTTGGGTTTCATGTAAGTCAGGCGTTTGGCTCAGCGGCGCACCGCCAGATTGCGGGTGAAAACCGGGTTTTTTGCATTGGTGAAGAACTTGGTGAAAGGAGCGCCAAAATAAGCCGCCGACTTGCCCTGCAACGCGTGAAAATCGGCAGCGAATGCGATCACGGCCTCCGGGTAGTCGTCGGGATTGGCGACAGCCGCGCCGGCTTTTTTGGGATCACTGATCTGGCCGGCGGCGCCGGTTTTCAACTCGCCTCCATTGAAAACCAGCTGGGTGCACTTGACGACATAGACGCTGCCTTCGATGGCATTCAAATCCTCCAAAAACTTGGGATCACTCTTGCGCCGCACCATCGTCTGCACGGTGTAGTCCTTGCCGGGCAGTTTAGTGGCCAATTCCTTCGACCCCACGGGCTCGGGCGTTTTGTCGTCCTGCCGTGTGCTCGACAGACTGCCGCGGTATTGATAGATCAACAGCGCGGTGTTGGCGTTATTGGAGTCCTTGATCCAGGTGAAGGCCTTGCCGAATCCGTTGCCGCCCGGGTCGCCGGTGCGGAAGGTGACGAGTTCCTGTTCCAGCGTGGTGGCGAGGCGGTCCGCCTCCTGGACGTTGATGGATTTCCGGATGCCTGCGGCGGCCGGGGCGAAGACAATCATGAAGCCGGTGAGCAGGACGGCGAGCACGCCGATGGCGATGACGGTCTCGATGAGCGAAAAGCCGCGCTTGCGGCATGGATGGCTGGGTTTCATGCGTTAGAAGGTGGTGATGCTGCCGTCCAGGTTCATCTGTTCGGGGCTGCGGAATACCGAGGTCCGGCCGTTGCGCCAGACGACGAAGCCGCCGAAGTCGCGCTTGGCGCTGCCGGTGACGCGCGGCGGGCTGCTGTCGGCCGGTTTGGTGAGGGGCCGGGCGCCGCTGCCGATGATGAAACTCGCGCCCGGCGTGGTGCAGATGCCCTGCGAGTTGAACTGATAGATGTAATACTCGCCCTCGTAGGCTTTTTTCGCCCCGGTGAGCGTGATGGTGTCAAGATCGCCGCCACTGCCGGCGTGGTCCCGCTTGCTGTATTTGGAACTGAAGAACGTTTGATCCGGCAATACCAAGCCGCGGCTGGACAGCACCCAGGGCGGATTGGCCACCGGGTCGCCATTGGCGTCCACATTCTGGGTCGCCACCACGATTCGCCGCAGGTCGTTGGCCGGGTTGTTGGGGAGGCTTTTGGCCACCAGCACGGCGGTGCGGAGGTTGCGGCCGACGGCCGTGGTGCGGGCTTCGTCAAACAAGGCCTCGGCGGTGGCCACGCCACTGGTGACGCCTTTGCCGCCCATCCCGCTGAGGCCGATGGAACCGGCCGTCATCAGGATTGAAATGATGGCGATGACCACCAACAGCTCCACCAGCGTGAAAGCGGGGAGCCGGGTGCCGGACTGAGGGTTGTGATTTGTGAGTTCCATGGGTTATTGGAGGGCAAAATACAACAAGGGGGGGCGTCTGCAAGCAGAGATTACACAGTGATTACTCAGACTGGCCCTGCGGCATCGGGAACGGAAGCCCTTGTGGTGCTGGAGCATCCTCAATCTTAACGAGTTCCAGCTCGAAAACCAAAGCGCTGTTGGGCCCGATCTCCGCGCTCCGGCGTTCCTCGCCGTAGGCAAGTTTGGCCGGCAGGTAGAGTTTCCACTTGGCACCCACCGGCATGTTGGTGAGGGCTTCCTTGAAGCCTTCGACCACTTCCAGAGTCATCGGAACCGGCTGGCCTTCGGGCGAGGCGTCGAACTCGGTGCCATCGATCAGTGTGCCCTTGTAATTCACCATGAACTGCTTGTTTGCCTCCTCGCCTTCCTTGGGCGCGACGTATTTTTCTTCGCCGCCCTTGTTGATGATCTCATACTGCAGGCCGCTCGCGGTGGTGATGACGCCCTCGCGCTTGGCGTTTTCCGCGAGGAATTTTTCGCCGGCCTCGAGGTTGGCCTCGGCGGCCTCTTTCTCACGGCCTTGCAGCATGTCGCCGAGCGCCTGCATGGCCGCCTGGAGTTTTTCCTCCTCGAGTTCCGGCTTGTCGCCCTTGACGGCGGTCATGAAGCCCTTGAGGAAAGTCTCCTGGTCGAGGTCACCCACGCCCACGCCGAAGCGGCCGAACTGCTGGCTGAAGGTGTTGCCCATGCGGTAGCCGAGCGCGTATGAGGAGTCCGTCTTGACGGTGGCGGCATCGGGCTTGGGCGCGGGCGGCACTTCAACGGGTGGTGTGGTGGCTTCCGCCTGCGGGGTTTGGGCGGAGCAAACGGCGGCGAAACTGGTCAGCAGAATGCCGGAAATGAGGTGGCGTATCATGGATTGGTTGGTGTGAGGACGGGAAATTAGGCAAGCCCCTCCGGCGTGTCCAGCATGCGTTTTGCACAAAACCCAGCACCGCCGGGGCGGCTTGGATGATTTGTGAAACGCGTGAAAAGCCCGGTTTCAGCAGCAGTTGGCGGTGGCTTGGGAGTGTCCGCACGTTTGCTGGGCACCATCGGGAGCCGGGCTGGCGGGGCTGAACGGATCGGCTTGCGGCGCGGCGAGCGAGGGGTTGGGTTCGAGGGTTTGGAGACCAAGCTTGGCAAGCAGGGCGCGGTCTTTTTCGGCTTCCGGGTTCTCCGCGGTGAGAAGTTTCTCGCCGTAGAAAATGGAGTTGGCACCGGCATAGAAACAGAGGGCCTGGATTTCATCCGAGAGGCGGGTGCGACCGGCGGAGAGGCGGACTTTGGCCCCCGGGACCGCGATGCGCGCGCAGGCGATCATGCGGACAAGATCGAAGGGATCGACCTGCGGGTTTTCCGCCAGCGGGGTGCCGGGCATCGGCATCAGCGAGTTGATCGGCACGCTCTCGGGCTGGGGGTTGAAGTTGGAAATGACTTCCAGCAGGCGGAGGCGGTCGGTGATGGTTTCGCTGAGGCCGAGGATGCCGCCGCAGCAGACGGAGATGCCGGCGTCCTGGATGTGGCGGATGGTGCGCAGGCGGTCCTCGTAAGTGTGGCTGGTGACGATGTTGGGATAGTGCTCGGGCGAGGTGTCGAGGTTGTGGTTGTAGGCGGTGACGCCGGCGTCGCGGAGTCGGGCGGCCTCCTCCGGGCCGAGTTCGCCGAGCGTGACGCAGACTTCCATGTCGAGCGTGGCGACGTCGCGCACGATGTCGAGCACCTGCTCGAAGCGCTTGGTGCCGCCGCGCACGCCCTTCCATGCCGCGCCCATGCAGAAGCGGGTGGAGCCGTTGTCCTTGGCGGCGCGGGCGTGTTTCATGACCTCCTCGCGCTCCAGCAGGACGTGGCTTTCGAGCTCGGTCTTGTAGCGGGCGGACTGGGCGCAGTAGGCGCAGTCCTCGGAACAACCGCCGGTTTTGATGGAGAGCAGCGTGCAGAGCTGGATTTTGCCATCGGGCCAGAATTTTTCATGCACCTCGCGGGCGCGCTTGAGCAGATTGAAAAACGGCAGGGAGTGGAGTTCTTGGAGTTCGGCGAGGGTCATGATGGGCGGGCCTGTTGACGCGTGAATGCCTACGCGGCGGATCCCGCGCTGGAAAGCAGATAGTGGAATGTGGCGAGTGAAAAGCAAATGGGTGGCCGGCGGTGCGCCGGGGCACCACATCGCACTCGACACCCGCGCGGGGACGCGGCCAATCTCCGCCCCACATCGCCTTCCATGCGATACGCCCGCAGCCATCTCTCATTATTCTTGCCGGTCCTCGCGCTCGCCGTGTTGGGTGCCGCGCTGTGCGCGTTGCTGCTCCCCGCGGAAAACCGGGCCGTCGCCGAGCATCTGGTGGGCTTTCCGGATGCCGACGCCGCCGCGCATCTGCGGCGGCCGTTCGTGCTTGCCGCATTGTGTTTCCTGCCCGCGCTGGCCGCCGCCGCCTATGCCATGGGCGACACGATCGACCGCTACATCACCCGCCAGTTTCTCGGGATTTTCGGCATCTGCTTTGCGGCCCTGCTCATGATCTGGCTCCTGCTCGATCTGGGTGACAACGTCGGCGACTTCCGCGCGTCGGAAAATTTCATGGCGACACTCGCCTGGTTTTACGCCAGCCGCCTGCCGGCCGTGCTGATGCTTCTTCTGCCATACAGCCTGCTGCTTTCCCTGTTGTATTGTCTGGGCAAACTCTCCAGCCACCGCGAAATCATCGCCATCATCCAGTCCGGCCGGGGGATCTTCCGGCTCACACTGCCCCTGGTGGCGGCCGGTTTTTTCTTCACCCTCTTCACCATCGGCCTCAACTACCACTGGGCACCGCTCGCCGAAGGCAACAAGGACCGGATTCTCGATGAGGCGAGCGGCAGGCAGGCCACCGAAGCCTCGCACGTGGTTTACCGCAATCCCGCCTACCGCCGGCTGTGGGTGATCGGTGCGTTTCCCGCCAATTACGAGCAGGGAGAGCCGCTGGCCGATGTGGAGGTCACCACCACCGATGAAAACCATCAGATCGTTTCCAGACTCTCCGCAAGCCATGCCAGATGGGATCGCGAAACCCGCCGCTGGACTTTTGAAAACGCGCTCATCGGAAATTTCAAGCCGGGTTCCCCGCCGGAATATGACAGCCCGCAAGGGCCGTTGCACATCGACACCTGGCCGGAAACCCCATGGCAGCTCATCAAGCCCGGCCTGAGCGCCGCCCATCTCGGCATCCCGGATCTCAACTCGTGGCTCAGCGTCAACCGGATGTATCCGTCCTCGGCGAATCCCGCGCCCTATCTCACGCAGTGGCATTACCGCTGGGCGCTGCCCTTCAGTTGCCTGGTGACCGTCCTGCTCGCCACCCCGCTGGCGATCCACTTTTCACGGCGCGGCCCCGGCGGCGGTATTTTCCTCGCCGTGGTGCTCTCCGCCTTCATGCTTGTGCTCAGCAGCATCGTGCTGGCCGTCGGCGAGGCGGGCATCATCCAGCCCGTCGCCGCCGCGTGGCTGCCGAACGTGGTGTTCACACTGCTCGCCGTTTATCTCTACCACCGCCGCATCAGCGGCCGTCCCATCTATCATATTCTCCGCAAACTCATCCCCGGTGGAGCCGATTGATCTCAAATTCCCAATCTCAAATCTCAAATTTCCTCACCCATGGCTTTTGCAGAAACCTGGCACGTCCGCTCCCGTTCGCGTGAATGCGCCGCCACCGGCCGCGCGTTCGCCGATGGCGAGACCATCGTCACCGCCCTCTATCCCGATCCCGAATCCTCCGGCTACCTGCGCCGCGACTACGCGCTGGAAGCATGGAACGAACTGCCCGCCGATGCCGATACGGCGTTTTCCTCATGGAAGACCACGTTCAGCGCGCCCACCGGAAACGAAAGGGAGAACCCCGTGGAGAAACTCAGCGCCGAAGAGTTGCTGCACCGCCTGGTAGTGGAGGATGAGGACCACACCGAGAACACCCGCTACATCCTTGCCGTGATGCTCGAGCGCCGGAAAATCCTGCGCGAGACCGACAACCAGCGCACGCCCACCGGCATCCTGCGCGTCTATGAGCACCGCAAAACCGGCGAGGTCTATCTGATCCGCGATCCCGACATCCCGCTCGACCAGGTGGAATCCGTGCAAAACGAGGTCATCGTCCTGCTGGAAAACAACGGCCGCATGCCCGCTCCCGTGGTCGATGAACCACCCGCATCCGCTGAAACGCAATCCGCTTCGTCTCCGGAGTGAACCGCCCGGCGTTCTAACCGTTTTTCAGAACAATGCGGTGGCGCGCCTTGCCGGCGCGCAGGTGGTCGAGCGCGGCGTTCACCTCCTCCATCGGGAAGGTTTCCGTGACCGGCGCGATGCCGTGGCGCGCGCAGAAATCCAGCATCGTCGCCACCGTCGCGGGCGAGCCGAGCGGCGAGCCAGAAACCGACTTGCGTCCGCCGATCAGCGAGAATGCGGGCACCGGCACCGGTTCGAGCACCGCGCCCACGAAGTGCAGCCGGCCGTCGGGCGCGAGTGCGGCGAGATACGCGTCCCAGTCCAGCGTGACGTTGGCGGTGACCAGGATGAAATCCAGCGAGCCCGCGAGTTTGGCGAGCGCTGATGAATCGCGGCTCGACACCACATGGTGGGCGCCGAGCTGGCGTGCGTCGTCCGCTTTGGCGGCGCTTGATGAGAACGCCGTCACCTCGCAGCCCCACTTGTTGAGGAATTGCAGCGCGAGATGGCCGAGCCCGCCGATGCCCACCA